>CALWRT010000129.1 GCA_944384015.1 uncultured Lachnospiraceae bacterium | reverse complement strand
GGACGCTCTCTTTTCCTGTGGCGTGCCGGTAAATCCAGACGGCAATGTCCCCCATACTCTCTACTTCCCGGACTGCGGCATTCAACGGAACCCCAGTTAATGTGCTGAGCGGTTTCAGCGCGTCCTTCATCAGCCCTGGCAGAGTATACTGGGAGTCTCCCGCAAAATATTTTCCCCACTTTAATCCGTGCTGTATTGCATCTACGATTCCAGTCATCTCTGGCCTGTCCACATCATACCCTTGGATGATGGACGGGATTTCTTTCAGGAACGGGAAATATCCGAGAGGATTGATGTTACTCATAAAGTTTTCCTTCCAGGTCTGCGCATCAAACCATGCCGTTTCGTCATCATCGTCTCTCCAGACATCTACCAGCGTCTGCATAACTGCATTCAGTGCATTGGAAATGGTAACAATCGTGTATACCTTGGCTACTCTCTTAGCCGTCGCTTTTCTTCCGCCTTTTGTGTTGACTACTGCGTCGTACAGCATGTTATAGGTTTTCAGCGGTTCCGACATGAAGGACGTTGCCGTCTTCATCATCCAGCTCCCCTGGATCATCGCGCTGGAGCGATGCAGGATGGAGTCTACTACCTGAGTCTGATCGATGATCTCCGAGAACCGCCTCCCTGCTGCCTGATAGAATTCTTCGCTTCCATATTTCAGGTCTGTCTTATCCCTTGTCTCAGCCACCGCCGCATTCCATATCCTGCCCCATGTGATGTTGTCCGCCTTCCCGGCAAGCTCCATCGCTTTATCTCGCAAGCCTTCATTATCCAGGATGATGTCTTTCATCTGGCGTCCCGTATCCATCTCAAAGTATCCCCAGTCCTTCCACTGGGCAATGGGCGCGTACTTTCGCATCTGTTCCAGGTTTGCCCGTTTTGCCATCCCCTGGATCAGGTACTTAGGGTCGATCACGGCCGCCGCCCTTACAATCGCTGTCGGCTGCTGGAAGACTACACGCAGATTGGCTCCTACGGCCGCTGATTTCATTTTGGCTGCCATGGACCTGCCTCCCGCTTCTCCCATGTCCTGCTCTGCCGAACTATTGATGCGCCTTACCAAGGTGTCTAGATACTTCTTCCCGTTTCCTCCCATTACCCTTTCAATAGCCTGCTTCACAGAATTTTGATATTTACTGTCCGGCATCCCCCGATAGTTATACCACTTTTGCAGATCCGTCAGCGGCACCACAAACGCGTTATAGCTAGACATCTGATCCGCCTGCCGCGCATACACGTCAAAAATATCCTGAATCACGATGGGATTGTCTGCGTGGGGCACGGTAGATTTCGTGCTGCCCATGTTTTTCAGTGTCTGCACATTTCTTTGCTGATCTCCGCTGCTGGAATTCACATAGTTCCTATTAGACACTATCGGAAAGTAATCCCTTGCCGAGAACTTCCTATACCCGTATAGTTCCATGGATACCTCGTTCCCCCATGCGGACGTAGTGGTTGTAAAAAATTCCGTGATCCCGTCTGCAATTTTCTTCTGCTCTGGCGTCAGTGTTTCCGTAATCTGTGCCAGATCCTTCGGCGTAATCCTTACAGGCTTGTCGCTCTTTGACACCGTCCTCTTGTTCTTCTCATCCCTGGCAACTGTCCGCTCCGATACTACTCCCCCAATCAGGATGTGCTCTTTTGCCTGCTGCCGCTGCATCAGGCGGTACAGGCTCATAACCTGCGCGGTAGTCAGCCTCAGTTCCTCGCCGGCTTCCGTCTTGAACGCGTGCAGCTTAGCCTTCTTCCCTGTCCATTCCTTGATGTCTGTATCCCCGACCAGCTTCTTGATATAATCCTGGGCTTCCTTGACATTACGGATTTTCTTGTCCAGGCCGCTGCGCAATGCCCCATATATATCCATTGCAGCGTCTCCCAATGTATGGAAGTAGGTGCGGGAATCAATCATATCCAGGTTGATGAAGTTCCTCACCATGTTCGGCGCCCTGTAAGGACTGTCCTTTCGGCTTTTTTTCGCGGAATTCTCTTGCAGGAATGCCTCTGCCATATCGGATACCTTTTTATAACGTTCTGTGGACAGCAGTTCATTGGCGCTCTCCACCGATTTTTTTACCGCCGTTATCACTTTGTTCAGGTCCTTCATGTCCTGAAGGCTCATATCCGCCAGCAGCACCTGGTCTGTCCTGTTGATAAAATTGTCCAGCATCGGCACAATGTCCGGATCAATCTCCAGGAAAGCTTCTGCGCCCTTCCCTTCTGCCTCAGCCTTTATGATATTGCTGTAAGCCTGTGACAGCGCCTTCCATTTCAGCGTCCGCTTCGTCAGCTCACCCTCTACATTCCGCTCCTTGCTGCTCATATCAATTGTATTCAGAAATTCTGCAACCGCTCTTCTCAGTTCCTGCGGGATATGGTTCTGGTCTGTCGGCTTGAGGAGCCAGTTACTTAAGCGGCGAGCCGTCTTCTCAATATTCTGGGAATATCGTTTCTTTTCAAAGTTCTCCCGACGGCGCTCCATGAATTGTCCCCGGTACTCCGCTTTCATCTTCTTGAATTCGTCCCGGTATTTCTGCCGGTACTCTTTATACTTCTTCCGTTCCCGGTCTACTACCTCCCTTCGGATGGCGTCAATGGAGCCTTTCCCTGCCTCAATGTCAAAGTAAGACTGGTATATCTGGTGTGCCAGGTCTGCCGCTGCCTCATCTAAGCTCATGCCGTACGGGTTTTCATATTGGGGTTTTAAGCTGTCCATCACTTCTGCGATATGAATTAACTGGTCTGCCGGGTTTGTGTAGACTGTCTCGTCAAACAGCTCCGGGTATCTCTCAGCAAGAGATTGATAATAGGAATCAATGCTTCCTCCGTCTTTTCCCAGAAGCAGGGTGCCAAAGTACTTTTTTCGGAACGCCCCATATCCTCCTACCTGGTCGAAGTCCCCTCGGAAATCTTCCGGCACCGCCAGCTTCATCCGCCGCACTTCCCTCACCAAATACTGATACTGATCCGCATACTCCTGGTTCATGTTCTCCCGGGATTGTTCCAGGATCCCTTTTGCCATATTTGTGGTGGCCGCCGCCACCTCATCCGCATTGACATTCTTCGCATAGGCAATGTAATTCCACAGGCTTGTCATGTTGTCTGCGAACGTCTTCAGGCTATAGTCAGAGTGATAATCCTTCAGGATTTTTCTTCCTACCGCGCGGATAGCATCTGTGTCCGGCCCCATGCCCCTTGCCGCCTTCAGCATTCCTCCAAGGATACTGTTCATCTCTTTTAAGCTCTTGTTTTCCTCCTGGAGTTCTTCGTAATTGGCTTCTGAGGTTTCCTTCAAGGAAAATCTAATTCCTTCTATTCCGTTTACTGCGTTCTTTCTGCTCTCGCTATTATCCCGTTCATACTCGCGTATCTCAAAATGGTATCTGGCCGCAAGTCTCTCTATATTCTTCTTTGTCCTCTCATCCAGATCATAAGGAATGACCGCCGCCTTTATCTCATCGTACCCCACTACCCTCTGGGGCTTGGCCTCGAACATATTGACCGGCATCTTCCTTACATCGTCGATGATCGCCGCAATCTCCTCTGCCTGCGCTTGTGTAGCCGTCCATCCCCATTCTTTTAAAGTCTTTTGAATATTTTCCGTCGTGGGATTTTCACAGGATTCCTCAATAGCCTTTGCTATTTGGTCGGCTTCTAGGAATTCATTCCCATACGAGCTTTTCTTTCTGGAATCCCTTATCTCCGTTACCACACGACCAAGACGGTCACTTAATCCATCCAGATACCCCTGATATTCTGCTGTTTCTATCTCTTGCAGCCGACCAGACTCTCCTTTGATTCCCTGAATGCTCTTAAATTCTTCCGATGCCGCCGCACGAAGAGTTTTGATACCTGCGCTAAATCCCGCATTGTTTTTCGCATCTCCATCCTCCAGCATTGCCTTTACTATATTCTGGGCGTTTACTTCGTAGTGGGTCTGGCGGAACGCCCTTCTGTTCCCCGACGGGGTATACGGGTCTTTGCTATTCCGAATCCCTCTTCCTTTCTCAATTCCTGTGAATAAATTTTCTACCCAATCCTCAAATTCTTTCCCTGCAGTCCTCTCCTTAATATATCTCTCTTCTGCCTGGTAATCCCTTACCGTCTCTTCCCGTAATCCTCCATTTTCTTTATATTCCAATGCATCATTTAATGTCCTGGTAATATAGTTTTGTATAAGCCTGCTCTCTCTCCATTTCGACGGGTCGGCAGTTCTTCCCGTTACCTCGTTGGCGATCTCGGCAATACGCTTCCCCTGATTTTCGTAGAACTCCTTCAGCGGAATCTTCTTCAGGCTCTCTAACGTATCTCCAAATTCTTCCATCACTCTTTGGGATATTATTTTTTTCTCTTCGCTCATTTCCTTCCGTTCTATTTTCGTCTGTTCTTCTACGCCGATCCCCTTCTCTACAAGGTAAGCCGCTTTTATCCCCATATTTTCTTTTGCCTTCGCAACGACTCCCCGTTCTCCCTCATTCCGATTCATCTCGTCTTCTAAATTTGAAATCAGGGTTCTTGCCTTCCGTGCATATTCCTCCGGCACATCCTCTGTCAGATCATAGATCCGGCTATATATCTTTCTCCCAACTTCTCTATTCTCCTCATACTCTACCTTCGGGAAGGTGGGTGTCCAGGCGTCTGCGCTGTATACCTTATTCTTCCGGTTTTTCGGATCGATTGTCTCTTTTGAGAAAAGCAGCGAGATATCCCCGAAGTTTGTATGCCCAATGTCTGCCTTAGTTACTGCGATCGATATCATCGGCATGCCGTCATATTCCAGCATTTTATTGAATTTCTCCGATGTGATATTATGTACTGCAATCAGATCTTTCGTCTCCTCTACCGGATCTTTCAGGGAAAATTTTCTGTTTTCCTTGACAATATTCCTGCTTCTGTGTATGATGGTATCAAAGCCGAGGCTTTCCACAGCCCGCAAGGATTGGACTTGCGCAAACTGATTAAGCCTTAGGCTTTTTTCTTTGTCCATAAATAGGATTTTGTCTTCTTGTGCCGCCCTTTTTACAAATTCTGAAAATCCATCTTTGCCATATATAGAGGTAATGAAGTTTGTATCGATTTCTACGTCAGCATATCTTCCCTTTCCGTCCGGCCTTATCGCAATAATAATCGGGTTCCCATCCGCATCCAGCTCATCCGATACGACTACCACACTATCCTCCCGGCTCATAGAATCCATAATCATTGCCGGCTCTTCCAGATAATTTTTCAGTCCTTTGATCTGCTCTACCGTAAGTCCGTGGGTATGCTTCTTCCTTCCTTTCGGCTGTATCGCCTTCCTTAAATGCTCTTTTGTGTATAGAATCGGCAGCTCCCTCATGCCTATCTGCACTAGAATATCTGGTGTCTCAGATACATAGATGGCATTATACCGGTCAAAATTCCCCGATAACGCCCTATCTACTTGCTCCTCGAAGGATTCTTTCATCGAAAACTTCAGATCTCCGATCTGCTCATAGTCCATGGAGCGGTCGGATTGTGTTTCGCGCTTTCCTGCATGTTTGATCGCATCTATCCATAGTTTTTCTGCCTGTTGTGCTGCTTCTAGGTTCTCATTCAGCATCTGTGCCTCCCGGCTTCTAGGCGCGTATCCCTTCATCGCTTCTTTGATATCCTTGATGAGGCTACGGATAAACTCCAATATCTTCTTTGCCAGGCTCGGATTTTCTTCTGCCAGCAGATTGATTGCTGCTTCGTCCGTTAAGAACATCTCCGAAGCGTTGGCTGTAATCTCTTCCAGCGCTTCCTCATAGGACAAGGTCACTCCCGCCCTCTGGTACTGGTCGATTCTTCTCTGTACTATATCGTCTAATTCTTCCGCGTTCCTCTCTGTAAGCTGCTGAAGGACAAAGTTCCGGTATTCATCCCCAAAAGGCGTCTGTTCCTGGATGTAATGGGTCAACTCATGCTTTGCCACTACTACCGCCGGCTTCTCCGCATTTGCCGCTATATGTACTTCTCCGTTCTGGTAATATCCATCCGCGTCCTTCGGCAACGTCGGATCCAGGATGATAGTGGCTCCGGATACCTGTGCCAAGGCAGACAGCGCCCTTTGATCCTGCGCAGATGCCTTACCACTGCGGTCTACAAACCGTCCCGTCCCTCGTTTTACCTTTCCGTACCCTTCATTCTTCTGAGCTACAGAGTTCTCGCGGTCCGCCAGCCCTGCCTGATATGCCGTGGCCTGCTGATCCAGGGTAAGCATTCTTCCATATACCGATTCTACGTTTACCTGCGGATACTCTACCAATCCAGCTCTGTAATACGCATCATAGCCCTTCTTATAGTTCTCCAGGCTGCCGTCGTAATCTAGAATAAAGTTCCTGGCCCCGGCATTTCCATAGTTCTCCGCCAGCCGGTAGAGCCGTTCTGTTGTCCCGTTTTCAAAGGTCACATTTTCAATGGGCTGTATGATATCCGCATCCCCTGTACTCACCTTTACATAGATTTTTCCATTCTCGACACGGTCAATCCCCGTCACATCTCCAGCCACGCCATTATAATTGACTGCTGCTGAAAATCTGCTCTTTGTATTTGCCCCGTATTTCCTATTTTCCTCTTGTTCGGCCGTTTCCTTGTCTCGTCGCGTTTCCGTCCATTCCTGTGCCTGCCAGCCCCCTCTTCGTACTGTTCTCTCTCGTTCTCCCGCCCGCGCTGCCAACTCAAACAAATCCCGGTCGGATTCCAGATCGTATTCCTCAAATGGTATTTCCTCCTGCCGCCCGCCTGTTATCCCTTCTGTCTCCCGCTGTCTTGCTTGTACCTGTTTCGCTATACCTTCGTTTTGTTCTGTATTATCTGCATTTTGCCCTGTCTGTACCTCTGCAAACGCCCTTTCCGCTTGCTCTGGGTTTTCCTGCGCGTCTTGCATCAGCTGTTCATACAGAAGACCTTTTTGGTAGTTCGTAGGCTCCTTCCCTTCCAGTTCCTGGGCCATCCTGGCGGATTCCGTATCTACCATACGCCTTGCATAGTCCATCAGAACCTCCGTCTGTCCCTGGTCGGAAACCGACTGTCCGATTGCATCCCTTTCCAGATACCCAAAACCATATGCGCCGGCACCCATAATCCCGCCGGATAACGCGCCTCCTGCGAAAGACAGGGCGGCATCTTTTATATTTTCTCTTAAGATTTGTTGTCTAGCTTCTTCCTCGCTCATGCCAGAAGCAGTATACTGCTGCATTTTGGCGGAATCTTCGGACAGTTCCCCCATGATTTTCTCATCTGCGATGTGGTTCACGATATCGGACACCACTTCTTCCGTACCCTCCGGCAGTGCGCCTTCCATCACCACCTGTTTGATAAGCTGCTTCTTGGCATTACTCCCTGCCCTGGCAAGGGAGAACAAGCGATCAATCCCAATCTTCTCCGTCACGTACTCCGCAGCGGCAGCAATGGTGCCCATCTGAAGCGCCTGGCTGCTAGTCCCCCCTCGTTCCGCCACGTCCCTTGCGGTATCTGCGCCCGCTCCACTCGCCATGATTGGCAGCGATGCTGCTCCTGCGGGTAACAAGGAAAGAAAGTCTGCCATGGACATGCCGGTTCCATAGAGGAATTGCCCAACCCCTCCCATATCCTCCTGTACCGTCTCCCGGATTGCACTTTGTGCAGCGCTTCCCCAGAAGGCCGGGGAATTTGTGTCTACCGGTTCTCTCTTCCCCGTCAAGACATTTTCCGCGTTCTGTCTGATCGTCTCTAAGTAACCGAGGCCTTTTGTCCATCCCGCCGGCACAGAAGATGCCGATGCCAGGATTGGGTGTTCCTCAGCGTACTTTGACAGGCGTTCTTCCTCCTGCTGCATCATGCGTGCATTCACATCTCGTTCTATGGTGTCCAGATAGTCCATGGCCGCACTTTTCCCGCCTGTCTCCAGGTAATAGCCAAAGAGCTTTTTCTCGTCTTCGGTCATGTTCTGGTACTGCTCATACCTGTCGCGGTCGAACAAACTTATCCTCTGGAAAATATCTGGTACTTCGCTTCCAGGTTGAACGCTTCCTTCTGCAGTAGTGCGAGTAGCGGATGTCTGAAGTGCTTTTTCCATGCCGGCCTTCGCCTTTTCCTCAAAGTCCTCGTCTGTAATGTTTTCCAGTTGTTCTCTCTTTTGTGTCCTTTTCTGTTCATACTCGTTTGCCTGGTTCTGTTCCAGTTGCTGGCGCAGTAATTTGTATGCCTCTGCCTGTCTCACTTCTTTTCCTGTTATAGTGGAATAATCTTCTGCCAGCTCTTGCAGCGCGGGTGATTTTCCTGATATCTGCTCCATTCCAATCTGGTTCAGAATTTCCCGCGCTTTTCTTTCGTCCTGTATATATTCAGCAATGCGGCCTTGAGCCGTTTCCTTTTCTTTCTCCCTCCTTGTCGTTCTCTGCTTCGCAGCTTCCTTTTCTACATCCTCGCGCCTGGTTTTTAAGGATAAACTGTCCTTTAACAATGACATTGCCAGCCCGTTCGCCTGGCCTCTCCTCCTTATAGCGCTTTCCTGCTCTTCCAGCACCTCCTGGATCCGCCTTTGAGCCACCCCTTCCCGAATCTTGTTCTGGGATATCGCCTCCTGTACCGGACTTATGTTTTTACGCATATTCATTGTTTTCCAGCGCTCATCCGATTTTTTTCTCAGTTCCTTTAACCTTTCGGAAACGTCCTCGTTCTGGCTTCTTTTCCGTATCTTGTTTAAATTTCTTATAGCTACTTCTTCCGGATCTTCTTCTCCCGAAAACGCGTACTTTTTCCCTGGATCCTCTTCCTCCTGCTGCCGTTTTCTACGAATTGCCAGCAGGTTCTCCCTTGCCTTATATTCTGCCTGTGAGCTCAATATAGTTCCTCCTTATCGGGCATATCCCGGCGTATAGCCGCCTTGTATCTCATTCACCAACCTTGTATAGGTAGAATCTGTAATCTCTCCATCTTCCAGTAATCCATTTACATAGTTAAGCTGAGCAGATTTTCCGCCTTTTTCCTTTGCATTGTATAAAATCGTGTTATATGGAGCAAAATCTTTTCTAGCATTCGATGTCACTCCTCCAGTACTGGAAGTTGTACTCTTATTTGCCGCTGCTCTCTTAATCTCTAACTCCTGCCTGGCTAGTTCGTTGGCAATGGCATCCTGCTCTCTCTGGTATTCAAATTCTCGGTCTGTGTTCCACTGCCCCAGTTCCGACTGGTATTTATCCCAGTCTTCATCAGACAGCATCCCATACTTATCCCTGTAATAATCCCTATCATTCATCCAATCGCTCACGCTATCCCGATACTGTCCATACTCGGTATCATACTGATCTCCCACTTTGTTATATAGGTAATCCCTGTCGTTATACCAATCGGACACGGTATCCCGATACCGTCCATAGGCCGCTTCATCCTGTGTATTCAGTGCTCCCAGCTGGTTATATAGATTGTCCGTCTCCATCTGGTAGCTCTGAAGGGCCAGCTGATACAACTCTGGTACCCGGTCCTGGAGCTGCTGCATATAATCGTCATAAGCCTGGCTTCCAGCTGTCACTGCGTAAGAACTTCCATATCCTCCTGTCAATGCTGCCGCATTCCCCATCGTATCCCGCATAGCCTTTTGTCCCTTGGTGCGGTATTGATCTGCCATAGACTGGTAGAGCTGATCCTTTGCCGGATCGTAGGAAAAGTCTTCCCGGTTCAGTATGCTGTTCAGCAATGCATCGATTTGATCCTGATACGCCGATTCATAGGCTCCAGGCTTATTATTCTCTAATTGCTGCAGCTGATCTCTCAGGTTCTTTAATGCATCAGATTCTTGGTAGTCCCCCGGTTTGTTATTTTCCGAATTCTGCCACTGTTCATAGGCGCCTTTTGTGGCGTCCGACTGAGAATACTGAGGCCTGGATCCAGATGTATAGCTTTTGAAGGAACCGCTTACACTGCTGCCTCCAGAAGATCCTCCCGCTGCCCCTCCCGGAATTGTTAAGGATTGCCCTGCATATATTTTATTGATATCGCTGATTCCGTTCGCTTGCGCAAGAGATTGTACTGTCGTTCCATACTGTTTTGCTATCCCCGATAATGTGTCACCTTTCTTAATCTGATAGGTTGCCATAACATACCTCCTCCACTCTCTCCAAGCGTTTCTCCTCATTTCCTTTTTGTCGTGCCTTGATCTCCCAGTCAAACACCTGTCCCGGCTCTCCTCCTGCTACCACAAACGAAGTCGCATGCTTTTCTTTCACATAGATTCCCTTTCCTTGCAGGAATACAAGATAACCGTCTATGCTTACCGTTTCCTGGAACACACTTTCAATTTCCACTTCCGCTTCTCCGTTATCACCGATAACCCCCGTTCCCATGTCTCCAAAGTATGGCTCTGCCGTTTCATATGCACTCACCGCCACATTTCCTTTTGATGTCTTCACCACCCTGTTTTTTTCTGCGCCGTAGCAATGAAGATTCCCCCAGCAGTAGAAATCCCCGGCGCAGCTCATATTTCCTCCTGTTACAATATCTCCCTGGCACTCAATGCTTTTTGGTACATCGGTTGTTGTTGTTGGATTCCCCACTCGGAACCGCAGGGCATTTACTACCCGTACATAATCCGTATTCGTCATACCTAGGAGCAGCTCTGTTCCCGCCGCATTATAAGCGACTGTCCCGTTACCGTAGTCCTGTATTAACATTGCATTTCCGTATCTGGTGGCAAGTCCGCTGTTGGATCCGATATACACCCCGTTTCCAAATTCTCCATATCCTTTTGTGACCGCGTTTTTTCCGTATGTGGCATCGACTGATCCGTCTATAGAGTAGTAAGAAAATCCGTCATCTCCGTTCATGACAGCTGTCAGACTCCCATATACCGATCGCACCTCATCCGGCTTCAGTCCAGTCACCATCTGGACGCCATTTTCCGTATAATTCAGGGCAATGACATCATATGTTCTATCGCTGGTCTGGATATCAATCTTTGAATTTTTTCCACCGATCTTAATCGCGCTTGTCTCCACCGAACCGTCCAGATTGATCTTGAAGTAATTGTTTGCTGTGACTGCACCGTTTAGATTAATTTTCTCTGCCTTGATCGCCACTTCTTCCGGCGACAGGTTAATGGCCGCTATGACCGCTCCCTTCTCCACCTTCAGGGCGATCTGGTCTGCCTGTACTGCGATCGCCGCCGCCAGCTCAATCTCCTGCGCGGTTGCCCGTTGGGCTTCCAGCGTGATTTTCTCCTCGTTTTGTTCGATGAGGGTCTTATAGGTCTTCCCATCCTCTCCCAACTTCTCCACGGAACTGCGCAGGCCATTGTAGGCATTCAAGGCGGACTGGGAAAAGTTATCTTCCGGCGTCATATTATACATGGCGTACCGTAGATTCTCATCCAGCATACGCAATGCATCCAGGATCGCCTTTACTTTCCTGCTATCGCTTAAGTCATCTCCTGATATTTGAGGGAGGCTGAAATTACTTAAAGCGGACATTTACTTCACTCCCTATCTCGTAGGCTTTCTCCAGCGCGTATACCTTGCATCCTCCTCTGCCCCGCAGTCTGATTCTCATATGGTCGCAGCGCCTTGGCCTCACCGGTACTTCATAACTTCTCTGCCTTTGTGCTGTGATGGTTTTTACCCGTTCCCATTCCGGGATCCCATCATACTGTACAAAGATATCCAGGAACGCCTCCTTCTCCAGGTCTACGCGGATATTCATCTTGGTAAGGTATTTCTTGCCGCTGGTAATGATAATATCCCCAGTCTCCGCCGCCCATTCGATGTTTTCTTCATCGGATCCGGCTATGGATTTGAGGTTCCCGTCTTCGTCTATGTAATACAGCATGTTGTTGAGGCTGGCCGTAAAAAGCATCCGGGTATGGTCTTCCTTGCACCATGTCCCCCGAATCTCATCGTAACAAAATAGCGTGTATCCATCTTCCGCTTCCATGGATACATAGTATTTGTTCCCATATACTCCTGCCACTGCGTTTTTATAAGAGACATTCCCAAAGGCATCCGCTATGGAGGTGGCCGAAGCGCCTTGATATCCAACAATCCCGGTTCTCGCCTTATAATACAATGTCTCGTTCACAATCACCGGTGACTGTTCTGAGCCTTTCTCGATTCCTCGTCCCTTCGTTCCCATCACCTGGTAATTGGCCGGCTTATTTCCCATGATCTTATGGATGATGTCTTCTTTAAAAAACAGTACGTATCCCAAATAGGTGCAGGCTCCGGTGAACTCTCCGTCTGAGCCGATTGTGACCGCATAAGCATCTGTAGACAGTCCTTCGTAGGCATACCAATTAGTAGGGTCCCCCAGCTTACAGCTGTATATTTCGTGATTCTCCGACGAACATCCCCACAGGCGGTTCTCGGACTCCGTGAAAAATTCCATGTCCGGTATTTTCCGTTCTACCTTTACCGTCGCCTGCTGCTGTATGGTCTGGTCTACCGACCCGATTATCAGGAGGCTATTGTCTGTAACCTCCTGGAGGATCACATCCTTATTCAGCTCTGCTGCCGGCAGGCCGGAAATTGTGACGCCGTCGTACTGTTTGAATCCCGCGCCGATTCCAGTTGCCGTGATCTTCACATACTGGGATGTCTCTACGCTTGTTTGGCCGGAATCGCTTAAGTTCGCCTTCTCAATCTTCACTGTCCCTGTTATCTGTACTGTATTTCCCAGGCTCTTGAAGGTTCCGTCCTGCGTGTTGTACATCATCTTGTCTGGGAAAATCAGGATATACGATCCCATAGATGCAAACTGCTTCTTCCCATCTGTCACCTGGCCGATCACGTCACCGTCGCAATACACGCTTGTCCCATCCACCCAGTAAAGCTTCTCCTTCGCATACAGGCCGTTCGGCTTCGTAATCTTGCGCAGAGTCCCTCTGGGCTTTCTCTGGCTCATAATCGGGTAAAGGTCCGTTGACAGGTTTTCCATATCGTACATCTGATTATCATTGATAATGAGATTATGGTTATATCCCGCAAAATCGGATACTGATTGTACTGTCTTCGCTTTTGCGCTTAATGTTGGTAGCTGCATATTGCCTCCTTAATGCAGGTATATTCTCTTATTAGGCCCGCTTTTGGGTTTATGATTCCTTCTCATGTAATCAGCAAAGGCTTGATAAGCCGCATTGTACAGGAGCACAGAATTGTTATAGCTTTCGATCTCTTGCTGCCAGTAGTCAATCTTGGATGCAAGATAATGGAGATATACTTCACTGAACGGATCCGGAACCATGAGTTCTGTCTCCCCATCTTCTTCATACCGGTAACGTACTTGTTCATAATCCATCCCCTCCGCCCGGTTGAAGATATTCACGATCACGTAGTTCTCCAGCTCTGTCACCCATTCCGTGAGTTGGTCTTCGTCGTACTCATTCAGCTTCAGCTTGTTTATCTTTTCTATCAGCTCTTTCAGCTTCATTTCATCCACCTACCATAATTTGTATTGGGGCTTTTCCTCTCCAAACAACCAGTATCTCAAATAATCATCTAGCACAATTCCCGCTACGCTGAGCGGAATCCATAGTGCAAAATATGGCAAACATATCTGCCCCATAAAATTAAACGGCATGTTGCTGTAATCCCAGATCTCCAGTCCTAAAAACAGATTCAATACAATTCCTGCCTCCAGCTCAAGAGCTGTGATAATGACCGCTCCATATATCGCCTGCTGCCACAATGGTGTGTCCCAATCCAGAACCTCATTGATAATCCCCACCACGAGGAAGCAAAGGCCTCCCAGCACTGCCATTGTCCAATGACTATGTCCCCTCCACAACACTTCGATCAGATAATAAATTCCCCCTCCTACACTTACGAGTACTGCGTACTTAAGTAGCACTTTCACTTTCGTTTTCTTCCTCCGTTTCCGTCATTCCGGCAATGTCTTCTAAGTAGTCCTTCAGCACAATGCTCTGATGTGTTACAGGTATATCGGCCCCATAAAAGATTTCATCCAACTCTTCTTCGTCCGCCGCCGCATCGATCCACATATTAAGGGAATTGCAATATGTTGTATGATAGGACACATGGAACATTGCGGCCTCCAGGATCGCCTGCATCTCTTCCGCCGTATAATATCGGCATGGTTGACCGTCCTGGTGGTATTCCAGCTGCTGCGCTCCCGCTGCCAGCTGTGCCTGTTTCCCAAACAGGTTGATCTGGTCGTGCTCGGTCAGGCTGAAATGCTCTACGCCATCCGGTAGCGCCACGCTCACCCCTAGGTAGATAGCCTGCTCGCAGGCGCTGCTCACCTCCGCCTTCTTCTCCGCTTTCCGCTCCTCCATGGTGGGTGGCTGGGGCTCTTCTGGCTCTGCTGGAGGGACGTAGGTGCTGCCGTCGTCGCTCAGGATGTATCCTGTCTCGGTGGACTTATACACCGTCGTATAACCATCATATTCCGCAAATTTTATATTGTGCCGGTTCAAAAGCTCTACGCTACTAGCAAGGCTAGCATCCGGAATTGTATCGGAAGGGAAGGAAAACTCCAGCAAATGTTCCCCTATAGGCATACAATTTCCTTCAACTATCGACATATTACTCAGTTTTATCTTCATTATCATTCTCCTTTCACTCAATGCATTAAACGCGAGTATAACAGAGGCGAAGAGCAAGGCAGATTCTGCAACTACGGCCGTCAATAAGATAGGGGCAAAAGGAACCGGATATATAAATGCCTATAATGATTCCGGGCACAGCGCAGGCATATCTTTCAGTGCGATGAGTGGTGTATCGGTTCCGGCTATAGTGATTGACGGTAGTAAGATGGATGTGATACCGAACAACAAAAGCTCGACCGGCAATTACAAAATCATCGATATGAAAATTTCTATATCGGGCAGTAATTGGTATCTTGTTATACAGGTATATGTGGATGGGAATACCTACACACGACAGGTTCTCCTAAGTTAGTCGGTTGCTAACCAGCAGAAACTACGGAGTAAGTTGCACATGCCCCACATAGTTGTTTTGTACATAAGCATCGAGAGTGCTACCTGTCCACACCAATGTTATAGGAAAACTTTCACAGCTTACAACGAATCCCCGCACACCGCGCGAGCTGGCCTGGCGAATGCTTCCTCCGTTGTTGCTCCCATAAAAATCAAGAGTTCCAGAAATATCTTCGATGATTCTGGATGTATAATCAGCAGAGCTTTTATTAAAATGAAAATCTATATGTGGAGAAGTATCACGTATTTCTATACCTCCTCCAACAGTTACAGAGCCACTAAACGTCCCTCCTGTTTTGGGCATCGCCGCATTCGCTGTTGTCTGTACCGCTGTTATACTCGCGTTTAATGCATTGATTTTATTATTAATTTCAGACTCTGTATAATATCGGTCATCATGTGTATGTGAAAAATCGGTTATCTGCGCTTTTGTATGACTATGGCTTGCATTGGCCTTGGCATTGAATCCGGCCTTTATTGCCAATGCATCTGCCCAAAATCCTTCTGTCTGGTTGCTCATTATTGATCCGTAGTCTTCCAGCACAGACGACTTATTTACCTTTGCATCTAGGGAGGTAAAAAAATCTGCCAGTCCTTTTGTCACCTTTCCCAGCCAGGTATTCATCTTATCCCCCGTCTTGGGCGCCGTATAAGAATCTGGTGTGTCGTAAGTCAGCACTGTCTCCATGCTGGCTTCTCCTGCCTCTCCATCCGCTCCTTTGGGGATCGTAAAATCCAGTACTGCCGCATTCTGTGTTCCGCTGTTGGTAACTGCAGCTTGGGTCCCTGGCTCTCCCGTCGTTACCTGCCCAATCTGAATCGTCGCTGCCTCTCCTTGTTCTCCCTGCGGACCTGTTAAAGGTAATTCAAAATCAAAAATTCGATTCTCCGGCGTCCCTCTCTGGCTTATCTTCGGATATTCCGTAGATTCCGTATAGGTGACATCCCCAAGCGTTACGGTTCCTCCTGGTCCTTGCTCTCCCTTTACGTAGAAACTTTCTGTTGTTTCATCCGCAAATGTAATGATGAGATTACCATCTTCCATATCAACGGATGCAATCATCGCACCGTCCAGTTCTTCCAGGGCTTTTGTTACTTTCTGCAACATTACTTCGTAGTCAGAAAGCTGTTCCTGAGACACATCTGGCATGTTCAGGTTTTTTTCTACGTAAAAAACTCCTATGAAACTATTCCAGCGGAGAGTGCCCATTTCATCAAATGCCTTTATTTGGGCAAGCATTGTACCACTTGTTCCCACATCGTTCTCCGATATCGTCCAGGTAAGGATCACACGATCTTCTTCTACCGCCTTCTCAAGGTAGATCAGATTCGCATTTCCTTTCTCGTCTTTTGTCGCAAGCTTAAATGTCAAATTGCTTATATCCGCCGTGCTGGATGTATACCTCTCTATTTGAAATATCCTAGATTCCGCATGATTGTCCTGGGTGGTTCCAATATACCGATCCATTTTCGGTATTACCATCGTCCTGTTTTTTATCTGTATCATCGTCTTTCCCCTTTTAGAAAAAGGCGGTGCCTTTCACACCGCCTCTCCTCTTACTCTTCGTATTGATGCTCTCTTTCAAATCTTGCCGCTTCTGCTTGCTGCCTTTCTGCGTTCTGAATGGCATGCAGGAACTTCCGTTTAATCATCACCGGCTCGTCGATATCTCTCTTAATCAGGATTCGCGATCCGTTGACACATACAGAAATATCATCTACATAGTACTTCCCATCGTAGAACGGCTTATAAGGCACGCGCTCCTCCCAGTATTCCGGATCTTCTGGTGTGAGCTGCTTTCCCTCTTCCGACTCTTTCTTTTTCGTCGTTCTCTTTTTCTCGACCGGCTCTTGTGTTGTGTCATCCTCTTTTAATAACTCTTCTGCCATAGGATCCTCCCTTAATTTGCCTCAGCCTGAGCATACTCTCCCGCAACGGATTCAATACGCACCATATAGTCATCTACCAGGATCTTTGCTGTTTTGAGTGCCTTCCATCCTACCGTAGAACGCTGGTTCAACGGGTCGGAAGATCCGGCACTGCCCAGCGGTTTCACAATATGCTGCAGTCCACCGCCTTCTACCTTCGTTGTTCCATATGCGTTCTTCCCAACTACTAAGGTAGAAAATACAGAATACTTATCACTTCCGCTGATTACCGCCCCTGCATCCGCCCATATTTTGGATTCTGTCGATTCAACAAAACGCACATTCGAGAATTTCCCGATCTCTCCCTCGTAGATCGGCTTGGGATTCGTATACTTAAAGATTTCCTTATACTCCTCATCTCGCATCAGGTCATAGGATATATATGGGTGAATTATCGCAACATAGGCGTCATCTACCGGTCTTGCATTTGCTCCTTTCAAAGTCGCAACCGCCTTCATGATCTCCTTTACCGTCAATTTATTTGTTGCGGTAAGCGCTGTTCTGGCAGCCGCTCCCCCTGCATATTGGACGTTCGTTCCGCCATTGATGACTTCCCGCGTGACGGTATCCAGCGTTCTTCCCGCCTGGTCTGCAATCTCCTGCGTCGCCTCTACGACAATCTTATCAATGGCCGTTAGCTGGATCACATCAGACAACGTGATATAATCGCCATACTGGCTTACTGTCGCCTCCAGCTTCGTCACCGTCATCTTCTGTCCCGCTGGCGTCACGCCTTCCGTTAGTGGTGTAGTGGCTTTCGGCAACGGCGAAAACTTTCGAAACTCAATAGTCTTGCCTCCGTTCTTCGGGATGTCCCGTAGCTGTGCGAACTGATCGTGTACCAGCGCTGGGCCAACCAACTTAATCAACAGTTTGTCATAATAGGTTTTCATCTCCGCAGATAAGGTGTCTGTTCCCGTCGTATTGATGACCGGATCTCCTTCTGCAAAGAACGTTAGTAATTTCCTGTACTCCATAATACTCCCTTCCAAAAAGGGTTACAGAGTGATCGTCTCTCCGTTCATGACCCGTTTCGCAATATCCATGATCTCATCTCCGGACATATCACTTACGGATTTCTTCCCCGGATTCCCCCTAGCAGGTGCAATCCCCGCCTCATCCGGCCGATTCCCTCTTGCCTGTATCCCTTTTACCGTTTTTTCTACTGCTTTCTTAGCCGTATAATTCATGGCTCCGCCCATGATCTCATCCATGTGCGTCACCTTGTAGGCCGTCTCTACGTCTACCCCACTCAAAAGTAACTGTTCAAAGTCCGGGTTCTGCAGCTCTGCTCTCAAGCTGAATGCCGGATATTGATTTTTCATTCCGGCTTCCTGCTGGATCCAGCGATTTACCTTCTCCCTGGCTGCTTCCTGCTGCCTGCTTTCCTCCTGCTGCTGGCGAAACCTGGCATTCTCCCGCTCGATTTGCTTCATGTACTTTAGCTGCTCGACGCTGATGCCGCGCTCCGCCGCCTCCGTCTCATAATAGCTATCGTCTTCTACAATCGCTTTTTGCAGGTCTTTCAGGTCTTTCACGCCGTACTTCTGCCTAAGCATGTCCAGCATCGGTTCCATGCCTTTCAGTGTTTCCTGGGTCTGTTTATAATCTTTATGCCTTCTGTCAAAGGATTCCTGAAACCGTTTGTCATACTGGCTTTTATATTTGCCTTTTATTAGAGCTTCAAACTCTGCGTCCAGATCTTCCTGCGTGGGTTCTGTCTGTCCGTCCATCTGCCCATTGGCGAGTTGGGCCGTCTCTCCTGCGCTTGGCGCCCCGCCATCTCCTGGGTTCCCTTCACCCTCGAAAAAGTTTAGTAATTTTCTGTACATCTCGTACCTCCATCGTCTTTCCGAAGTGTCTATCCATCGTCTCTCCGAAGCGTCTGTCCATCGTCTTTCCGAAGTGCCTTCCTTTTTGGGGGATAGGGCGGGAAGCAGATGCCTCACCGCCCGATTCTATTGTTTCATACTTCTGTTTGTATTTCTCCCCTACTTTTGAAATTTTTTGGATATTGTTTTTCCAGCAGAGAAAATCCCTTTCGGATTGCTTCGTACCGGATCCGGTTTTCCTGTGTATCCTGGATATCTATAGCGATGACCGCCGCCTCCGGGTCATATGTTTTCTCGCTCTGCGGAAAATTCTCCAGGAGTGTATGGGCAAGGATAGATGCCGCTGCGCATACGATATCCTTCTCCCGTGCATACATCGCATGCCCTTCCAGGCGTATCCTGATTTTTCCTTTTGTTTTTTCTTCTGTCAATATTGTCATATGCTCTCCTATCTCGGGTTTGATCGATTCGCGGTTTCTTCCTTGGCCCTCTCTACAATTCCATTGGTGTCACCACTGCTTCCTCCCAAGTTCTGCGCCTGCTGCCGCGTAGGGCTTGGCATCCCGGACTGTCCCAAGGACGCCAGGACATTCTGGGCAATGTTCGTCCCGTTCTGGGCATCGATGATGATACCCATCTTCGCCATCGTTTCTTTGAGCATCACATTCTCCCGGTATAATCTTGCATTCTCCGATATTTTCTTGATAATCTCGTCCTTTCCATCGAAATCCATCATTTCCAGCATCATCAGCGCCTGATCGGCCGCTTCTGGGTTGAAAGCCCCTGCGCCATACAGCTCCTTGGCAAGCTCGTTTTGGGACAGACGGCTATAGGGCGAGGCCTTCTGAGCAGATGCTTTGATGTCATAGATCGGCTTGCGGCTTGCAAAATCAATTCCTGCAATGGGCGGCTGCGGTTGTGGTATCATGCCTGAGTTATCGAAGGTCACAAAGGACATTTCCCCACCATCTCCCAGGATCCGGAAAGAACGCGGGACATCATAGAACTGCCGGATCACCTCCAGGATTAGCAGAACAATCTCGGTATAGGCGTTATAGCTTAACCGGATCATGTCCCTGGAAAGCTTACTGGATGCTTCCTGCAGGGCGGCGATTGCGGAAGCTGCAGTTACCCCTCCCGTGGAAGTTCCCTGGCTATAATCTGTGTTGCCGCTTGTCTCCTTCAGCTCCTCAATCTTCCCTTGGAGACGGTTATAGACGGCGGAATCCAAGCCGCCAATGGTGATCTCCCGCATATACTCCTCTGTTACCCGGCCGGAGACATGTACGATATCGGAATCACTCTGCATCTCCTCCTCGTTCATGCCGGCCGCATCGCTTACCACCCAGCGGGGCTTGCCTGTGCGCACTGCGTGGCGGAGGATGATGCCGTCCATCTTGTCTATGTACATCTGTGGTTCTTTCATGATATCGATGTAGCCAAATCCTGCCGGACTGTCTTTTTCCGGAAACATAACATCAAATACCACCGGGAATTTTCCGTGATCGTAAAATCCTCTTCCCGCATAGTTTTCATCGTTCTCACTGGCGTACAGGATGTGATTTGGGATGAATTTGATATAGTGCAGGACGTCCCTTCCGCCTATCCGTTTTTTATAATAGCAGTCGATTACGGTTGTTTTGTTTGTGTTGTCTATATAGTCATCTGTACTATAACGGGCCTCCGGATTTAATTCCCCTCCCGGCCCTGGTAAAAACGGATAGGTTGTCATGAGAGCGTCATTGTCCATCAGCGTTGTTATGAACAGGTATTTGGACTGTTGGATATTTCGGACCCCTGGCTCCCAGTAAATATTTAAAATGTCAATCTCTTTTACATCTACATCTCCCAGGCCGTTATCCAGGTTTTTGTTCCAGAATACTCCGGTAACAGAGGTCCCGGCCTTGAGTTTGCTCCACCAGGTATCTGAATAGGTCTTCAGATAGTTATTTTGCTCCAAGATGGCGGGAACGATCTTGGAGAGCATGTCTGCCGTCTGCTTATCCGATTCCTCCCTGGGAAGGATTGCCGGTTCTGGGTAATTGTCCATAGCGTCAGCATGCTTATTAATCAGTGCGTTGAAAAGATATGCGCTTGTTGGTTCGTCCTCTTCCTTGCGCAGCTGATTCCAGTGCCGAAGCTTATACCATTCTTCCGATTCCTTGATCCGTTGGTTCAATACCTGTTTTCCCTCATAGTATCTCTCATACTCTGCGTAGAGTTTCCCGATGAATTCTTCGTCTATGGGGCCTTTTCTCCCTGGCCGTCCTTCCTGGCCCTGCAGTTCTTTCTTCTGCAGGATTTCCTGCGGTGTATTCGTCTCTAACATATCTTCCCTGATGTCTGATTCCATGACGTCCTCCTGCTGCCTCTTTTCCTGTGGATTTTCCTCCCGGTTCTTTCTTCTGCTCATTGTTCATACCACCTTTTCCCTTTCTTTATTTCCCGCATGTTCAGCGGATCCTCCCCCAATCTGTCTTCCGCCGGAATGTGTTGTCTTGGGCTTATGGGATTTGCCATCAGCACGTACCGGCATTCATCGTAGATATGATCCTCTGTTTCCGTGTCAATGTCCTCCACGTTCTTCTCGTCATATACGAGTGTAGGAATCGTTCTGATGAAGTGCTTGCAGGTATGGAAGACGTAGAACATCGCCCGTCCCGTTTTATCGAATGCCATTCGATAGTGATATTGCATCTTTCCTGGTATTCTGGCGTTATCCCCTGGTTCCCAGTACACACCTTCCCGCTCCATCTGCTCCGCGATAGACTGTCCCCTGCTGCCATCATAGATAGATGGATCCGCAATGCCCCGGATCGTCTTTCCCTTCAAGTTTTCATCTGTCTTCTCGATCTCCCGGATATTTCTTGCGATTTCATGAGGATCCATTTTGACTCCGGTATTTGGCTGCTTTGTGCATCCATAGAACTCCCGGATCCGGTAGACACATCCGTCCGGATCCGCCGCATACCATCCAACCGAGAAGGGTTTCGCGTAGCCAAAGTCAAATCCTCGGTAGATGCGCCAGTGATCCGGTATGGGGAATGGGTCTATCACGTGAGTATACCTCTGATCCCGGTAATGGGACGGGTCGTTGCGCCATTCCACGAACACCTGTCCCTCAAAGCTGTCCCAGTCCCCATACAGCAGCGCTTTCCTCTCTGCCTCCGGCAGCATCGCCAGAGATGCGATGTAGGACGGGTCATTCTGCATCAATATCCCGTTGTCGAACACCGTTGCCGGGACGAAAATACGGTCCTTTTTCATATGTTTGACCGTTCCGTCAGGTGTTACAATCTCTACCTCTTCCCAGATAGGCGTCATGGGCGGCGCCGGCAGGATATACCGTTCCTTTACCCAGCCATGCCCTACCCCTCCCGGGTTTGCTGTCGCCCGTATATACACATCTGTTCCCGGCCCGGTCGGCCGGTTCCTTGACAGCATATAGATGAACTGGGAATAGGTGAACTGCGTTAGCTCATCGAAGCCGATGAAATCATACTCTTGCCCTTGATAGTTATACTTATCGTTTTCGTACTGCATGGATCCGAAATAAACCTTTGCCCCGCTGGCAAAGTTCCAGCAATGCTTTTGTTCGTTATATTTCGCCTCCGGGAAGGCGGATTTATAGTATTTCCTGGATTTATTGATGAGGTTTTCCAGCTGCGGAAATGTCCGCCGAAGGATCAGGCCTGTATAATGGGGAATCTCAACTTGCCTTAATGCTTCGATCACCATCGCCTCCGACTTTCCCCCGCCTGCGGCTCCTCCATACAGCGCCTCATACTCTGGGCGTTCCTGAAATGCCTTCTGTTTCCCCTGAGGTTCCCATATCACTTTCATGTTCGATATCCTCTCGCCTCCTCTTCGGCAGCATCAAGATCACTCCTGCTTCCTTCCCTTGGTCTTCCCCTCCTATTGCGCTCTGGTATTTGGTTAGCCAATCCAGTGCTTTCTGGGAATCCTTCAGCTCAACCGCTATGCCATATTTTGTATTTTTGATTTTTTTAATCAGCGTTCCATCTATTTCTTCTGGGCTTTTGAGCACAACAGCCCCTTCCTGTATATCCACAAAATCTTTCACGTCTGCCGTTGCAATATCAATCTGCTTTTGAGCTATGTCTTTGATGGTATACTCCACATTTTCTCGAATCTGTGAAAGCAGCTCTTCGATTCGTCTACGAATTTCCTTATTTTTCATTAATGTGTTGGCGTTCCGACAGGCATTTTCGTAACTACACTTATATGCCGCCTGATATGCTTTCACCTGATTCCTGTATTTTGCGTAAAACAGGCAAAAAAGCTCTCTTTTGTCTGTCAATTCTTCCTTGTTCCGCTCCAAAAACGCTTCTTCTTTTATGTGTGTCGCTTCTTTTCTCCTCCGAACGTTCGTTTTTTTTCCCGAACGTTCGGTATCCCATTCTCCTTCCGATTTCCAGCGCCGCACGGTACCTGCAGGGACGCCAAGGGCATCTGCAATCTCTATCAGTTTTTTCCCTTTTTTGTACAGGATCAACGCCTCTTTTTTCTTTTTCTCCCTGTCTTCTTTTGGCATCCCGTTTTCCTCCCTGGTATCATTGTACGGTGTTCGGCTTGGCACTTCTCCCCTGCTTTTTGATTTTCCATGCAAAGAAACAGCAGGAGTTGTTCTCCTGCTGCCGCTATTTTTCAATGATAAGCTTTTTGATTTCTCCGGTATCTCCTGTTTCTACTTGGCACTTTACCTCCGACTGTTTCATTCCTCTCACATCTTCTATGTCCAGCTCGATCTTATCCTCATGATGCAGAAGACGCTTGGCGAGCGCCAGGACATACTTCATGTTCATGTCCAGCTGCATCCTTGTTATGTTCGCTCTCCTTTGCGCCTGCTGTTCCATCCGGTATTGATCTTTGATGATCCTCTCCAGGATTGCCTTCTCGTGCTGCAGTTGCTTTATGTACCGCTCGGCGGCATTATATTTTTTTGCGTATGTTTTCACGTTCTGCCTCCTCAATGTTTTTCTTAGCTATCGGACATTTCCCGTAGTCAAATGTCCAGCAGCAGCATTCCATATACTTCCGCTTCTTCTCCCTGGTCTGGAACCCCATTGAGATGCTACTCCCTTCTGCAAACCCTTCACATCGTATTCTCTTATCCGATTCCCCCCTATAGAAGGGGCATATCACATCCCGTACGTTAATGTTCCTTCACCCTCTCGTTATAGTGTCGTTCTCCGTCCAGATATTCTTCGGCTCGTATCTGTTCCCGCAAAAGTCCTTCCATCCGTTTTATCGTTATGCTATTGGATTCTGCAAAACGAGTGATCTTTTCGACTCTTAGCATCTGGTCTTTTGCCTCCCGCCTTGCTTTTCTGGATCTTTGAAATTCCGTTGCCACCCGGTTTCTCTCCGCTTTATCCTTGGCAAACTCTATTTTGTGCATATAGTCTGTCTCTTTCTTCTCCTGAAGCCGCACTGTCTCTTCCGCTTCCTTGTATTTTCTTTTACTGTCTTCCAGCATCCCCAGGAATTGGCGGATCACTTCCGATTCTTTCATTCATTTTCATCTCCTGCCATGATTTCCCTTTTTATCTCCATCCTTCCCTTACCCTCTTTTCGTCTAACTCTTTTCTCAGCTTCTCCATATCCTCTTCGTGTCGGTTGATAATCGGAATCATAATAAGCTCTTCAAATGTGCCCACAAATCTTTCTGCCTCTATGTCTGATATATTATTCTCGTCTATCGGTTCCATGCTGTACGTTGTGTTATATACCTGTATTCTCCAGGATCCCCCAGCTTCCTTCTTATACTGTATCCCTATTTTCAAGTAGTCATTTTGTTTTAGAAATTCGTACATTAGTTTCTTCTTATGCTTCTCATCCGGGTTCTCCTCTGTAATGCCCTCCAGTTCTACAAAGTCCATTCCCCTTATTTTTGCATATTCATGTTCTATCTTCGCTCCTCTGCTGTTCCACCAGTCCCCAATCATGCATATACCATCGCACAATCCCATCAGCTCTAATGATATTTTTATGTAATCTTCATACTCCGTCTCATTTTCTATCAGCACTGAGTTCATTTTTGCCGGGTTTATCACCTGAAACCCCATGTTGCGGAGCCTTCCCTCCGCCTCCTGAAACCTCTTCCTATAATCCCTACGCCCCGATATCGGCCCCGATATGTATACTTTCATGTCCTTTCCTCCTTGTAGGTTAC
>CALWRT010000128.1 GCA_944384015.1 uncultured Lachnospiraceae bacterium | reverse complement strand
TTTGTCGCAAACTAAACTATAAGCCAAATCTGCATGATTGGGAAGGGGTTTCGGCCCCTTCCTTTTTATTTTTGCCAATGATAATTATACTCTAAGCAGAAAAAGCCTCCTTGGGCCCTTTTCTTTCTTGAAACTTGAAAGAACAGTGCCCAAGGAGGCCGCCGTTGGAAGTTCATTCCGCAGCATATCACCGCAATGCTGTTTCTATAGCTTGCCGCTGGCCACAATATCTACCCCGGTGCCGCATATATCCGGCACAATGACTTGATAGCGCTCTACAGGCGCTTCAACGGTTACTGTACGGATCACTTCCATACAGTCCATCAGCTTCTCCTTCGGAACAGGCGTCCTGCTGCGCACAGCCAGCAACGGCGTATCCTTCAGATTTGTCTTTACCGTTGTGGTCAATATCCGCACTGGATGAAGGAACTCGTCTGTCGCGTACTGGATTCCACGCTTGCATGTATAGCCTTCTATTGATCTGACTTCTCCCGCGTCCCCCTCCACGGTGATCCGGCAGCCGATGGGGCATACCGTACAGATAATCTCTTTTTTCATCGTCCTATGCCTCCTTCACGACTTCCACAGTGATCTCGCCGTCCGCAATTTCCTCCGGATGAACCTCCAAATGCTCCATCTCCCCGGGATTTACCCGGACAGCCTTCCTCTTGGCCAGTACCTTTCCCTTGCTCACAGCCCGGATGATGACATTCTGATCCGGCCGCAGCACCCGGAAATACAGCCTCACCTTGTCTGTCCCTTCGCCTTGGACAATCCGCTGGGGACACGTATACCTTACATTCTCCCCAGTGGCCACTGTCACGCTGTTCTCAGTATCCGGCAGTGTCCCAAGGGCATACCTGGCAGCTCCGGCTCCCGCCTTCATGCTCTCCACCGTGACATTGTCTACCAGGTCATTGACATGGACCACATTTCCGCAGGCAAATACTGCCGGGAAAGATGTCTGCATGAACTGGTTCACCGTCGGCCCATTGGTAATCGGAGATACTTCAATCTGGGCCGCTCTGGTCAGCTCGTTCTCCGGAATGAGCCCTACGGACAGCAGCAGCGTGTCACAGGGAATATATTCCTCTGTCTCAGGGATCGGAATCTTATTCTCGTCTACCTCCGCAACCCACACGCCTTCCACTCTCTCGTTTCCCTGAATTCGGGTCACGGTGTGGGACAGCTTCAGCGGAATTCCAAAATCGTCCAGACACTGTACTTTGTTCCTTGTAAGTCCGGCCAGATAATCCATAATCTCAACTACAGCTACCACTTTCGCCCCTTCCAGCGTCATACGGCGTGCCATAATCATGCCGATATCGCCGGATCCCAGAATTACCATCGTCTTTCCCACGATCTCATTCTGACGGTTAATCAGGCGCTGGGCAGTTCCTGCGGTATACACTCCGGCCGGCCTCGTCCCGGGTATCATAATATTGGCTCTTGTCCGCTCCCGGCAGCCCATTGCCAGCACAACCGCCTTGGCCTTCACCTTGGTCATGCCGTAGGCAGAATTCACACAGAGGATATTTCCTTCCTCAGGATCCACTTCCAATACCATTGAATTCAGAAGTGCCTTTACTCCCTCCTTCACAGCTTCCTCTTCAAACCGGCCGGCATATTCCGGCCCCGTCAGCTCTTCATTATAATAGGTCAGTCCAAATCCGGGATGGATACACTGCTGGAGGATGCCGCCAAGCGCTGAGTCCCTCTCGATAATCAGGACATCCTTTGCCCCTTCTTTCTTCGCTGCCACGGCTGCGGCTAACCCCGCGGGGCCTCCGCCCACAACAGCCACATCGCAAGTTATCTCATACATTCTAATGTCCTCCTATCTGTTCTTACCTGCTATCATATAAGAGCCTTTGATGTTTTTATTAACCTCTTCCACGGGGATGTTCAGCTCCCTGGCCAATATCTCTATCACCCGAGGCCCGCAGAAGCCTCCCTGGCATCTTCCCATGCCTGCCCGCACTCTGCGCTTCACCGCATCCACGCTGCGGGCTCCGAGAGGACGGCGGATTGCCTCCACAATCTCTCCCTCGGTGACGGTCTCGCACCGGCATATGATGGTTCCATACTGAGGATTTTCCTTAATCAGCGCCTCCCGCTCTTCTTCCGGAAGCTCTCGAAAGCGTGGGATCCCTTTTCTTTTCCAGATAAAATTCTCCTTGAACGTCAGCGAAAGCCCCATGTTCTTCAGCTCTTCCGTCACATATTTGCCCATGGATGCAGACAGGGTCAGGCCCGTGGACCGCACGCCCGACAAATTCACATAGCCATAGACGTCCTCATAAGTGTCCACATGAAGGCCTTCTGGATTCCGATTAGGCCGCAGGCCGCTGTACTGCGTGATCGTATCCTTAATGTTCACACCCGGCACCATCCTTCTCACATCGGCCAGGATGCTGTCCAGTCCCTCCTTCGTCACAGATTTGTCTGTCTTATTATCCAGATCTTCCGCGGTAGGCCCTACAAGCATGTTGCCGTGAATGGTCGGGCACATCAGCTTGCCTTTTGTCACCTTTGTAGGTATCGGAAGAACGATATGGTTCACTTTGCAGGATGTGTTCCTGTCAAGGATGTAAAACTGCCCTCTTCGGGCCACTACTTTATAGTCTGCCTTCCCCACCATCGCCGCGATGTCGTCACAGTATAATCCTGCCGAATTCACCACATAGTCTGCCTGTACCTCCCCGGCAGTTGTCTGAACCGCCCGGATTTTTCCTTCCTCCACGGTAATGCCCGTCACTTCTGTGTTCAGCAGGAAGGACACCCCATTGGCATTGGCGTTTTCTGCATATGCCTGTACAAGGATAAACGGATCAATGATGCTCTCTCTTGGAATATAGAGCCCGCCCTTCACCTCCGGACTTAAATTGGGCTCTATCTCCAGCAGCTCTCTGGCCGTCAAATACTCCACGTCATATACCCGGTTCTTAAAGGCTTTCTCCTTAATCGCCGGAAGCTGTTCAAACTGTTCCTCTGTCACCGCCGGCAGGACGGCGCCAATCCTGGAAAAAGGAATGTCCATATCCTCAGCCAGTTTGTCATACATCGGATTGGCAGCCACCACCAGCTGAGACTCCAGCGTTCCTGGGCTTGCATCATAGCC
>CALWRT010000127.1 GCA_944384015.1 uncultured Lachnospiraceae bacterium | reverse complement strand
GGGACGTGGGGTACGGCAAGACGGAGATTGCCATCCGGGCGGCATTCAAAGCAGTGCAGGAAGGAAAGCAGGTGGCATATCTTGTGCCGACGACGATTCTGGCCCAGCAGCATTACAATACCTTTGTCCAGCGAATGAAGGATTATCCAGTGCGGATTGATTTGCTGTGCCGGTTCCGCACACCGGCCCAGCAGAAAAAGACAGTGGAAGATCTAAAGAAGGGGTGGGTGGATATTGTCATAGGAACCCATCGGCTGCTGTCTAAGGATGTGGAATACAAAGACCTGGGCCTGCTGGTCATTGACGAGGAGCAGCGGTTCGGCGTGGCCCATAAGGAGAAGATCAAGAAGCTGAAGGAGAATGTGGACGTCCTGACGCTGACAGCCACCCCGATTCCAAGGACATTACACATGAGCCTGATCGGAATCCGGGATATGAGTGTGCTGGAAGAGCCGCCGGTGGATCGGATGCCCATCCAGACCTTTGTCATGGAGTACAATGACGAAATGGTAAGGGAGGCAATCTGCCGGGAACTGGCTAGGGGCGGCCAGGTATTCTATGTATACAACCGTGTGACCACAATCGCGGAAGTGACCGGGAAGATTGCCCAGCTGGTGCCGGAGGCTAATGTGGCCTTTGCCCACGGACAGATGAGGGAGCAGGAACTGGAGCGTATTATGTATGACTTTATTAACGGGGATATTGATGTGCTTGTGTCCACCACTATCATAGAGACTGGGCTGGATATTTCCAATGTCAACACGATGATCATCCAGGACGCGGATCAAATGGGCTTATCCCAGCTGTATCAGCTTCGGGGGAGGGTCGGGCGTTCCAACAGGACCGCCTACGCGTTTCTCATGTATAAGCGGGATAAAATGCTGAGGGAAGTGGCGGAGAAGCGTCTTCATGCTATCCGGGAATTTACGGAGCTGGGGTCTGGATTCAAGATTGCTATGCGCGACTTGGAGATCCGGGGAGCCGGGAACTTGCTGGGAGCACAGCAGCACGGCCACATGGAGGCGGTGGGCTATGACCTGTATTGCAAGATGCTGAATGAGGAAGTAAAACATTTCAAGGGAATTCCAGTACAGGAAGATTTCGACACGGTAATTGACCTGGAAGTGGATGCCTATATTCCTAATAAGTATATCAAAAACGAATTTCAGAAGCTGGATATCTATAAGCGGATAGCCGGCATAGAGAATGAACAGGAATATGAGGACATGACAGAGGAGCTGATCGACCGCTTCGGGGAACCGCCGAAGCCGGTGCTGAACCTGCTGGAGATTGCCGATTTGAAGGCATTGGCCCACAGCGTCTATGTGGCGGAGGTGTCCGGAAAGCCTGAAGGCCTGCGGTTTGCCATGTACGAGAAGGCGAAGGTAAATCCGGCAGGCATTCCAGCCCTGGTGAATGCCTATGGCAGCCGATTAAAATTCACGGTGGATACAAGACCGTATTTTACTTACTTGCTGCCGAAGAACAGCCGGGAGGAGAAAGAGGAGGTCCTGACCGTTGTGAAAAAAATATTAAATGACATAAAAACATTGATAGACGATTAAAAAAAGACTATAATAAAAAGAAGTGTCGGCCGGCGGAGGAGAAAGCAGGAAGATTGCCAATATACGCCGGCATAGGACAGGATGTACAGGAGGAGCTGGAAGTGATGAAGAAGAGAAGAGGAATCACAGCGGCAGCCGCAGTTCTTATGGCGGCAGTGCTTATGGGCGGCTGTGCAGATAAGACGCTGGACGCGAGCCAGGTTGCGGCGACTGTGGGCGAGGAAGAGATTAGTCTTGGACTGGCTAATTTTGCGGCACGTTTGCAGCAGGCTGAGATAGAGACGTACTATATGTCCTATTTTGGGACAAACATGTGGAGCCAGGAGATGGGAGAAGAGGGGCAGACTTATGAGGAATCTGTGAAAGAGTCGGCCCTGGAGAACCTGAGAAACGCCATTGTCATCAGAAGTCATGCCCAGGAGTACGGGGTTGCGCTTACGGAGGAAGATGAGGCAGCGATCAGCGAGGCGGTTACTCAGTTTTTGAGCGACAATGAGGGCAATGAGAAGGGCCTGGAGCGCATGACCGCCACAGAAGAGACCGTGACAGAGATGCTGAACCTGATGACAATCCAGGAGAAAATGTACTACGCGATTGTCGCGGAGGCCAATGTGGAGGTAACAGATGAGGAAGCCGCGCAGAAGGCGGCGGATTATGTGTATGTCTCAAATACGAGCCATACGAATGAGGACGGCGAATCGGTAGATTATACAGAGGAAGAGAAAGAAGAGCTGAGAGCTCAGATGCAGGATATTATCGACACGGCCCAGGAGACCGGGGATTTCGCGGCGGCAGCCGAGGAATATGACTTGACGGTATCTTCCGCAACCTTCGGCGGCGACGCGGTGACAGCTCTGCCTGACGACGTGGCGGAAGCGGCAGATGCTCTGGCTGAGGGTGAATACTCAGACGTCATTGATACTGGAACGGCTTACTATGTCGTGCATCTGACGAGTGAATTCGATGAGGAAGCCACGCAGACAAGGCGGGAGGAGCTGATCTCGGAGGGCGAACTGGCATTCTACGAAGAGACTGTGGCTGCCTGGGCAGAGGAAGTAACCTTTACCGTGAATGAGGATGTGTGGGATCAGGTGACGTTTGCCTCCCCAATGACGATAGAGACGACAGAGGAGGAGACCAGCGAGACAGAAGAGACTGGCGGGACGACAGAGGAGGAGACCGGCGAGACAGAAGAGACTGGCGGGACGACAGAGGAGGAGACCGGCGAGACAGAAGAGGCTGGCGGGACGACAGAGGAGGAGACCGGCGAGACAGAAGAGACTGGCGAGAACGTACAGACGGAAGAAGCGCAGGAATAACTGGGAGGCCCCAAGGCTATGCTGTAGAAGGCATGGCTTTGGGGCTTTGCTGACAGGAAGTTATGGGGAGAAAGCAGATGTATTTTCGGTATGGAACGGAAGAGATGGATTATCTGAGGAAGAAGGATCCGAGATTAGGAGAAGTGATTGATCAGGTGGGGAAGGTAGAACGGGAAGTAGATACCGATTTATTTTCCGCGGTCGTGCATCACATTGTAGGTCAGCAGATATCCACAAAGGCACAGCAGACGATCTGGAGAAGGATACGGGATACGATGGGCGTGGTGGATGCGGACTCGATCTTGGATGCGGGGGCAGAGAGAATGCAGGCTTTTGGCATATCAGAGCGCAAGGCAGGATATATCCTGGAGTTTGCCGGCAAGGTGCAAAGCGGAGCCTTTGATGTGCAGGGAATATGGGAGAAGCCAGATGAAGAGGTGGTTGCCCAGCTGACAGCGCTGAAGGGGATCGGTATCTGGACCGCTGAGATGATACTGCTCTTCTGCATGGAGAGACCAAACGTATTCAGCTATGGAGATCTGGCCATACAGAGAGGGCTGCGCATGGTGTACCATCACCGGAGGATCGAGCCGAAGCTCTTTGAAAAGTACCGCAGGCGATTCAGCCCGTACTGCAGCGTGGCCAGCTTATACCTGTGGGCAGTAGCAGGAGGAGCGATAGAGGGGATGAAAGATTATGCCCCGAAAAGCGAGAAAAAGAAAAGGAACCGCTGATTTCATCCGAGCTTTCCAGAACGGCCAAAGCGGTAAGAAGGGATGCGGGTGCAGGGATAAGGAGAGGTGCGATATGCAGTATACGATGTCTTATAAAACCCCAATAGGGAATGTGCTGTTGGCAGCCGATGAAGAAGGCCTGACGGGACTGTGGTTTGAAGGACAGAAATATTATAAGTATGGGCTGGAAGGAGAATGCCGCCAGGAATCCACACTTGTGCTGGAGGAAGCTGTCCGCTGGCTGGATGCGTATTTTGCCGGACAGAAGCCGGATGTGATGCCGCCGCTGCATGTGACCGGTACCGCTTTTCAGACAGCGGTGTGGGAGATCCTGCGGGAGATTCCCTATGGACAGACAACTACCTATCGGGAAATAGCCGGGAAGCTGGCCTTACGGCAAGGGCGCGGGCACATGTCTGCTCAGGCGGTGGGACAGGCAGTGGGACACAATCCAGTCTCCATCATCATTCCCTGCCATCGCGTGGTAGGTTCTGGCGGGAGCTTGACAGGTTATGCGGGCGGCATCGAGAAGAAGAAGCGGCTGCTCGCCCTGGAAGGGGTGGATTTGTCAGGATTCTTCGTCCCGAAGAAAGGAAGCGCCCTGTAGCTGCAGCCCTCATCTATCAATTGTCCGGGCTGGAATTGCGGGCGATCTTATCCAACGTATCCAAAAAGCCCGGGAAGTCTTCTGCCTGGGCGAGTCTTCGGACATTAGAACTATCGGAGAGGATATCCACAAGAAAATCAAATACATGGCTGAAAATTTTCCGGTCCGCCTCCTGCACGCCGATAAGGAGTACAAGGCGGACATGTTTTTGCCCTCCCCACATAAGAGGCGGCTTGGGGACGGCGATGTATTTCTCATCCACATATTGGGGCAAATTTTCCGGAACTACCTGGGAGAGATCCTGATAGGATACGGTAGCCAGGAGAGACTTGTCCAAGAGAGTCTATTTTTTATTGAAAAGAACCTATTTAATAGATAAATTTAAGGCAATGCAAGTATATGCTGAATTTTTATAATAAATTATATTTGCGATCTATGGCAAGTAAGATTATACTGAATAGGTAAGACATTCATACAATTCCGCCGCTGTCATCTGGAGCGCTGCGCATGCGGCGGGATCACAAAGGCTGTTACAAGGCATAAAAGACGGCGAATCCGGCAAAGGGGAGGATCAAGATGATTTACAGACAATGGAAGGGGCATAATCTGTCTATGCTGGGAATGGGAGCTATGAGGCTTCCGGTTGTAAACGGAGATAATTCTGCCATCGATGAGCAGGCTGCGGGAGAAATGGTAGATTATGCGATGAAGCATGGAATCAATTATTATGATACCGCATGGGGCTATCACGGGGGAAATTCTGAACTTGTGCTGGGAAGGCTGCTTAGCAGATACCCGAGAGACAGCTTCTATCTGGCGGATAAATTCCCTGGATATGACGTGGCTAATATGGATAAGGTGGAGAAGATTTTTGAAGAGCAGCTGAAGAAATGCGGCGTGGAATATTTTGACTTCTACCTGTTCCACAATGTGTGTGAGAGGAACATTGACGAATATCTGGATCCCCAATACCGGATACGGGACTATCTGGTAAAACAGCTGGAGGCAGGCAGAATCCGGCATTTGGGCTTCTCTGTCCACGGCAGCTATGAAGTGATGAAACGGTTCCTGGAGGCTTATGGAGAGGTGATGGAGTTCGGCCAGATTCAGTTAAACTATGTGGATTGGGAATTCCAGGATGCCAAGGCCAAGGTAGAGCTTCTCCGGAAATATGGAATCTCTGTGTGGGTGATGGAGCCTCTGCGGGGAGGGAAATTGGCCTCCCTTGAGGAAGACGAGGCGTCCAGGCTGAAGGCGCTGCGCCCGGAAGAGGACATATCGGCGTGGGCTTTCCATTTCCTGGAGACGATACCGGAAGTGACTGTGATTCTATCAGGAATGTCTGATATGGAGCAGCTGAAAGCGAATATTCAGACGTTTGAGGAGGAGAAGCCGCTGAGCGGGAAGGAGAGAGACACGCTGCTGTCTGTGGCGGCGGATATTACCGGGAAACATGGCTTGCCGTGCACAGCGTGCCAGTATTGTACGAGCCACTGCCCTCAAGGGCTGGATATTCCCAAGCTGCTCTCCCTATATAATGAATTCTGCTATACCGGCGGGGGTTTCCTTGCGCCGATGGTGGTTTCTACTCTGCCTGAGGATAAGCGGCCGTCAGCCTGTATTGGCTGCCGCAGCTGTGAGGCTGTCTGTCCCCAGCAGATTAAGATCTCCGAGGCGCTCAGCGAGTTCGCGGACAAATTGAAGGAATAATGGGCGCATAGACGCAGATACTGACAGGAGGGGATATACTATGGAATACCGTAAATTGCCAAAAGGGCCGGAAGAGATCAGCATTATCGGTCTTGGGAACAGTTCCCTTGGAGACTGCGGCGAAACAGAGATGAGAAGGACGATCGAGTTGGCCCTTCAGAGCGGCATCAATTATTTCGATATGGCAGCAGGGGATGCCAGGCCGTTTCCTGTCTATGGGCAGGTGATAGGACAGGGGTATCGGGATAAAGTGTACTATCAGGTGCATTTCGGGGCGGACTACCGGTCCGGAAAATATGGCTGGACGCTGAAGTTGGAGCAGATTAAGCGCTCCATCGACTGGCAGCTTGCCAATCTGAAGACAGATTACATCGATTTCGGGTTTATCCACTGTATCGATGAACTGACGGATCTGGAAATGGCTATGAAACAAGGTACGATCCAATACATACAGAAGCTGAAAGAAGAAGGGGTGATCCGCCGTATCGGCCTATCCTCCCATACGCCGGAAGTGGTGCAGAAGGTGCTGGATATGGGGATTTTGGATATGCTCATGTTCAGTATCAACCCAGCCTATGATTACCGGCACGGCGAGTACGCCATCGGGAGCGTGGATGAGCGTACTGCGCTGTACCGCAGGTGTGAGGCGCTGGGCGTTGGGATATCGGTTATGAAGATTTTCAGCGGAGGGCAGCTGCTGAACGAAAGAACCTCCCCCTTCGGCAGGGCGCTGACGGAATACCAGTGTATACAATATGCCCTGGATAAGCCGGGGGTTCTCACGGTGCTGCCGGGGGTGAGGGATCGACGAGATCTGGAGAGGATACTTGGATTCCTGAAGGCAGATGAGGAGGAGAAGGATTATTCTGTCATCGGCAGCTTTGCTCCGCAGGAAGCAGAGGGAATCTGCGTGTACTGCAATCATTGCCAGCCCTGTCCGGCAGGATTGGATGTGGGTCTCATCAACAAATACTACGACCTGGCGATAGCTGGAGACGCGCTGGCCAAGGATCATTACGCCAACCTTGCCAAGAAGGCTTCCGACTGTACCGGGTGCGGGCACTGTGACAGGCGCTGTCCATTCCGCGTGAATCAGACCGGGCGAATGAAAGAGATCGCGGCTTATTTCGAGGGAGCCTGAGACAGAGTGGAACAGACGCGGCAGAGAGAGGTTACTATTCACAGCCACCCCACCCGCATGCGCACCCGTCGCCTCTTCGAGGCTCCAGTCTCGCGCCTTGCGGCGCTAAGGCTGCTTATGTGGGTGGGGTGACTGCTTCACGGTCCTGATTCAGAATGAACAACACACGCTTACGTGCAAGCACGATGCGTTGGTTGTTCATTCTGAATCGGCTGTGAATAGTAACGCAGAGAGGAGGATACTGTGAGAAAAGTATTAGTAGTGATTGATATGCAGAGAGATTTCGTGGACGGGGCACTGGGAACGCCGGAGGCCCAGCAGATTGTGGAGCCGGTGATGCGTAAAATACGGTCTTACCCTTCCGGCAATGTATACGCCACGAGAGACACCCATACAGAAGATTATTTAAATACAGCGGAAGGGCGCAGCCTGCCGGTGACGCACTGCGTCAAGGGGAGCGAAGGATGGGAACTGTACCCCGGGATCCGGGAGCTGCTGGAGGGCGCGGTGATTGTAGATAAGCCAACCTTCGGTTCCATAGAGCTTGCCCGGATGCTCGCCGAAGAGAATCAAAAGGAAGAGCTGGAAGTGGAATTGGTGGGATTGTGCACAGATATCTGTGTCGTGTCCAATGCTTTGCTTTTCAAAGCTTATATGCCGGAGATCAAAATATCCGTGGATCCTTCCTGCTGCGCGGGTGTGACAAAGGAGAGCCATGAGGCTGCCCTGCGTACGATGCAGATGTGCCAGATATTCCTGGAGCCATGAATAAATCCCCATTTCTTACAAATACTAACTCCATAGCAACGAATGATACTAGAGAAATGGAGGAGTATTTGTACGATGAAAGCGACAGGTATCGTGCGGCGGATCGATGATCTGGGCAGGGTGGTCATTCCGAAGGAAATACGCAGAACCCTGAGAATCCGGGAGGGCACGCCGCTGGAAATATTTACTGACCGGGAGGGGGAGATTATCCTGAAGAAGTATTCCCCTATCGGCGAGCTGGGCACTTTCGCCAGGCAATATGCGGAATCTCTTGCCTATACCACAGGCCTGACGGTCTGCGTCTGCGACCGGGATCAAGTCATAGCGGTGGCTGGAGGCTCCAGGAAGGAATTGCTGGGCAAGAACATCAGCAAACAGCTGGAGACTGTAATTGAGGATCGGGAAAATATCCTTGTGGATGACAAGGAGTATAAGTATATCAAAGTGACGGATACCGACAGCGAAGACTTCCACGGTCAGGCGATCAGCCCGATTATCTGCGAGGGGGATGCCATCGGGGCTGTCATTATACTGGGTAAGGACGAGAAAGATGTGCTGGGGGAGACAGAACAGAAGCTGGCCATCTCTGCGGCAGGGTTTCTTGGCAAGCAGATGGAACAGTGACAGGGCGGCATCCGACGGGACGATTCAGAACAATTCAGGGTAATATAGAAACAGGAGGAGATCTCTGGGATAAAAGAGATTTCCTCCTGATTTTATTTCCTGCAGGCAATGAGCCAAGGGGACACACCTGCGCATCCATTTGGCGAATGCCGTAAGGGTCAAATACCCCGCACTGCGGCGGAGCATTTGACTGTGACATTACCGGGCAAGCCCTTGGGCAGAATATTCATTCAGCAGTTTTTTCTTCATTTCAAAAAGCTTGTCAGATAAATCCACATATACTTGGTGAGGATTCATCAGACGGCGGGATTCCTCCCACAAGGTATCCAGCTCCTGGAAAGCGTAATCCCGAATATCCATAACGGATGGGGAAGTATAGACGCACTCCCCGCCTAAGAAGACAGGCACCATGATCTCGCGGAGTTCATAAGTTCCGCCTTTTAGAAGAGTCTCCTTCCATGTCTCGATGGGATCGAAGATGACAAGATCCTTGGAAGGGTCAAAAGTCTCCTCCACAAGAGTGATCAGGTCTGCCTTGATCTTATGGCTGTCTTTTTCGTAGATGCGGATGATTTTTTTGTTGCCGGGATTGGTCACCTTCTCCGTATTCTCGGATAGTTTAATCTTGGGGATGAAGGTGCCGTCCTCACTCCGGACAGCCGCGAGCTTATAGACCCCGCCGAAAGCCGGACAATCCTTGGAAGTAATCAAATTCGTGCCGACTCCCCAGGAAGTGATCGTGGCGCCCTGAGTCTTCAGGCTGTCGATGAGAAATTCGTCCAGATCGCTGGAAGCAGAGATGACGGCATCGTGGAATCCGGCTTCATCCAGCATTTTGCGGGCTTTCTTGGACAGGTAGGCCAAGTCTCCGGAGTCCAGGCGGATGCCGTAGCCTTTCATCGGAATGCCGGCCTCTCTCATCTCGCGGAAGACACGGATGGCATCCGGCACCCCCTGTTTCAGCGTATCATAGGTGTCCACCAGCAGGATACAGGCATCCGGATACAGCTTGGAATAAGTCTTGAACGCGGTATACTCGTCCGGGAAACTCATAATCCAGCTGTGGGCGTGCGTCCCCTTCACCGGCACGTCGAACAGCTTGCCGGCCAGCACGTTGGACGTTCCCACGCAGCCGCCGATCATAGCTGCCCTGGCTCCATATACGCCCGCGTCCGGCCCCTGTGCCCTCCTCAGGCCAAATTCCATGATGCCGTCCCCTTTGGCGGCGTAGACGATACGGGCCGTCTTCGTGGCGATCAGACTCTGATGATTGATAATATTGAGGATGGCCGTCTCCACAAGCTGGGCCTCCATAATGGGGGCAATGACTTTTATGAGAGGCTCCCTGGGGAAGACCACCGTTCCCTCAGGGATCGCGTAGATATCGCCGGAAAAGCGGAAATCTTCCAGATATGCAAGAAAATCCTCATCAAAGCAGCCGACACTCCTCAGATAGTCAATGTCCTCTGTGGAAAAGCGCAGGTTCTTGATGTAATCAATTACCTGATCAAGCCCGGCGCAGATCGCGTAGCCATTGCCGCAGGGATTTGTGCGGTAGAAAGCGTCGAAAATGACTGTTTCTTGTTTCTTCGTTTTGAAATACCCCTGCATCATAGTCAGTTCGTAGAGATCGGTCAGCAGAGACAAGTTCTTCATCGTGCTCATTTGTATACTCTCTCTTTCTTTACCTGCACTGTATAGACAGGTGTTTTATATTACTGTATAGACTAGCACAAATTTGCAGGGAGTTCAAGGAGTTTCCGCTCTTAAGGGCTTAGTTCGTCCTTTCATTGATTTGCAATCGTATCGCGATTGACATTCAGCGGCAGCCAGTCCGACAGATAATAGGGCCATGTGTTTGTGCGGGATATCGGAAGCGTGAAAACCTGTGGAGAAGCCGTCACGAACGCTGACCGGCCCGGCATGGAGCAGACTTCTATATCATTCAGATGAATAAGCAATGTTCAGCTGAAAATGGAAGTTGACACAGTGTCAAATGAATCATATAATAAAATTGTTGACACGGTGTCAGACAAAGAAGACAAAAGACTGTTTATGGAAAAATACGGGCTCTTGTCCTATGAGGATCTGGAAATGAGAGATGCCCGCAACAGATGAAGGAGGTATCAGTGAATATGGAATATGCCAAATTGGGAAACACAGATATTGAGGTATCGAAGCTATGTGTCGGCTGCATGAGCTTTGGAAAGGCCGGAACGCTCCACGACTGGACGCTGGATGAGGCGGAAACCGAGAAAATCGTCCAACACGCCTTAGATCTGGGCATCAACTTTTTTGATACTGCCAACGGCTATTCAGAAGGCACCAGCGAGGAATATTTAGGCCGGGCAATCAAGAAAAATGTATCACGGGATAAAGTGGTTATTGCATCTAAGGTCTACTTTAATCCCGGACGTCTCTCTTCAGCGGCCATACACCGGGAGATTGACGGAAGCCTGAAGAGGCTTGGCACGGATTATCTGGACTTGTACATCATTCATCGGTTTGACTATGATACTCCCATCGAGGAAACAATGGAAGCGCTGAACGATCTGGTGACAGCCGGGAAGGTTCGTGCCATTGGCGCATCTGCGATGTACGGCTACCAGTTTTACAATATGCAGCTTGCCGCCAGGGATCATGGCTGGGCGCAGTTTTCGGCAATGGAGAATCATTATAATCTCCTTTACCGGGAGGATGAAAGGGAGCTGATCCCCATATGCCGCCAGATGAATGTATCACTGATGCCTTATAGTCCGCTGGCGGCAGGTCACCTGACAAGGCCAGAGTGGAATTCCGACTCTATCCGCAGCAAAACTGACAGGGCCGCTATGGGAAAATATGACAGTACCCAGGAGCAAGATATAGAGATTGTTCGCAGGGTTCATGCTCTTGCGGAAAAGTACGGCGCCAAGATGCAGCAGATCGCCTTGGCGTGGGAGTGGGAGAAAGGAGTGACGTCGCCGATTATCGGAGCCACCAAATCTTCCCATTTTGACGATGCGGCAGGCGCGTTTGCCGTTAAGCTTACGGGAGACGACATTGCTTATCTGGAAGAACCATATATGCCCCATAGAGTTGTAGGCGCAATAGACCATAATCCAGAAGAGGGTGTGAAACTGCTGGATGTAAAAAACAGCGGAAGCCGAAAATAAAAAATGCGGTGATTCTTTCTGATGAGCGATAAGGAAACGCCTGAGAACAGCGTCTTAAGATGAGCAGCCTGCTGCGGCCGCAAGGCCCATCAACCTGGTTTCTGCTTGAAAAACCGAGAAAAGAATAGTAGAATGAAACAGAAGAAGGAGGATGGAGACGATGGTCATCGATATGCACACCCATATATTTCCGGAGAAGATTGCCGGGAGAACAATAGAGAAGCTGGAGGGGCTTTCCGGGCTGAAGGCTGCTACTGACGGGACAGATAAGGGGCTTCTTGCTTCCATGGAGGAGGCAGGAGTGTGCGCCAGCGTCGTGATGCCGGTGATTACCAAACCGGAACAGTTCGCCTCCATCAACAGTTACGCAAGGAAAATTACGATGGATGAACTTAGGGAAGATAGATGCGGATTTATCTCCTTCGGGGCAGTTCATCCTTACAGTTCTGATATGAAGGGGCAGCTTCGGGAAGTGCGGGATATGGGGCTGCGTGGTATTAAGATTCATCCGGATTATATGGGGGTGATGATCGATGACCCCAAGATGCTTCAGATGATCGGCTGCGCAAGCGAATTGGGGCTGGCTATATGCATTCATGCGGGAGTAGACATCGGCCTGCCTGACAAAGTGCACTGCCCTCCTGAGAGATCGGCCCGCATGCTGCAAGATGTCAGACCCTGCAAATGCATACTTGCCCACATGGGAGGATGGGAACAATGGAAGGAAGTGGAAGAGTTGCTGATCGGCCTGGATGTATGGCTGGATACTTCCATGTCCAGAAGGTTCCTTGCCCCTGAAGATATGAAGAGGATGATCCGAGAGCACGGGGCAGATAAGATTGTGTTCGGGACAGACAGTCCGTGGGGAGGACAGGCAGAAGAGATTGCCTTCATGAGAGAACTGGGCCTGGACCGGGAAGAGGAAGAGAAAATCTTCAGCGGCAACGCACGCATGCTCCTGGGAATGTAAGACGGGGCGTGAGCCGTTGGATCCGGGCAAGGCCGTGAGGCCGCATGTTGGATGTGGACTGGCACCAGGATACATTCAGGCAGCGCTGCGGAAATATGGGTTGAAAAAATTGAAAAAAACTCTTGCAATTTATATATCAATCATGTATAATGCTGATTGTTGAAACGCAATGGGCCATCGCCAAATGGTAAGGCAACGGACTCTGACTCCGTCATTTCAAGGTTCGAATCCTTGTGGCCCAGCTGAAAGGAAGCTGTCTCATGAACGATGAGACAGCTTTTCTTGACTTTCGTGGGTGATGATGTCTGCGAAGCAGGCTGCTTCATCCTGCCAAGGAGGAATAATAGATGTATGGATTTAAAAGCAGGGTGAGATACAGTGAGGCCGGTATAGATAAGAAGCTGACGCTGAACGGGATCATTAACTATTTTCAGGATTGCTGTACATTTGAATCAGCCAGCTTGGGGGTAGGGGTAGAAGATCTGGAGAAGGAGCATCTGGCGTGGGTGCTTTCCTCCTGGCAGATTGTTGTGGAGCGGTATCCGAAGCTGTTTGAAGAGATTACCGTTGAGACGTGGCCGTATGATTTCAACGGTTTCTATGGCATGCGTAATTTTGCCCTGAGAGATGGGGAGGGAACCCTCCTGGCATGGGCGAATTCTTTGTGGATTTTTATGGATACCATAAGCGGACGGCCTACAAAAATTACAAAGGAGCAGGGAGAAACGTATACCATTGAGCCAAGGCTCCCGATGGAGTACGCGCCGAGGAAGGTGCCGGTACCGAAAGAGAGCAGCAGAAGAGAGGGATTCTGCGTGCTGAAGCACCAGCTGGACACGAATCTCCATGTCAACAATGGCCAGTATGTGCAGATGGCGGCTGATTATTTGCCGGAAGACTTTACGATCGGACAGATGAGGGCGGAATATAAGAAGTCAGCTCAGATGGGAGACCATATGGTACCTTATTTATATATGGAGAGAACAGACAGCGGACGGCGGCTGACAGTCAGCTTGTGCGAAGAAAGCGGGAAGCCGTACGCGGTAGTGGAATTTACTGAGAAAGGGTAAGGATGAGCGCAGAATGTTCCGATTAGGAGAGATGCAGGCTTTAGAGATTGTGAAGAAGGTGGATTTTGGCGTCTACTTGGCAGAGGAAGGCAATGGGGAGGAGAGAGTGCTGCTGCCGGCCAAACAAGTACCCCAGGATGCATGCCAGGGGGATAAGCTGGAAGTGTTCTTATACCGGGATTCTAGTGATCGGCTGATCGCGACGACGCGTCGCCCGAAGCTCGTGCTTGGAGAGACGGCCGTCCTGGAAGTGGCAGAGGTGAGCAGAATCGGCGCTTTCCTGGACTGGGGGCTGGAGAAGGACTTATTTCTTCCATTCCGGGAGCAGACGAGGAAGGTGCAGAAGGGAGAACATTGCCTGGTGGCCCTGTATATTGATAAGAGCGCAAGGCTGTGCGCTACGATGAATGTCTATCATCAGCTTCGGACAGATTCGCCTTATCAGAAGGACGATATGGTGAGGGGAACCATCTATGAGACAAGCAGAGAATTTGGAGTGTTTGTCGCCGTGGATAACTGCTACTCGGCCAGAATCCCAAGGCGTGAATGCTTCGGGGATCTGGAGATAGGCAGAGAGATTGAGGCTCGGGTTCTGGAGGTGAGAGAGGACGGGAAGCTGGAGCTGAGCCCGCGGAATAAGAGTTACCTGCAGATAGACGCAGACGCGGAACTGATTATGCAGGTGATCGATGAATTTGCCGGCGTTTTGCCCTTCAATGATAAAGCGTCGCCTGAAGTGATCAGCAGAGAGTTTGGATTGAGCAAGAACGCGTTCAAACGAGGCGTTGGAAGGCTGTTGAAAGAGGGGAGAATCCGGATAACTGAGAACCGTATCTTCAAGGTGACTGAAGAGGAGGCAGTACGGCAGAACCAGGACAAAGAAAAGAAGGCGGCGGAAAAGAAAACGGCAGAGAAAAAGCCGGATAGAAGAAAGGCTGCCAGAAAAAAAGGAGGAATCCATTATGAAGAAGGCAGTAACCACTGAAAAGGCCCCAGCGGCAATCGGGCCATATTCCCAGGCAATTGATATGGGAGAGATGATATTTACGTCCGGGGTCATCCCGGTGAACCCTGCTACAGGTGCTATACCGGAGGGGGCAGCGGCCCAGGCGGCCCAGGCGCTTACGAATCTGAGCGCCCTTCTGGAGGCGGCAGGAAGCAGCATGGATCGCGTGATTAAGACGACAGTCTTCATCAAAGAGATGGATGATTTTGGTACGATCAATGAGGTATATGCCAAATTCTTCACAGGCGTATTTCCAGCAAGGTCTTGTGTGGAAGCAGCCAGGCTTCCGAAGGATGTGCTGATTGAAATTGAGGCGATAGCGGAAAAATGAAACATTTTCCGCCTGCGCGGGTACAAA
>CALWRT010000126.1 GCA_944384015.1 uncultured Lachnospiraceae bacterium | reverse complement strand
ATAGATCCGAAGATCACACGTCTGAACTCCAGTCACATTCCTATCTCGTATGCCGTCTTCTGCTTGTAACATTCTGCCGCAAGCATTCTATTCACGGAAAAGCAGGCTCCCACCTCCCGGAGCAGTTCAATATAATTCAAATTCAGCAGCCAGTCCGCATTGTTCACCATGAGAGCCTTGCCCTCGGAAAAATCAATAAACTTGCTCATCTGGGCCTTGAAGCAATCGCAGTTGTGCTGAATCGTCTCCACGGTCATCATCTGGCGCATGTCTGACCTGCCGGAAGGATCCCCGATCATTCCGGTTCCTCCACCAATCAGGGCAATCGGCCGGTTGCCCGCCATCTGCAGCCGCTTCATCAGGCAGAGGGCCATAAAGTGTCCCACATGCAGGCTGTCTGCCGTCGGATCAAAGCCTATATAGAACGTCGCCTTGCCGTGGTTAATCAGTTCCTTAATCTCTTCTTCATCCGTCACCTGGGCGATCAGCCCTCTTGCCACCAGTTCTTCATACACTGTCATTCGTCTGTTCTCCTTCCATAAATATATAGGACAAAGAGTTCCGCTTCGCGCGAGTACGCATCCTGCGGAGCATTTTGTCGAATGGGGAACGCAGGTTTCCATTCGATAAAAAAAGAGGATAGGTTCCCGCCCTTCAAGGACGAGAATCTATCCCGTGTTACCACCTTTTGTTCACAGCCGGCTCACGCCGCCCGCCTCTGCAGGTATCCTTCAATACCCGGCAATCTAACGCCTGCCCCGCGTCGCATCCTACCCATACCTGAACATCCATTGGATGCCTGAGGTACTTCAGTGCGCGGCTTAAGGATGTATTCACTGTCAGCTTCCACCGCACCTCTCAGCAGCCGGTAACTCTCTGTCGCTTTCCCTGACAGCTACTTCTTCCTGTCTTTGCCTTTGTCTATGTCCATTTGCGCTCATTATATCCGCTCTCCCGCGCCTTGTCAACCATCAAACGCTGCTTTCCCAAGTTTCGGAACTGTGAACATTTGATTCACGGCCGCTCCATCCACATACGCACTCGCAGCGCATACGCTTCCTGCTTATCCTGCAGCTCAGTCCTATAAAGTTCTTGCTTTTATCTTTTGTTCATTATATAATCGTCCAGGGATTTTTGTCCTCCCCACTTCGCATCGACAGTCAGAAAGAGGAGAAAATGCCATGAACAATACAAATAAAATGACACAGGGGAAGCCTGCCGCGCTGATTATGTCCTTTTCATTCCCTTTGATTATTGCAAATCTCGGGCAGCAGCTGTATATGATCGTAGACTCCATCATTGTCGGCAAGGGCGTCGGTATTGAGGCACTTGCCGCCGTAGGGGCAACGGACTGGTCATATTGGCTTGCCCTCTGGGTCGTTCAATCATTCACCCAGGGCTTCTCCATCCCCATCTCACAATATTTTGGCGAAGGCAGCAAGAATAAGGTCCGCCAGGCCATCACCGCCTCTATCAGACTGTGCCTCATCATTGGAGCAGTGATGACCATCCTCTGCCTTCTGATCGCGCGGCCCCTGCTCACTCTTCTTCAGACGCCGGGCAATATTTTCGAGAGCGCAGCCCTTTATCTCCTATTCATGTATGGAGGTATCCTGATCATCACAGCATACAATATGTCCGCCGCAATCCTGCGGGCTCTCGGAGACAGCCGGACTCCCATGCTTTCCATCATCGTCGCGGCCATCACGAACATCGTTCTCGACCTACTATTTGTAATGAGATTCCACTGGGGAGTCAGCGGAGCCGCGGCGGCAACCGTCATCGCCCAATTTTTTGCCTTCCTATGCTGCTTTCTCGTCCTGCGGCGTATGGAATTCTGCCAATTTTCGCGGGAAGACTGGCAGCTGCACACCGGAATCGTCAAGAAGCTGTGCCGCCTTGGCATCCCCTATGCCTTCCAGCATATGCTTATCGCCATCGGGGGAATGATCCTGCAGTCTGCGATCAATCTGCAGGGCGTTGTATTCGTTGCCGGCTTCACCGCCACCAACAAAATCTTCGGCCTGCTGGAGAGCTCAGCCATCTCTATCGGCCATTCCGTCACAACCTATATGGCGCAGAATTATGGCGCCGGTCAATATAACCGTATCCGGCAGGGTCTGAAAAGTTCCCTCGCCTTTGCCGTCTCCCTGTCCATTCTGATATCTGCCGGAATGATTCTCTCTGGGAGAGTGCTGCTTTCCCTCTTTATTGACCAGACCGACCCTGCCGCCCCCGAGGTGCTGCAGGTCGCTTACCACTACCTGTTTGTTGTGAGCTGTTTCCTCGTCTTCCTGTATCTGCTGTATATCTTCCGCAGTACATTGCTCGGTCTCGGAAAGCCGTTTGCCTCCCTTGTATCCGGCGTGATGGAATTCATCGGCAGAGTATCCACCGCCCGTCTCTTCATCCACCTTTGGGGAGCCAACGTTGTCTTTTACGCGGAACCTGCCGCATGGATCGCGGCCACTGTGATCCTCATTACCGTCTGTCTAAGGACCATACATCAGATGCCCAGAACCTGAGGAATCCCGCTATAAAAACCCCGCTATACTTTATCAGCCGAAGTATAACGGGGTTTCTTTCACTCCCTCTCACTTTAATATTCTGATTTTTTACCATTTTTGCTTATTTTTTTCTGAAAAGAAATTTTTTGTTTTCTTAAAATATTATTTAGATTTCTACTTTGAGGTTTTATGCTACATCTGTCATAGTATTTCTTTTCAAAAAGAAACAGAATAATTTACCGCTATAGCTCCAGCCAGTTCTGGTCGTCCTCCACCTCTGCTGTAAATATCCTGGCATTATCCTTGTCATATTTGGCCTGGTGATATTTAAACAGCATCTTCTTACCATCCACGCTTCCCAATATCTCAATCTTCCCTGTCACATGGGACATGGCGTATCGAACAGTCTTCGCCTGTCCGTTCATCATCCGCTTCGCCTCGTCCACAATCCTGCATCCCTCTCTCAGCGGCACCTGAAACTGATTCTTCACTCCCGCCGCCGGCCGGCACTGGAAAATATAATAGGGAACTACGCCGGCACGCATCAACCCATTCATCAGAGTACCGAGCGTCTGGGGATTGCCATTGATTCCCTTCAGAAGCACGGTCTGATTCCGAATAATGCATCCTGCCTCCCGAAGAAGCCTGACTGCTTCTTTCGCCTCCGCCGTCAGCTCTCTTGGATGGTTAAAATGCACGACCACTACCAGTTGTTTCTTACGCCCATATTCTCTAAACATCTCCACAAGCTGCGGATCTTCTGTTATCCGCTCCGGCAGGACGACGGGCGTTCTTGTACCAAATCGTATAAAATCCAGCTGCTCCAGAGGGACAAAGCAGTCCAAATACTGCTTGAGCACTGCATTGCTGTTGAGGAAAGAGTCTCCTCCGGAGATCAGCACGTTGTTCACCTTCGGATGGGCTTTGATGTATTCTGCCATCTTGGGAAGCCCGCCTGCGATCTCATCACTGCTCATTCCAACCATTCGCTTGCGGAAGCAGTGCCTGCAGTACATGGCGCACTGATTCGTAGACAGGATCAGCACCGTCTGCTGATACTTATGCTGAACTCCCTGCAGCACCGTGTTCTGGAATTCCCCGCTCGTATCCTCTGTTCCGCCCTCCGAAAACTCCAGAATATCCGGTATACTCATCTTGCGTATCGGATCATTCTTGTCCTCTGGGTTGATCAGCGACAGATAATACGGCGTCACACATACCGGATATCTCTCCTCAATCTTCTCCAGCGCCTCTTCCTCCTGCAAAGTGAACGGAATAACCTTCTTCAGCTCCTTCACGCTCCGATAACTCTGTTCCAATGATTTTCTCCAATCCATCCCTTTATCACCTCTTGTCATTCTTATGGAATCTCCGCTTCTTCGCCAGCGAATTCGCTCCCATTGTGCGTACCCTTCTCCCCCAATTTCATCCGCCATCAGCCGATGCTCTCCTGCTGCTTCTGCTGTCTCCTCCGGACAGTTCCACCATCCTCTTCATCAATCGAATATACTCTCTCGCGTCCCGTTCTCCCAGATGTGAAAATATCGCCTTCGCATTCTCGTAAACCTCCAGACGGCTCTTCTGCATGTAGCGAATACCTTCTTCCGTAATTCGGATCCGGATTCTCCGCTTATCCTTCTCATCTTCCTCTTTGACAATCAGCCCCTTCTCCCCAAGCATATGCAGCGCCATTGATACCCGCGCCTTGCTCACATCCATATCCTCACACAGATCGGCTGGATAAGCTACCCCCTCATTCTGTTCCAGAAAGTGAAGTACGGAAAATCCTCCCCGGGCCATCTCTGACAGTCTGGCATGGAGAGGCAGCCTGGATACCGCCTGTATCATCTCAATCATCTCATATATCGTCTCGCCGCTAGCCACTCGCATCACCTGATTCTTCTTCGATTTATCTTTTCCGCCATTGTCAGACATATAACTTCTCTGCTTCCAAGCCTTGAATTCGTTAATACTATTAATTAGTATAACTTCTTTTATATATTTTGTCAATATTGATCGCAGTACCCCTGCTTTTTTATACAAATTACACAATATAATTTCAGAAACTACACTGTCATCCTATCTCTGTCCCTCTGAGGTTCCCATAACAAGCAATTCGGACATAAAGAGACAGCCCTCAAGCTGCTGCGTCTTCTGCTGCTGAGAGCTGCCTCGTTTGAACATATGAATCAGAAATCATTTTTCTCTTATATTGCTATTGCGCAAAAAGCTTCTGCTGCCTGATAGCGGGCTTTTCCGTCCTCCTCCCATCTCTTCACATACCCGGCATCCACTAGCCAATACAGATGCGCCAGCGTCTCTCCCATAGCGAACCACTTCTGATTGGGCGGAAAATCTTTCCATTTCTTTCCTCTCATCGACCAAGTAATCTTTGAGGCCACTGTATAGGCGTCTGTCCCCGGCTCCTCCACCACCGCCCGGCGGATTTCCTCCAGGCGGATGCGGTGATGCTCTAGTATGGCGTCAATTCTCTCATAGACATCCCCGTCATTCTTCCTGTGAGCCGGCAGAGTAAGCCTAATCGGAAGCTTCTTCACTTTTCTCAGGCTCTCCATATAATCTGCAAGGGAATGGGGCACATTTCTCCACACGCTGATGTTCGGCGTAATATCGAACAGGATATGGTCGCCGGAGAAAAGAATCTGTCCATCCGGCATATACAGTACCACATGGCCCGGTGTATGACCGGGCGTGCTGATGCACAGAAGCTCTGCATCTCCCACATGCACCGTATCCCCATTCTTCATCTTCGCTGCCGGGAACATTTCTTTGGGAGCGTACAGCCTTGCCTGATTTCCCGACGCCTGAAGCTTCATCTCTTCGTCCGGGAATCCCTCTCTTCCAAACCACTGTTCCATATATCCCCAGCTTCCCTTCTCCCGGGAGTTACGCAAGTATTCATAATCCACTTCGCTCATATACACCTGGCACCCCCTGTCCACGAATCCCTGGACAAGCCCGCAATGGTCAGAATGCAGATGGGTAAGGAACAGCTCTGTTCTTCCTAAGTCCACCTCCAGTTCCCTCAGCCCCTCCCACAGAGCCTCATGACATTCTGAACGGTTAAATCCGGTATCAATCACCAAGGCATGGCCGTTGGAACGAACCACATAAGAATTTAAATTTCTCAAGGGATTCTCGGGCAGCGGAACATCGATCCGCCAAATTTCCGGGTTGTCATAAAGTTTGCTTACCATCGTTCTTCTCTCCTGTCAGCATAAAATAGTTTCTGTCATTGAGTTTTGCGGCAGTTTCTGCCGTTCATATTCTTCTATTGGGACGCCGAATCTTTCTTTGGAAACAGTTTTGCCCGATAGTATCCTTCGGCATTGTACAGGGCTGCCGCTGGATTATGGCCTGTCACCCGATCTTTCACCACCAGGGTGGTGGTCACTCCTTTGGCATATTTGTAGAACAGGCTGTCGTGTCCGACGCACAGGCCTACGACTATATTCAGCTCGCATCCTTCTTCAGCCAGCTTCTTTGCCTGATAGATGGGATTGCAGATGTGTTCTCCCAGATTCTCACATTCCTTTGGAATTCCCACAGCGGTTTTCCGTATCTCCCCAGCTTTACACCCCACGCCGAACACTTCAAAGCCATTAGCTCTAAGCACCTTGGCCAATATTCTGCTCTCCCGAATTAGGCCAAGACAAGTGGCTATCCCAATCTTCCGGTATCCCATCCTTCTGGCAAATTCGATTGTCTCTTCCACTCTGCACAGCTTACAATACCCCTCATACTCAATCTGCGCGGCATTGAGCATGATCTTCTCATTTTCTTCATCAAAGTAAGCTTGGATTAATTTCTCCTTCTCCCCTTCTTCCATCTGCTGTGTCAGACAGAAATAGGGGTATGCGCCGCTCTCTTCATCGCATCGTGTGGACCCGCAGTCAACGCAGGACCGCACAATTTCTCTTTCCATAGCCATATAGTCATTCCCTCCCTTTCTTCTGTGTCCGGGGACTGTCCTATGTCAGACTGCCTCCTGGAACTCCTCTTATCGCCGAGACAGCTTCCGCAGTCTCCTCCTTCTTTCCTGCCGTCATAACTTATTACGATTTTATCACAAGGCGAAAAAAAAGAACATCCCCAATTCCTCAGGAATATGCCTGCAGGCATCCGCTCAGCCTCTGCGTACATCATTCATATACGAAATCGCAATATCCTGTCCGGCGGCCTGGGAAGCCAGTGCCGTCTTCTTTCCATCACCCGGAATCCTTGATTGCTTCTTGACGAATTCGTTCTTCACATGGTATTTTTAGCTTATGTTTATGGCGCTTTTTGGGAAATTTATATTTATTTTGTAAAATTAATGTTTTTTTGCGTAAAATTTGTCGAAATGACAAGAAAGGAATTGGTAAAATTATGCTGAAAATTGCTGTCTGCGATGACCAACCGGAATGTCTTGCAACAATAGCGAACAGCCTGCAAGCATATTTACAGCCGCGCCCTTCCCTTTTCGGTCGGGTATCCCTGTTTGACAACGGACAGGCCCTGCTGGATGCCGCAGCCGCTGACGATGGATTTGATATTTATCTTCTAGACATCCTCATGCCGGAACATGACGGCATCCAGGTCGGGCAGCGCCTGCGGGAGCTGGGAGAGGACGGAGAGATTATTTTCCTGACTTGTTCCAATGACTACGCTGCCGACAGCTACAATGTGGGAGCCTTCTTCTATCTGCTCAAGCCTATCGATGAACAGAAGCTCTTCCAGGTGCTGGACGCCGCCGCCGCCAAGCTGAACCGCCGCCGCCGCGCCGTCCTGGTAGCCACGAAACACGGCCCCCGCCGTATCTCACTGGAACATATTTTATACGCGGAGCGTGTCGGGCGTATTATGCGTTATTACTGCTCTGATGGCACCGTGGACTCCCAGACTCTGCGCGTGGCGTTTCACGAGGCAGCGGCCCCCCTTCTCTCGGATTCCAGATTCTTCTTGTGCGGGGCCAGTCTGGTGCTTAATTTTGACCACGTGACAGGTGTAGACGGTCAGATTGCCTTGATGGACGATGGCCGGGAAGTCCCTCTTCCCCGCACATCGGCCGTGCCTTTTAAAAACGCGTGGGGACGCTATTGGCTGGAGGAGGATGCCGCATGTCATCTCAGCTAGAAATCGGGATTTTAATCTATATGACCATTATTGGGACGATCATCATGCTCCTTCTTTTCAAAAGCAGGTTCTCCCGGACGATAGCTGTGTTCTCCGTATGTGTCCTCCTGGCCGTCCTGGTCGCAGCGGTAGCCATTGGGAGCAGAATACTTGGTACAGACAACATGGTACGGTATTATTCTGCTGTGATCCATCTTCCCTCGCTCTTGTTCTTTGCGGTTCTCAGCTGCTGCCGGGGCTGGCGGCTTGTATTTCAGCTTTTGTCTGCCATATTTTTCTGTGCCCTCATTCATCATTTTGCCGCCCTGATCTATTTCCTGGCCGGCCGGCATACGTGGGTACTGGTATTATCCTATGGTGTTGTCTCCGCCCTGATTATCTGTTTCCTCATTTTTTATCTCCGGCCTTTGTTTTTTCAGATTCTGTCCCAGCTGGACAAATGCTGGGCGGTAATGAATCTGATGCTTGTCACGTATTATGGGACTGTCATCTATCTGATCCCCGGATATGCGGGGGACGACGTGGTCAGCACCTTCCTGAAACCCGCCATTTCCCTCCTGATGATGGGCTTCTATTCTGTCATTCTGCTTCTTCTCTCCAGTGTGCAGCAAGAGTCCCAGACCCGTTACAATACTCAGGTTCTGACCCTCTCCCTGGCTTCTCTCCAGAGCCGCATGGATGCCGTACAAGCTTCTGAAGCATTGATCCTGAAGGAGCGTGACAGCCTCTGCCGACAGCTTGAGGCAGCTGCCGCGCTGGCGGCAGGGAAGGATTTCCAGAAAGCCCTGGACTTCCTTGGAAATGCGCAGCTCCAGATGGATCAGCACGCTGACTCCCGCTGGTGCCGGCCTCCTATCATCAATGCGGTATTTTCCTCCTACTCTCTCCAAGCACAGTATCAAAAGATCCGGATAGACGCTCATATCGCCCTGTCGGACCCGCTTCCAATGGAGGAATCAGAGCTGGCCATTGTCTTCGCCAATGCCTTGGAGAACGCAGTCCATGCCTGTTCCAAACTGCCCCAGGAACAGCGGGTGATCCGGTGCCGGGCTATCTCCCGTCCCCGCCTGATGTTCCGCATCTCCAATCCATGCCCCGGTCCCATTCTGTTCGACCAGGAAGGCCTTCCGGTCTCTTCCCGGGAAGGACATGGGCTGGGAAGCCAATCCATCGCATCTTTCTGTAAGAAATATAGGGCATTGTATCACTATGAGCTGAAAGACGGCTGGTTCAGCCTGCAGGTCACCCTATGATGCTAGGGAGCGCAGCACAGAACAATCCGTTGGTATCATAGCTGAGGCTTTTAACCTCAACATCATTCTAAAAGAGCTGGGAAACGGAGGAAAATTTCTTATGATCTTAGAATTAGATGTGATCAATACATGGACATTAATCACCACACAGATTTTCTTGGGCGGATATGTCTTGCTGCTCATCGATTTTCGCAGCCCCAAAAAGCAATGGCGGAGGATCTGGCTTACTCTCGTTGTTTTGGTGGTCTCGGCCAATGCGGCCGCAATCCTCTTCTGCGGATTCTGGGATACTTATGCCTGGGCGAGGTCTCTAACAGTAACTCTTCCCTATGTCCTGCTGACGCTATGGTGCTCCGAATACCGCGGATTCCGAACAATTTTCGGCATTTCCACCGCCTTGTTCATCGGCTGCGCGGGAGCCGTCAATGATCTCTTTGCCCAGCAGCTGTTTCCATCGGCAGCCATCCTTCCCATCATCGTAAGGCTCATTTCTTTTCTCGTGTTTTTCCTGATTCTGCGCAAATTCACGAGGACTTACCGTAGGATGCTGTTCACGCTCGACAGGGGGTGGGGGGTACTCAGCATCCTGCCCATTTTCACTTTCTTAATCATGCTGTATATCCTCAATACCCTCTATCCTTCCAACCCGCTTCCTATGCTGGCCGTACTGTACAGCCTTGTGCTCATATGCGGCTGTGCTTACTGGCTGATGTACTATTTTTTCGATCGGATGGAGCTTGCGGATGAGGCCCGGAAGCGTGAAAAGTTCCTCAGGCTGCAGGTTGAGGCCCTTCACAGCCGTATGGAGGCGGTTCAGGCCTTAGAAGAAGCTATCCGTATAGAACGCCATGATCTCCGCCACCGACTGCAGGCTGCCGCCCAGCTGCTGAAAAAAGGAGAACCGGAGAAGGCGGTAAGCTTCATCGCAGACGCACAGCTTAGGCTCAAACAATCCGCTCCCCGGCACTGGTGCTCGTCTCCTATCTTAGACGCCGTCTTCTCCTCCTGCTTCCGCCAGGCGCAGTATAAAAAGATTCTCGTAGATGCCCGCATCTCCCTCCCTGAGCAGCTGCCTGCGGATGAGGGGGATCTGGCCGCCGTATTTGCTAACGCCCTGGAAAACGCGATTCTTGTCTGCGGAAAGCTTCCTCCGGACAAAAGGGCCTTCCGGTTCCAGACCATCGCCTCTCCCCAGTTCATGTTCGAGATAGCCATCCCAGAGCCTCCCAATTTTGACGGCATCGGCCGGCTTGATGCTCCATCCCCGTCCACCCTTGCGTTCTGCAGGAAGTACCATGCCTTGTACAAATATGAGGCCGCAGACGGATGGATTACCTTCCAGGTAATCCTATAAAGCCGCGGCCTATCTAATTTATTTTGTCAGATAGTCTACAATCCCCTTGAACAGCTGATTGTAATACTCCCAATTGCAGAATTCCGGAGGCGCCCAGTGGGGGGCGCAGTCTGTAGTGAAGACACCGCTCTTTCCCTTGCCATAGGAAGCAAAAGCAATAAACGGATCCCCTTCTACCGTGGCAGCCACATCTGCCTCCGGCTTCGCGATCGTCTTGTTGTATCCCAGAACATTAGGGAACTCTTTAGGAAGTCCCGCCAGCGCTTCATGCTCTTTGACAATGACCGGAATCACGCCGTCGCAGTGTTCCATCCGGTCATCCACTGTCAATACTTCCACTGGGAGTACTTCCTGGACTGCCGTATCGTGCCATTTTCCCTTAGCGTCCACTCCCGAGAAGGTCAGATACCCTCCAATCATCAGGAGCGCTCCTCCGTCCAGCACATAATCCCGTATCACCTTGCACCGGTCCGGCATTTTCTCGCTTCGGGCAAACGTGGCTGTCGGAAGCAGCAGCGTATTGGCTCCGATATCTGAGAGAACGACGCAGTCATACTGCTTCAGCTCCTCCACGGAAAATGGGAAGCCGTCCGCCGCCTCGTGGTTGGGCAGAAAGGTATACTCATACCCGGCCGCCTCCATCGCCTCCCGGAACCACTTCTCCCCGGTCTCATAGGTGGATGTATAAAACGCGTCGAACCCCTTTACGTGGGTTGTGTAACTCATCCAGGACTCTCCTGCCAGCAATACTTTCTTACTCATAATCTTCCTCCTTTTTCTGAGGAAGCACTGAGAAAATCAGTGTTTCCTTAAGAATTCTCTCCAGGCCTAGACGCCTTCTCCTGTCCCCATGCCAGAATCATCTTGGCGTAGAGGAGAATACAGTCCAGATAAGCCTGAAGCTCCACATATTCATTGGGTGAATGGCACTGCTCCAGATTGCCCGGGCCGAACTGAATCGTCGGGCAGCCGGCGATATTCTTCCATATCCTGGAATCGCTTCCTGCCGGAGAACCCACTGACCGTACAGCCTTCCCCTTGACATCCTTATACACTTGCCGGAACGTGTTGACAAACAAATGCTCCGGCTCCATCTCGAAAGCACCGCCTGCCTGATACATGGTAATCTTCGGGGGATGGTCTCTCAACCATGGGTCATAGGCTGATACCCCTTCCACAATTTCATGGAACTCCTTCACCACCTGATCATAGGACATCTGTCCCGGCAGATAGTGGATACATGTCTCAAAATAGCATTCCCCCGCCACAGTAGATCCCGCTGTCCCTCCATGGATGACTCCGATATTCATATTGGGAGCCGGCAGGAAAGGATGACGGTACTCCAGCAGCCACTGATGCTCCATCTCTGATAGAGCATTGATCACCTTCCACGCCTTCTCAATAGCGCTGACTCCCAGCCACTTAGCGCCGGAATGGTTGGCTTTGCCAGTGAATTCCACCTTGAAGAAAACAAAGCCCATATGAGCCAGCACCAGCTCATCGCTCGTTCCCTCGCAGTTGATCACGCCGTCCGCCCGTACCCCATTCATCGCCGCTACCATAGAGCCATTGCCTCCGCCCTCTTCATCGCAGACGGAAGTCACGATCACGTCGCCCGGCAGCTCATATTGTGCATCCCGAAGGAGTTTCACCGCCATAGCAGACGCCATCAGCCCGGCTTTCATGTCCGCAGAACCGAGGCCATACATCCGGCCGTCCCGGACCGTAGGCTCGTGGGGCGGCGTGTCCCAATCTTCCAGCTCCCCAGGGGGCATTGTATCGATATGGCTGTTAAACAGCAGGCTCCTTCCTCCTTTCCCGGAGAATAGGGCATAGACATTATAGCGCCCTTCATTGTTGTGCCCGGGATTCCCTTCGCTGTGTTCTCGCAGACATTGTTGGATAATCTCTTCTTTCAGGGGATCCTGAACAATACGGGAGGCACCCATCTTCTCAAAAAGAGCGGCCATGTATTCCTGCCCAGCCTTCTCCAGGCCCCCCTCAATCCCATGCCCTAGGTCATGGGTGTCAATGGCGACCAACTCGGAAAGATAGCGGATATATTCTTCTTTATGCTCTTCTAATACTGTATTCAGATCTCTCATTCAGAACTCCCCCTCTATCTGTCTGCCATACAAAATTTCCTTGGCCCTTTTTACGAATAATTGCGGATGCCTTCTTCTATAATATCCCAGAATTTCTCCACATCCACGTCCACTGCCACCTTGGAATTCGGCTCCTTATCCGACAGTCCGAAGTAGTCACAGTTGGTGCGCCCGTAGCTCTGTCCGCCGAAATGGTCAATCTCCGAGTACATCTCCTTGACCGTCAGCACGCTTGGGTCAATCAGATAAGCGCAGGTTACCGGATCATGCAGAGGCCCTCCCTCCCAGCCAAATACTTCTTTCTGTGTCTTATTGAAGAATTCCATCATATCTGCGAACAGGCAGGCCGCCTTGGTTCCGATGGCCCTCATACGCTCCACAATAGACGGATAGCACAGCACCTTGCGGGTGACATCCAGCCCCACCATCACCAGCGGTACCCCTGAAGAGAATACCACATGGGCAGCCTCCGGATCCACATAAATATTGAACTCTGCCGCCGGTGTCACATTGCCCAGCTGGTAGCAGCCGCCCATCAGCACAATCTCTTTTATCTTCGGGATAATCGCCGGTTCCATCCGCATTGCCATCGCGATATTCGTCAAAGGTCCTGTGGGTACGAGGGTGATATCTCCGTCGGATGCCATCAGCGTCTCCACCAGATAATTCACGGCGTGCTGCTTCTGGATCTCACCTTTCAGCGGAGCGAATACCGGGCCGTCCAGCCCGCTCTCCCCATGAATTTCCGCGGAATTCTCCTTCTCCTTCACCATCGGATCCGAGCACCCTTTGTATACTTTGACATTCAGTCCTAGATGCTCCACGACCCTCAGGGCGTTCAACGCGGTCTTCTCCAGCATCTGATTGCCCGCCACTACTGTGATGCCAAGCACTTCCAGCTTAGGGCTCTTTCCCGCCAGCAAAATATTCACTGCATCGTCATGTCCTGGATCACAGTCCAAGATAATTTTCCTTCTTTCCAATCTCCCTGCCTCCTTCTCCTCATTTCGATATGCCCTGCGTCCTGTCCTATACAGTCAAAGAACTCTTCCTCTTTTTCTCAGCCGCCTTCTTGGACGCCATGGAAATTGCCAGGACAAGCACCGTGATGATATACGGCATCATCAGCACGAACTGGGAAGGTACGCCGTAAGCCTGTACCCTGGCTCCCACGGAATCGGCAAATCCGAAAATCAGGCATCCGACGGCGGTAAATACCGGATGGGCATTGCCGAAATACATCGCCGCCACTCCCATGAATCCTCGGTTGTTCGTCATTCCCTCTGTAAAAAGGTTGCTGTATCCAAGGGACAAATGGGCTCCTGCCAGTCCTCCGATCAGGCCGGAGATGAGAATTGCCTGGTACTTCATAGCGTTGACGTTGATGCCAGCCGTCTGAGCAGCCAGCTCGAACCGTCCCACAGCCCTCAGACGAAGTCCCCACACCGTCTTATAGAACAGAAACGTGATCACAATAACCAGAATAATAACGAACCACTCAGTGATAGCCCAGTTATTGAAGATTTCCCCAATTACCGGTACATTGTCTAAAAATGGGATATGCACTTTCGGAATACCCACAATGGCCGGATCGGAGAAAGACCCGCTCTTGCCCAAGATACTGTTCAGCAAATACTTGGTAATCGCCAGGGCAAACATATTGATCCCCATGCCGATAGCGCAGATTTCGGCCTTATATTTGATATGTCCCACTGCCATAATCAGGGCGATTGCCATTCCGGCAATCATAGAGACAAGAATTGCCAGCAGCCAGTTCCCGGTCAGATAGCTCACCGTCACTGCCGTGAACGCTCCCACCAGCATAATGCCCTCCGTACCGATATTTAAAATATTGGCCTGCTGCGTGATCGCAGCGCACAAGGCTGCGTAAATGATCGGTGTGGAAGCCCGGAATGTCGCATAGATCAGCGACGCGTTGATAATATTAGAAAACTGCATAATTCCACCTCCTATTTAAGCTTCAGCCTTGTCTTTCTTTTTCTTCTTCCGCTTCCCATTGAACTGGAACAGAAGCTCCATCGTCGCGATGATAATGAAGATTGCCGTAATTGTGTCCACGATAGACTTGGGCACACCGGTACTCTGCTGCATTCCCATTGCTCCCGATTTCAGGATAGCCAGGAAGAATGCCATAAACGGCGCCAGCACCACGTCACTCTTGACAATCAAGGCCGCCAGCATACCGTTGGATCCCAGACCTGTCGCGAAATTGTTGAGGAAGTATCCGTGCACGCCAAGCACTTCAATGCACCCAGCCATACCGCCCAGCGCTCCTGAAATCATCATAGACTTAATAAAAATCTTCCGAGGGTTAATTCCCACATATTCTGCGTGCATCGGGTTCGTCCCCACTGTGCGGATCTTATAGCCGAAGGTAGTCTTCTTCAGCATCCAAATAATGAACACCACTGCCGCTATTGCAATGAACAGGCCTACGTTGGCGCTGCTCGGCTTCAGAAACTGATACAGCCTCACAGTAACCGGGTCAGACTGGGCGTTGGCTACGCCAGCGCTCATCGGCCCGCTCACAAGATAAGAGGTGATATAGAGCGCCACGCTGTTCATCAAGATGGTCACGCACACTTCATTGACATTATAATAGGACTTCAGGAAACCTGGAATGAACGCCCATGCCGCGCCGACGATCATTGCTCCAAGAAAGCAGGCCGCATACAGCAGGGGAACCGGCAGGAACGTCCAGTTAATTCCTATGTACGCCGCCACAATGCCTCCCAAGAACACTTCGCCTTCTACGCCTACGTTGAAGGCCCCTGCCTTAGCCGCAATGGCGAAAGCCGTAGATGTCAAAAGCAGCGGCGTAAAGCTTGCCAACGTCGTACCGAAGCTCAATTTGCCGTTAAATGCTCCCCGGAACAGGGCAGCGTAAGCATCAATCGGGTTCTCGCTGATCAGAAGGATGAACAGTGCGCCGATAAACAGCGCCAGCACCACTGTCAGCAGCACTTTTCTAATCGCTTTCCAAGCATTATCCATGATGACTTCCTCCTTCCTCCGCCTTCCCGTGGCTCGTATCCTGGCCTCCCATCATCAGCAGACCCAAGTTGTCTTCATTGGCCTCTCCCGCATCCATACGGCCGGAGATTTTCCCTTCGTACATTACGACAATCCGGTCAGAGAGGGAGAGGATCTCTTCCAAATCTGCGGAGACAAGAAGCACGCCTAAGCCCTGCTCCTTCACATCCTGCAAAATGCTGCGGATGGATTCAATCGCCCCGATATCCACGCCTCTTGTAGGCTGCGATGCCACCAGCAGCCTGCCTCCTATAGACACTTCCCTAGCCACGACCACCTTCTGGGCATTGCCGCCTGACAGCGACTCTGTGGACATCAGCGGATCCCTTGGACGGATATCGAACTTTTCAGCCAGCTCCTTGGCATATTCCAGCCCCCCGCTCTCATTGAGCAGCATTCCCTTCGAGAAAGGTGCGCAATCCAGCTGCACCGCGATCAAGTTATCCTTAATGCTCATAGTGCGGTTCAGCCCTCTTGTATTCCTGTCCTCCGGTATATGGGTCAGGCCTGCATCCCGAATCTTCCTTGGGGAGAGGTTGGTCACATCTGCTCCTCCCAAATACACCTTTCCCTTCTCTACCTTACGCAGACCGGTAATCGCCTCAATAAACTCACTCTGCCCGTTGCCGTCAATACCGGCGATTCCCACGATCTCTCCCGCACGCACTTCCAAGTCCACCCCGTGGATCTTGGATATCTCCTTTTCTCCAGATGTCCACAGGTTGTCCACCTTCAGGACCACATCTCCCACCTTAGCCTTCTTCTTCTCGATATTCATGAAGACTTCACGGCCAATCATCATTTTCGCCAGCTCTGCCGGGTTCGTGTCCTTCTTATCCACCGTCCCCACGTATTCTCCCTGGCGCATGACACTGATCCGATCGGAGATCTCCATAACCTCGTTCAGCTTATGGGAGATAAAGACAATGGACTTGCCGTCTTTTCTCAAGTTCTCCAGTATCTCAAAGAGACGCTTCGTCTCCTGAGGCGTCAGCACCGCCGTAGGCTCATCCAGGATAATGGTATTCGCCCCTCTTGTCAGGATCTTGATAATCTCAACTCTCTGTGCTTCTCCCACAGAAATCTGATTGATCCGCTTCCCAATCTGAATGTCCATCCCATATTGGTCAATATAGTGATTCACATTCTTCTTCGCCTCATCAAAATCGATGGTCATGCCCTTCTTCGGCTCGAATCCGAGAATGATATTCTCCAGTACCGTCAGCTCATTCACAAGCATGAATTCCTGATGCACCATTCCGATTCCCTTCTCAATGGCCAGCTTAGGCGTTATGGAAGACAGCTCTTCTCCGTTTACCTTCACCGTTCCGTCGTCAAAGCCATACATTCCGTAGAGCAGCTTCATCATGGTGGATTTCCCGGCACCGTTCTCTCCGATCAGCGAATGGATCTCCCCCTTTTTCAGGTTAAAAAACCCATTCTTCACCGCCTGGACTTCCCCGAAGTTCTTCACAATGCCGGTCATCTCAACTACATATTCACTCAAAACGTCACCCTCTCTCTTCTGTGATTCCCATTTTGGAGACATGCCAAGACGAAGCCTCTTCGCGCTGACATCTCTCCAAACTGTCCTCCCCCCGCGGCCTCCTGCCGCCGACAGATTAGAAAAGGTCTGGGTCTCCGGGAAAGCGCCCGAAGTACCCAAACCCATATACATCTGACTTACTTTCTGAAATTATTACTGATTTGCCCCAAAGCCTTCATAATTGTCTACAACGATCTCGCCGGAAATAATCATCTCTTCCAGCTCTGCCACTTTGTCCTCGATCTCTGTAGGGAACTGATCTCCAAGGGCTTCCTTCATTACCGCGAAGTCTGTCAGGCTTACGCCGCCGTCAGCGACTGTCAGATAAGAAGTCGTGCCGCCCTGGAAGGTTCCTTCTACAACAGACTGAATAGTCAAGTAGCAGGCGGTATCCACTCTCTTCACCATAGAGGTAAGTACGTGTCCCGGCTGGTCAGCGTCCTGGTTCAGGTCCACGCCGATGGCGTATTTGCCCGCGTCCTTAGCTGCTTCCAGTATCCCGGGGCCAGTTCCGGATGCGACGTTCATAACGATATCAGCGCCCTGGTCGAACTGGGCCAGAGCCAGCTCTTTGCCCTTCAGAGGATCGTTCCATGTCCCCGCGAAGGACTGAAGAACGGTAATGTCCGGGTTGATGTACTTGGCTCCCTGCTCATATCCCACGTAGAAGTCATGGAGCACGGGGATATCCATGCCGCCTACCCAGCCGATGATTGCGTCTTCATTGACGCCCTCAATATCTGTCATCTCTGTGAACATGGCTGCTGCTGCCCCTGCCAGGAAGGATCCCTGGTTCTGAGCGAAGCTGATAGACTGAATATTGTCGCCTTCCACGGTCGTGTCAATAACTGCGAACTTCACGTCAGGATAGTTGGCACAGTGCTCTTTCATATATTCTTCGAAGTTGGAGGAAGAGCAGATAACAAGGTCATAGCCTTCCTCACAGCAAGCCAGGAAGTTCGCTTCCCACTCTTCCGCTGTCGTTCCCTCCAGGCTCTTAATCTCTACGCCAAAATCTTCCTGAGCCTTCATTGCGCCTTCATTGCAGGAGTCATTGTAAGACTTGTCTCCTAAATTGCCGGAATAGACAACCGCTACGCGGATGCCGCTTCCCGCCGCGCTCTCATCTGATGCCGTCTCCTCGCCTGCGGCAGCCGCGTCGTCCGCAGCAGCTGCATCGTCTGTGGATTCCTCCGCAGCGCTGTCATCCGTATTCACATCTGCCTGGTTCGTGCAGGCAGCCATGCACACGGTCATCGCCGCTACAAGGAGTACACTGAGTAATTTCTTTTTCATAATTCACCCTCTCTTTCTCTTACAAAAAAATGCCAAAACACCTGTCCCCATCAAACTCTAGTTTCCCAAACCAGTCTTCTCTGTCCGGCATTTCAGCATTCATGTAAAAATTTGTATAAACTACATATTTAAATTATAAAATTTGTGTGAAGTATTGTCAAGCGGAATCCGTCAAAAAATACGTTTTGTCCGCCGCGTCCAGAAGGAATGCATCATTGCTGCCAAGCGGACAGACAGAATCATTTCCAATACTTCTCGTACTCCTCCCGGCTAAGTCCTCTGGCGAATTCCAGCTTACATTTCAGAAAATATTCCACCATCTGCAGGATATGGAAGAGTACCGCCCTATTCTCAAATTCTGCCCTCGTCTTAGGAAGTTCCTCCTCCACATAATGTCTTCTCAGCCCTTCGTATTCCCTCAGAAGCCCCGCCGCGTTATTTGTCTCATGGAAACAGTCTCCGATCCTGGCAAGCAAATCCGCCAGCGCTGCCGCCTGGGGAACCGCTTCCGTCAAACTCATGCATTTCTCCGCCATATCTTCCAATATTTTCTCCTGATCCATACGCATCCGCACATATCTGCGAAAATAGTCAGCTTCCTTCGCGAACGTATTGCCCAGATACGCGGCAGCCTCTTTCTGCATTTCCTCCAGCCCTTCTTGGAGAGCGGCAATGCGGCAGTTCAGTTCTCTCTTCTCTCCTTCAGGCTCCAAAAGAGCCATGCTAAGACATTTCAGACATCCTCTCATCTGCTCTTCTGCCTGGCCCTGCAGCCGCCGGATGAGAGAGGTTCGGTCTGGCATATACCAGTTTGCCGCCACGCCTGCAGCTACCCCTAGGGCGAACAGAACCGTCTCATTAGCCACCGCTTTCCAGGCAAAACTTCCTTCTCCCAGCAAGTGGGTAACCAGAACAGCACTCATGGAAAATCCTTCCGCGATATGAAGAGCTTTGACTGACAGATAAAAAAGGAACAGGAAAACACCAAATACCCACACCTCATATCCCAGCAGGAAAAACAAAATATTCGCCAGCACCATCGCCGCGGCAAAAGCGAAGAGACGCCTCAGGGCCACTCTCAGCGTCTCCTTCTTCGTCCCCAGCACAGACAGCAGCGTGATAACGCCCGCCGACGAGGCATAGCGCAGTCCAAATGCCTCGGCCAACACTATGGATATACAGGCTCCTGCCGCTATTTTCATCCCGGTAACCGTCTCTGTCCCGGAAGGCGGCTTCCAGCAGAACCATCCTCTCTCCATATCTTCCACCTCCTATGTGCCTCCCCTGCAGGCGGCAGTGTGAAAAAGCAGCGCCCGCTCTCTTAGGGGCTTTGCTTTCCGCAAATATTTATTGACATTCCTGGCAGGCTGTGTTAAGATAGCATTCGGTGATGCTGCTGTAGCACAGTCGGTAGTGCGTCGCATTGGTAGTGCGGAGGTCACGGGTTCGATTCCCGTCAGCAGCTTAACTGTTGAGAACAGGTACTTTATTAAGCTCCTGTTCTTTTTTGCTGGCCATACCCCTTCTTTCTTTTCTCTTTCTCCGTTTTCTCTGGCTTTCTTTCTATTCTTCCATTGGAGGCACCGTCTCCCGGCACAGCCTCCTGCATCGGTACAGGCTCATTAGAAACGCCGCTTTCGCTCCCAGCAGCACAACTGCCCCGAGCAGTATCACTGCCTGAATCCAAATAAGGTTCGCGCACAGATAGGAGACCGTCATCACCAGCAGCGCCCCCTTCATCGTCCTGCTTCCAAGATTTACGTCCCGTTTCTCTTCCATCCGGCCAATCTCCAGAACAATCTCATATAAGAAATAGAATCCGGCCATGCCATAGAGGGCATAGACAGCCATCGTCAGCGCCGTATACATCCCAGCCGGCGCCAAGAGCTGAAACAGCATAAATCCAGTGCTCAGGACGACCATGCTCTTGGCTCTTAGCACCAGCTTCCCAAATTCCGGATCCCTGCGGACAAGCTCCATCAGCCCGGCAGTCACTGCCAGATATCCTGCCGCATCAGGCAGGATCTTCATCGTGCCGGCTCCCACTTCCAGTCTTACTCCGATGAACACAATGAAAAGTCCCCAAAATAGTTTGCCCATCGTCTAGTCACCTCCATTCACCCAGTCTTTACCAATTGCTCTCCCTATTTTCCGTCCGCTTTGATCAGCCATTGTCACTTCCCAATAATTTCTTTCACTTTCTGCTTGATTCTCTGCAGGGCATTATCGGTAGATTTTGAACTTTTTCCCAGCGTCTGGGCTATCTGGGAATAATTCATACCGGAGAGATACAGCTTCAGCACTTGACGTTCAAAGCGGCTGAGCCGCTTCTGGATCGCAGTCTCCATATCTTCTTTATCTTCCCTGGCAATCAGCAGTTCTTCCGGGCTGATCACCCGGTCCATATCCGCGGCGCGGTAGGCACGGCTGCCCCTTCCGTCCTCGCTCTCCTCGTCGTACAAAGAGACATAGGTGTTGAGGGGCATATGCTTCTGCCTCTTGGACGCCTCCACCGCCGTATAAAGCTGCCTGGTCACGCACAGCTCCGCGAACGTATAAAAAGAAGCCCCTCTATCGCCGTCATAATCCCGGATTGCTTTATAGAGTCCAATCATCCCCTCTTGGATCAAGTCGTCGCTGTCTCCTCCTATCAAATATAAGGCCCGCGCCTTCTTGCGCACAAGGTTCTTATATTTCTCCATGAGATAATCACGGATCTCCTCATGCCCCTCCCTCAGCTTTCCGATCAATTCTTCATCAGAATATTGCTCATATTGCTCATACTGCTGCACTGACTTTTCCTCCGTTATGGCAGTTCTTCTTATCTTTCCATCCTCTGCCTGACAATCTCATACGCCAGTACGCCCGCTGCCACAGAGGCGTTCAGAGAATCTATATTCCCCTTCATCGGTATAGATGCCGTGAAATCGCAGTGTTCCTTCACCAGCCGCGACACGCCCTCTCCTTCATTTCCCACCACCAGCCCGATAGGCCCTCTCAGGCTGCAGCGATACATCGTCTCTCCCCCCATATCCGCGCAGACAAACCAGAGTCCCTGCTTTTTCAAGTCTTCCATCGCGGAGACTAGGTTCGTCACCTTCGCCACCGGCGTATAGTTGACAGCTCCCGCCGACGTTCTTGCGACAGTGGCTGTAAGCCCTGCCGCCCGGCGCTTCGGTATGATGACGCCGTGAGCGCCCGCCAGGTTGGCCGTCCGGATGATCGCTCCTAAATTATACGGATCTTCGATCCCGTCCAGCAGGATCAGGAAGGGATCTTCTCCCCTCTCCTTGGCCAGCTTCATCATATCTTCCACCTCCGCGTATTCATACGCGGCACTGAAGGCAATTACCCCCTGATGCTTTCCTGTGGAAGACATCTGATCCAGCCTCTCTTTGGATACAAAGTACAATATGGTATCCTGCTTCCTCGCCTCACGGATAATTGTCCGCACCGGCCCGTCCTGGCAGCCGTCCTGTACATACAGCTTGTCTATCGTTTTCTTGCTCCTGAAGGCTTCCAGAACTGCGTTCCTTCCCTCCACAGCCATCTCTTTGTATCTCATTTTTCCTCCCTTTTTTGACCGCCGGCCTGCCAGTCCTCCTTCTTGCCCCGCACAGCCGCCAGACCTTCATAGATCAGGTCAATCATCCTTCTGTGTTCTCCTGTCAGATACAGATACCCCATCAGCGCCTCGAAGCCCGTGGCCCTGCGGTAATCAGCAACCGTCGCATGTTTGGCCATTGTGGGCGACTTGGCGTTGCGCCCCCTTAAATATACCTGCTTCTCTGCTTCTGTCAGCATCGGCAGGACAGCCTCTGCCATTGCTGCCTGGGTCCCTGCCTTCACCAGGCCGCTGGACAGCCGGTGCAGCTTGGAGGGCTGCCGGTTGCCCATATCCACCAGCATGGTGCGGATGACAATCTCATACGCCGCATCTCCCATATAGGCCAGGGTCAAGGGAGAATAGGAGTGGATATCCACCTCCCCAAGCCCGAACTTTTCCTTCAGATATGCTATGCTCTCGTCCATACAACCCCTTCTCTCGTATCCTTGAGGGTGATCCCCCGTGACAGAAGCTCTTCCCGGATTTCATCCGCTCTCTGGAAGTTCTTCGCTTTCCTCGCTTCCTGTCTCTCCTGAATCAGCGCCTCAATATCCGAATCCAGCAGTTCCTCTTTCTTCTCCACAATCAGGCCGAGAATATCGCACAGCGTCATAATCTGTCCTTTGAGATTGGACAGGTACTCTTTGCTGTGGTTCGCCGAAGCGTTAATATTAGCAAATTTTACCAGCTCAAACACTGCGCTGACAGCGTCTGCTGTGTTGAAGTCGTCGTCCATCGCCTCCTCAAACTTGACTGTGAAGGCGCCTGCTTCTTCCAGCAGCTTCTCCTCATCAGCGCCAAGCCCGTCAATCTGCGCCGCCTCAAGGAACCGGTTCAGCGACGATACCGCATTGACGATTCTGTCAAGGCCGTTTTTAGACGCTTCCATCAGTTCTGCGCTGAAATTCAGCGGGCTTCTGTAATGAGCGCTGAGCATGAAAAACCGCAGCACCTGCAGATCGTATTTCTCGCTGATCTCCCGCACGGTAAAGAAATTGCCGAGTGATTTGCTCATCTTTTTATTGTCGATATTTAGGAAAGCATTATGCATCCAATATTTGGAGAATTCCTTGCCGTTGGCAGCCTCCGACTGGGCAATCTCATTCTCATGGTGGGGGAATACCAAATCTTCTCCTCCGGCATGAATGTCTATCTGATCTCCCAGGTACTTCTTGGACATGACGGAGCACTCAATGTGCCAGCCAGGCCTTCCCTCGCTCCATGGGGACTCCCAATAAGGCTCCCCGTCCTTCTTCGGCTTCCAGAGCACGAAGTCCATGTCGTCCTCTTTCTGATCTTCCACCGCGATCCGCTTGCCGGCCTCCAGTTCATCCAGATTTTTCTTGGACAGCTTGCCATAGTCCTTGAACTTGCGCGTCCGGAAGTAGACGGTCCCGTCTTTCTCATAAGCATATCCCTTGCCGATCAGCTGGGAGATCATCTCAATCATCCCTGGAATCTCCTCTGTGGCCAGGGGGTGGGTAGTGGCCGGTTTGATATTCATACCGGCCATATCCTTCTTGCACTCCGCAATATAGCGGGTGGAAATCTCTGAGGCGCTCACTCCTTCTTCCTGGGCTTTCTTGATAATCTTGTCGTCCACATCCGTGAAATTCGACACGTAGTTCACCTGGTATCCTTTGTACTCCATATATCTTCTCACGGTGTCGAAGACGATCATCGGCCTGGCGTTCCCGATATGGATGTAATTATAGACGGTAGGCCCGCATACATACATCCGCACCTTCCCTTCCTCCAGCGGAATGAACTCTTCTTTCTTCTGGCTCATCGTATTATACAGTTTCATCCTTCTTCAGCTCCTTCACTATTTTTTCCAGTTTCTCTATCTGTAATTTCATGACAATATTCTGTTCCCACAGCTCCGCCAGATCCCGATAAACTGGATCCGGCAAATCCACCTGGTTCATGCTGCTCCTGGGGGCGGCGTCTGTACCGCTTCGCACAATACGGCCCGGCACACCCACCACCGTACAGTTCGGCGGCACTTCCTTGAGCACGACAGAGCCGGCTCCTATCTTGCAATTGTCTCCAATTTTGAAGGATCCAAGTATTTTCGCGCCGGCGCTTACCATCACATTATCTCCCAGCGTGGGATGACGCTTCCCCTGCTCTTTGCCGGTTCCGCCAAGGGTCACCCCCTGGTAGAGCGTCACGTTATCCCCGATGATTGTCGTCTCGCCGATGATGACCCCGCTTCCGTGGTCTATAAACAGCCCCTTGCCAATTTGAGCTCCGGGGTGGATCTCAATTCCTGTCTTCCTCGCCGCTCTCTGAGACACCCATCTGGCCCAGAAATAATGGCCCGACAAGTACAGCCTGTGGGCAAGCCGGTAACTCATAATCACCCGGAAGCTTGGATATAGGAACACTTCCATATTCGATTTAATTGCGGGATCTCTCTCTTTGATAACGGCGATTTCTTCCTTCACATACCGTATAAATCCCATATCAGGCACCTCCCTATTGATGTTTGTCAGCGTCAAATGCGTTCCGCGAAGCGTTTTCAAAAAATAGGGGCGAAAGTTCCTATTAAAATAAAAAACCCCCGTCTCCAGAAAGAGACGAAGGTTATCCGCGGTTCCACTCTTAATAGACACAGGCTGCCTCATGGGCGCCTAATGTCCTCTTACGGGCCTGTAACGCCTGCCATGCGTACCCGGCTACTGTCCTTCACCGGATCGGCTCCCGAATGCACTTCACCTGTACTCTTGTAAGGGCTGCTTCCAGCCGACGGCAGCTCCCTCTCTGTTACTCCTTTACAGGCTACTCTTTCGTTCCGCGCCTTTTCATCTTTCCTTATATAGTATGGGAATTCTGTATTTTTGTCAATACTTCTTACTATTCATTCGGAATCAGGACTGTGAATAGTAATCAATACTTCCTCTTGATTCCTACACAACTTCATTCAGGAAAATCTCCTCCTGGGCGATAAGTGCCAACAACTCTTCCGCCGACATTTCCCTGGCGTCCTCCCCCCTCAGGCGCGCCTTCTGGAATTCTTCTTCCTCAATCCGCCCGGCCCGGCATCTGCCCGAAGAGGCGTCCTGCCGCCGCACATAGCAGCCGCTGTTCTCCGGCAGGAAGTCATCTTTCACCTTCAGGTAGTGTTCCCTTGCGTCTCCCGGACAGCATTCCAGAAAAACGGGCACATCCAGCACCCGGAACATGATGGAGGGCCTGCGCTGCACGCAGGCTGTCTCCATCCCCGGCAGAAGCCCGAAGATGTGCAGCTCTTTTTCCGGATGCCGATCTGACAGTTCTTCCAGCAGTGTCCTCCATACTTCCTGATCACTTCCCTTTGCAAGAGGCTCTCGGATCTCCACCGTCTCCTGGGTTAATGTATAGGCAAGTACCGCCTTCAGCGCCCCCTCCCGGTTTCTCCACCCCAGCAATCCGCCGTCTTCCGCCTGGCATTCCTTGCTCAGCCTGAGATAATAGGCTTCATCCCGCAGGGCATACAGCTCACATTTCTCTGAGAGACAGGCCCCGGCCAGATCTGCAGCCTCCCGGCAGTCTCCGGCGCTCTTTAGCTCTGATATCCCCACCTTAAGTTGTGAACTTCCATCCTCATGCCCTCCTAGATTTGCCTTGACAGCCCTATCCGTTCTTCTCAGGCAGGGGCTTCCTGCTGCCATCTGCAGGGAGCGGGGACTATAGACATAGCGGAAGCCGAAGGGCTCATAGATCGCTGGGTCTGCCGGGATGAGAAAAGCAAAGGGACTGCCCTTCTTTCTCCCGTCCTCCATAGCCTCTCTGAGGAGGGTCGTCATATATCCCCGATGGCGGTATTTCTCCTCTGTGGACACCGCTATATAATAATCCGCCGAAACCATTCGGCCCATAGCGGTCAGCCGGTACGGATTCAAGTGAATCATAGCCCGCAGATCTCCATCGGCCTGGATAGCCACAATCCGGTTGTCTTTCGTCTTTTCTTTATAATAATAATCAAGAAAGCGCGCGGTATCTTCCGGAAACATCATTTCCCACAGCCTTCTTGTAGATGCCTTCTCCTTCTCCCCAAGCCACTGTACTCTCATATGTCCTTCGGGCACATCTTGCAGCCTGGGCAGCCGGAAGCCGTGCCGTCCTCCATTCTGTCTTCATACACGTAATTGACTGCCTGATTCAGACAGCAGACAGCCTGCGCGCAGATTCCTTCCCCTCTCCCGGTAAAGCCCAGCCTCTCCTCTGTCGTCGCCTTAATATTCACCTGATCTTCAGAAATCCTCAGCACCTGAGCGATATTGCGGCGCATCTGTTCCACATAGGGCGCCATCTTAGGTGCCTGGGCAATAATCGTGGCATCAATATTCTCCACTGCATACAGTTGCTCCTCCAGCATACTGCCCACTTCCTCCAACAGCTTCATGCTGGAGATCCCCCGGTATCGCTCATCTGTGTCCGGGAAATGCCGGCCGATATCCCCCAGCGCGGCAGCCCCCAGCAGAGCGTCCATCACGGCATGCAGCAGCACGTCCGCGTCTGAATGCCCAAGCAGTCCCTTCTCATATGGAATCTTCACGCCGCCGATCACAAGGTCACGGCCTTCCACAAGCCTGTGCACGTCATGTCCCATTCCTACCCTCATGGTCACTCCTCCTGTTCTTTCATCCTACCATTCATCATCCTTCTTCTGAACCGACGCCAGCGACCAGACAATCACGCCCAGCGCTCCGATGACGATTCCTACAGCCAGTCCAATCCAAAAACCGCTCATGCCTGTTCTCCTCTCAATGACGGAATTCCTCTTTCAGTCTCCGGCATATGCCTCTGAGGAACTTCTGTCCTACGTCTATTCTATCTATGTTCCGGGGTCCGTCTTTTTATTCATCGCGGCGCTGCTGCGCAGGCTATACCGCCGGAAGGACTTTTTCATCCTCTGGGGAAGTATATTCCGGAAAATGAAAAAGGCCCTTGACAAATCAAAGGCCTTCCAGTAGCGAGAGGGGGACTTGAACCCTCGACACTGCGGGTATGAACCGCATGCTCTAGCCAGCTGAGCTATCTCGCCATATTATCACTTCGGTTAAGCCGGTAAACTTATGGGGCCTACAGGGCTCGAACCTGTGACCCTCTGCTTGTAAGGCAGATGCTCTCCCAGCTGAGCTAAGACCCCTCAAGCCTGGAACAATGTTCCGTTCTCTTAACCTGCCTTGCTATTATACTATCATCTTTCGTCAAAAGTCAAGCCCTTTTTCACAAAATATTCGTGACAGTTCAGCCTTCCGGCTTCACTGTCACAAATAAATGCACACACTGCGCTTCTCGCAATGTGGCGCCTGCAGTTCTCGGGATCACGCTGCAAATGCAGCGTGATCCCTCGCGGAACAGAAAGGCTGAACTGTTACTCACCTGGTTACGTGAATAGTAATTTCACCTGCTCCGCGATAACCCCAGCCAGCTTCCTGTGATTCTCCGCGTCCAGATGAACCCCATCGGTATCGCTCGTCTTGACATATTGGGAAGCGTCCAGGAATGCGCAGCCGAATACATCTGCCAGCTGCCGGTAATAGGGAGCAAGCCGGGCAGACTGCCTGATCGCCTCCAAACCATAGGATTCCTCGAACCGCATCCCTTGGATGCCTTCCCCGATACAGGCAGGCGCAATCAGCAAGATCTTCGGAGGCACTGCCATACGATATCGGAAGTAGCTGTCTGCCTTCTCCAGCATCCGCTCCATTTCCTTTCCCACATCCCGTGCCGTATACCCGAATTTTCTCTTGAAATCATTCGTTCCCAGCATAATGATCAGCAGATCAAAAGGCTTATGGCTCTCGATGCAGGGGATGATGTACTGCAGACCATTCTTCTCCCCGTCGCTGGGAGAGTCTGTAGCTATTGTCCTTCCGTTCTGTCCCTCCTCCACAATCCGCCAGCCTGGGCCAAGCATCTGCTCCAGCAAACCTGTCCACCGTGTCTCTTCCTCAAACCGTTCTTCGGTCGCCGGGTCGTATCCCCATGTATTGGAATCCCCAAAGCAGACAATCCTTCTTCGCTTCATAAGACTTCCCCTCACATTCCTTTCTTAGGAAACACGGATTTCGTCCGCGCTTCCTAAGATGCTTTGCAGGATTTATTGGAAATATGCCACTCCGGACTCAAAAATCTGCAAATCCTGCTCGCCGTATATGTTCTTGGCAACCGCCGTCCCCCGTCTCTCACTGTGGGCCATCTTGCCGAAGCACCTTCCGTCCGGGCTTGTAATTCCTTCAATGGACAGATAGGATCCGTTCGGGTTCCATTCCTCGTCCATCGTCGCGTTGCCGTCCAGGTCCACATACTGGGTGGCCACCTGTCCGTTGGCGAACAGCTTGTCCAGCCACTCCTTCTTGGCTACGAACCGTCCCTCGCCGTGGGACGCCGGATTCACGTAGACGCCGCCCAGCTTCGCCTTGGCAAGCCACGGCGACTTGTTGCTGACCACCTTCGTGTATACCATCTTCGACACGTGGCGGGCGATGCTGTTGTAGGTCAGCGTCGGCGCGTCAGCATCCTGCCCGGTGATGGTTCCGTTCGGCACAAGGCCAAGCTTGATCAGTGCCTGGAAGCCGTTGCAGATGCCGAGGCACAGGCCGTCTCTCTCATTCAGAAGCTTCTGCACCGCTTCCTGAAGCTTCGCGTTGCGGAAAGCCGCCGCGAAAAACTTCGCGGAGCCGTCCGGCTCATCTCCCGCGCTGAAGCCGCCGGGGAACATGATAATCTGCGCCTGGGCAATGGCCTTCTCAAAAGCGTCCACCGATTCTCTGATATCATTGGCATTCTGATTGCGGAAAACCGTTGTGACCACATCCGCCCCTGCCCGCTGGAAGGCCTTAGCGCTGTCGTATTCACAATTCGTCCCGGGGAATACCGGAATGAATACCGTGGGCTTGGCCACCCGATGCCTGCACACGTAAATACTATTTGCCTGATATTGAGGGGTCTCTATCTTCTTATCCTCCGACTCTTCGGATTTTGTCCGGAATACCGGCTCCAGCGTCCTTGTCCACGCCTGTACCGCCTCATCCATGGAAATCTTCATCTCGCCGTAGGCAATGGCTTCTTCTGCCGTCACTTTGCCGATCTCCGCGTAGGCGACAAGAAGGTCTCCCGCCTTCTCCTCAGGGACTTCGCATACAAGATTGCCGAATCCTTCGCTGAAGATCTCCTCCGGGGCAATCTCCCCGTCAATCTCCACACCCATCCGGTTGCCGAAGGCCATCCGGCTTACAGCCGCCGCTACTCCGTGGCCGTCCACCGCATAGGCGGATACGATCCGTCCGGCCTGGATATCTTCATAGAGCTTCCCATATTGATCCATCGCGCTGGCATATACCGGAAGATGATAGGAATCCCGGTCTACCTTCACAAGAATCAGCAGGTTGCCGGCCTTCTTCAGCTCCGGAGTGATAATATCCGAATGCTTCGCAATATCCACGGCGAAGGATACAAGGGTCGGCGGCACATCAATATCATTAAACGTTCCCGACATAGAATCCTTACCGCCAATGGACGGCAGTCCGAACCCGATCTGGGCGTCGAAAGCTCCCAGCAAGGCCGCAAACGGCTGGCTCCATCTCCTGGGCTCCTGGGACATCCTGCGGAAATATTCCTGGAAAGTAAAACGGATCTTGCGGTAGTCCCCTCCGCTGGATACAATCTTCGCCACGGACTCTAAAACGGCATAGACCGCCCCGTGGTACGGGCTCCAGCTGGACAGATACGGATCAAACCCGTAGCTCATCATCGTTACCGTGTCACAGCTTCCCTCCAGTACCGGCAGCTTCGCTACCATCGTCTGGGTCTCTGTCATCTGATATTTCCCGCCGTGAGGCATGAATACCGAGCCGGCCCCGATGGAGCCGTCAAACATTTCCACAAGCCCCTTCTGAGAGCATACATTCAAATCTCCGAGCATCTCCAGCCATTTCTTCCTGGCATCCGGGTACTCCTCTCTGTCAAAATAGCACTTCTCCTCGGAAGGCATCTCTACTTCCACATTCGATTCCTGATGAGCGCCGTTCGTATCCAGAAATGCCCTGGAGATGTCCACAATCTTCTTTCCTCTCCACTCCAGTACCAGTCTCGGCTCCTCTGTCACCACCGCCACTTCGACAGCCTCCAGATTTTCCTCGGCCGCATAGCCCAAGAATGCCTGCACATCCTTGGGATCCACAACCACTGCCATTCGTTCCTGGGATTCGGATATGGCAATCTCCGTACCATCCAGTCCCGCATATTTCTTCGGAACTTTGTCCAAGTTCACCACTAACCCCGGAGCCAATTCTCCGATTGCCACAGACACCCCGCCTGCCCCGAAATCGTTGCATTTCTTAATCAGACGGCTGACTTCTTCTCTGCGGAACAGTCTCTGAATCTTGCGCTCTGTGGGGGGATTACCCTTCTGTACTTCCGCTCCGCACGTCTCGATGGACTGTTCGGTGTGTACTTTGGAAGAACCGGTTGCTCCTCCGCAGCCGTCCCGCCCTGTACGGCCTCCCAGAAGAATAATAATATCCCCGGGCATGGAAGATTCCCGCTTCACAGCTCGTCTGGGAGCCGCGCCCATGACCGCTCCGATCTCCATTCGCTTCGCCGCATAATCTGGGTGGTAGATCTCTTTCACAAGTCCGGTGGCCAGTCCAATCTGGTTGCCGTAGGAGCTGTAGCCAGACGCAGCTCCCCGTACCAGCTTCTTCTGGGGGAGTT
>CALWRT010000125.1 GCA_944384015.1 uncultured Lachnospiraceae bacterium | reverse complement strand
GTCCTGGACAAGGGCGATCGCTTCCTGCAGTGTCTTCTGTTTGCTCATATCCGTTACCTCCTTCTATGTATGAATCATCATTGCACCTGCTTCTTGGCACGTATTTTCTTAAGTGCTTCAGTCAGTTTCGGGACGATCACTTTCAAGTCACCCACAATCCCCAGGTCTGCCACGTCGAAGATGGGAGCCGTGGGGTTATTATTAATCGCGAGAATAAATTCGGAATCTTCCATTCCGGCCAAATGCTGAATCGCCCCGGATATACCGCACGCCACATACAGCTGGGGCCGCACGGTCTTCCCTGTCTGTCCCACCTGGCGTTCCTTGCCGATCCAGCCTGCATCCACATTCGCCCTGGAGGAAGAGATCTCCCCTCCCAGCTCGTCAGCCAGTTCCTGAAGCATGGAGAAGTTCTCCGGGCAGCCGATGCCTCTTCCTCCTGACACAAGTACCTTCGCCTCGGTAATGTCCACGCTCTTTTTCTTATCTTTGATGACTCTGCGGATTTTCACAGTTTGATCTGCCGCGGAAAATGCCACCGGCAGCACACGGATGGTACCCTGTGCCCCTTCGTCCTTGGACAGCGCCTTCATTACCCCGGGGCGCACGGTGGCCATCTGAGGCCTGAAATTCTCACACACAATCGTGGCCATAATATTTCCGCCAAAAGCCGGCCTGGTCATATAAAGCAGCTTGGATTCCTCATCCACCTTCAGCCCGGTACAGTCGGCTGTCAGCCCGGTGTGGATTCTGGAAGCTACCCTGGGAGCCAGATCCCTTCCGATGGAGGTCGCCCCATACAGCAATATTTCCGGGCTGTATTCCTGAATCACCGCGCAGATTGCCTTCGTGTACGGCTCGGTCATATATTCTCTGAGTATCTCATCTTCCACGACGACTACCTCGTCGGCCCCATACTGGATCAGCGTCTGGGCCTTCCCCTGAATCTCCGCTCCGATGAGGACTGCCACAACCTTCTGTCCCAGCGTCCCGGCCAGCTCTCTTGCGATGCCGATCAGTTCAATCCCCACCTTCTGGATTTCGCCGTCCCTCTGCTCTGCAAATACAAATACATGTTTACTCATCTCATCCATTCCCTTCCTTTGGTGTTCGGTTTCCTCAGATAAAGTATTTCTCTCTGAGCTTATTCACAATCGCTTCTACCGCTTCCTCCGCAGAGAGTCCTTCCAATTTCTCTCCAGCCCCCTTTGCCTGCTTGGTAAAGGAGCGCACAACTCTTGTGGGAGAACCTTTGAGTCCCATGTTGGACGAGTCTACCGTGTCTTTCAGATCATCAAATCCCCATACCTGGATTTCTTTCTCCTGATAGGCCGAATAGATCCCCGCCATGCTCATATATCTTGGCTCATTGAGTTCTGACAGCGCGGTGATTACGCAGGGCATGGATACCTCTATCTCATGTTCCCGGTCTTCAAACTGGCGAAGGACGATCAATTTATCCCCTTCTAAACGGATTTCCTGGGCATAGCTTACCTGGGGGATATGCAGATGCTCAGCAAGCTGAGGGCCTACCTGGGCCGTATCTCCGTCAATTGCCTGCCGTCCGGTAATAATCACGTCATAGTCCAGCTTCTCCACAGCTCCGGCGAGGATGGAGGAGGTCGCCCATGTATCGGATCCTCCGAAGGCCCGGTCGCTTACAAGAATTGCCTCGTCAGCTCCCATTGCCAGCCCTTCCCTCAGAGCCACATCTGCCTGGGCGGGCCCCATGCATACAAGGGTCACCGTCCCTCCCACTTCTTCCTTCAGCCTCAGAGCCGCCTCAATTCCGGCCTTGTCGTCCGGATTGATGATACTTGGCACTCCATCCCGGATTAATGTATTCGTCACCGGATCTATCCGGACTTCCGTCGTATCCGGCACCTGTTTGATACATACGATAATTTTCATCATTCTTCTGCTCCTTCCTCTATTTCACACCCATGAAACCGGCAATTACCATTTTCTGTACTTCGGATGTTCCCTCGTAGATCTCGGTAATCTTGGCATCCCGGTACATTCTCTCCACCGGGTATTCTCTCGTATAGCCATAACCTCCGTGAAGCTGTACCGCCAGCCTCGTGGCCTGCACCGCCACATCCGAACAATACAGCTTGGCCATGGCCGCCTCCCTGCCGTAAGGGGCATGGGCGTCCTTCAGGACACAGGCTTTATACAGCATCAGCCTGGCACAGTCTATCTTCGTCTGCATTTCCGCCAGCTGGAATTGTGTGTTCTGGAAGAAGGAAATCGGCCTGCCGAACTGTTTTCTCTCCTTGACATATTTGATCGTCTCATCAATGGCTCCCTGGGCAATTCCCACGGCCTGGGCAGCGATGGTCACCCTCCCGCCGTCCAGGAGCGTCAGCATAATCCCAAGGCCTTTCCCCTCTTTTCCAAGCATGTTCTCCTTCGGTATCACACAGTTGTCAAAGATCAGCTCGCAAGTAGAGGACGCGCGGATTCCGCATTTTTTCTCTTCCTTCCCCACGATGAACCCGGGAGTCCCCTTCTCCACAATGAAGGTGGAAATCCCTTTATTGCCTTTGGACTTATCTGTCATACAGGCGACGATGAAAATACTGGCAAATCCGGAATTGGTGATAAAGATCTTTGTACCGTTAATCACATAATGTTCATCATCCACCAGTTTGGCCTGGGTCTGCTGTCCGGACGCGTCAGACCCTGCTCCTGGTTCTGTCAGGGCGAAGGCTCCGATTTTCCTTCCGCTCACAAGGTCAGGCAGGTATTTCTCCTTTTGCTCCTGTGTGCCGAACTGCTGAATGCCCGTTGCCGTCAGAGACGTATGTACCGATATAATCCCGGCGACGGTGGCACTGATCTTCGATATCTCCTCCACGCACATGGCGTTTACCAGATAATCCGCCCCTGCTCCGCCTATCTCCCGGGAAAAAGGGATGCCGAAAAATCCTGCCCTGGCCATTTTCTCTAAGATGCCGTCTGGCAGTTTCTCTGTCTCATCCATCTCCTCCACATAAGGCTTTACTTCCTTCTCCGCGAACTCACGGTACAGCTGTACCGCCAGTTTCTGTTCCTTTGTTAAGCTAAAATCCATACCTGATACCTCCTACAAATAAATAGATAGATATAGGAAACGTCATAAATGTTTTCTCTCTATGACGTTTCCTGCGCCGATTTTTGCTGCGTGTAAACGCAGAAATCTCCTTGCAAAAATCGTGCGTACCCCCCCGGAGGGGCTATAGTAAACGACAAATTTATTTGTCGTTTACTATAGATTGGCTGCTAACATACTCGTCCCTTGCCGGCTTCTCTGCATAGTTCCTCTCCTATATCCACGTGAATAATATTTTCTATACTCCGATTGTAAACCACATATTCTGACAGTTCTAATTGCCTGTTTATTTCATATTTATCGAATAATTTCATATGTTTTTTGCCGCGGCACCTCATTTTATTCCCATAAATTTCCCCGCTTCATACAATTGTTTGCCGTTTTTTTGCTATTTTTTTGTCATAAAATGGAATTTTTTCCAGAATTCATTCTTTGTCTTTCTGAATATAATGAATAGAATCGATGAATTTAGATGTTCTTTTGCAAATTTAGAGGTTTTTTTCGTATTGTCTGCTTATTGCGCTATTTTGCCTCATATGTTATACTTAATCCCAGCAGTTCCCTCCATATCCGCATCCTATGGAGGTTCAATTTTATGTTAATCAATTTTCAAAATCTGAAATATTTCGAGGTGGTAGCCCGGACAGAACATTTTACACAGGCGGCCTCGGAACTTTTTATCTCTCAGTCTGCTCTCAGCAAAGCAATCAGCAATCTGGAACAAGAAATCGGAGTCCCGCTGTTCGAACGTCACGGAAGAAACGTACAGCTTACCCGTTATGGAAAAATCTTCAGGGATTATGTACACCAGGGGAATTTGACCGTAGAAGAAGGCATCCATCAGATTCAGGACATGGCCAATATCAGAACAGGGGAAATCCGCATCTCGTCTATTTTTACTATGGGCGCTAATTTTATTCCTGACGTGATCAGCAGTTATATCCAGACTTATCCGAATGCCAACATTTTCTTCACTCAGAAAGCTACAAAGGAGATTATCTCCGATGTGATCTCCGGGGAGACAGATTTGGGATTCTGCGGAGAATATATCAAACAGAAAAAATACGAAAAAATCGCTTCCGAGCTTGTGCTCACCGAAGAGCTCTGTCTCCTTGTGCGCAAGGACCACCCTCTTGCTTCCCGCGAGAGCATTGATTTCCGGGAAGTCGTAAATGAAACCTTTGTCGGGTACAATAAGAATACCGGCATCATCCACTCTATCGAACGAACGCTGAGAAACGCCGGCATTACTACGGAGCTGAATATCAAGTACAGCGCCACCGAAGACAGCACCATCGTCTCCATGGTGCGCTCCGGCCTGGGCATCGCCTTGATCGCGGACATTCCCCACATATACACAGAGGGCCTGGTGCGCATCAAAATTGACAACCCTTTTTTCTACCGGAACCTGTATCTGATATGGAACCAGGGGCGATATTTCTCCCCGGCCATTAAGAATTTCAAGTATTATCTCCTATCCCACATATAAGACTCTCTTTTACGCATCGAGAATGCACACTTTTTTCAAATTCCGGTCACATTTTCGACACAAATACGCCGTATAGTAATAATCGGTAAGGAGCTAATACCTTTTTCATAACCTATTCTCTTAAAAAGCCGATATCTCTTCTCCCAATTAGATATCGGCTTTGCTTTTTGGTTTTCCCTGCATATACTATCATTGATGGAGAACAGTACCCCGGAGGCAGGATACTTATGCTGATTTATGTGGTAGAACAAGGAGACACGGCAGCTTCCATTGCCGCAAGATATGACCTTTCCCTTCAGCAGCTTGTCTATGAGAACGAGCTGCGGACGCCTCAGAGCCTGGCTGTCGGCCAGGCCCTGCTCATAACACAGACGGGCGAACGTCCGCAGCGCCTGGGACTGCTCGCCTCCGGCTATGCTTATCCATTCACCCAGGAAGAGCTTCTCCTGGATGCCTTCCCCGTCCTGGATGAGGTACTCTCCTTCTCCGTGGGGTTCTCTTACGGAGGCTGGCTCTATCCCTTCGACGACGCCCAGGTGAGAGCGCTGGCAGGCCAGTTCGGCCTTCCCGTCTCCCTCGTCCTCACCCCGCTCACCGAGGGCGGGACCTTTGACAGCGGCCTGGTGCACGCGGCGGTCTCTGACCTGTCAGTGCAGGGGCGGCTGATTGACCAGCTCGTGGAAAAAGCGGTCTCCCTTGGATATTCCGGCGTGCATGTGGACTGCGAATATATCCAGGCCTCTGACCGGGAGGGATACGTGGCTTTTATCGAGAATTTGGGCGCCGCCCTTCATCAGGCAGGCAAGACCGTGTCGGTGGCCCTGGCTCCCAAGACGTCGGATAACCAGACAGGCGTCCTGTATGAGGGCTTGGACTATGCAGGCCTGGGGGCAGCGGCAGACTCTGTCGTCCTGATGACTTATGAGTGGGGCTACACCTACGGCCCTCCGATGGCCGTCGCCCCTCTCAGGCAGGTGCGGCAAGTGGCCGAGTATGCTGTCAGCCGGATTCCGGCTCAGAAAATCATGCTCGGGATACCGAACTATGCCTATGACTGGGTCATCCCCTATGAACGGGGAGTGACGAAGGCGGCCACCATCGGCAATATTGACGCCGTGCAGATCGCTGTGGATAACCAGGCGGAAATTCTCTATTCCGACGACGCCCAGGCTCCTCATTTCCAGTATATCCGCAGCGATATCGGGCATGAGGTCTGGTTCGAGGATGTGAGAAGCATACAGGCCAAGCTCGGTCTGGCATCCGAGCTTGGCCTGCGCGGCGTATCTTACTGGAACCTTCTGCGTTCCTTCCGTCCTAATTGGATCTTACTCTCACAGCTTCTTTAGCGCGTCGGCGAAAGCCGTGTTCAGCGGCTCCTGCGCCTCCTCCTGCTGGCGGCGCAGATAGCGCTGCACATCCTTCTTCTTGATTCCGGCCCCTTCCTTCTGGCGCCGCTCCTCGAATTTGGACAGGCGCTCCTTATATCCGCAGGAGCACACAAATGCAGCTTTCTCCCCCTTGCCCGTCAGCTCCATCTTCTTGCGGCAGTTGGGGCATCGGGCATTGGTCAGGCGGGATACCGTCTCCCGGTACCCACAGTTACGGTCCTGGCAGACAAGCAGCTTCGCCTGCTTCCCGTTCACAGCCAGCAGATGCTTGCCGCACACCGGGCACTTCTTCGACGTGAGGTTGTCGTGGCGGAAACTGCCCTCTTCCTGCTGTATCTCTTCCAGCAATTCTCTCGTGTAACCGCGAATCTCCCCGAGAAAATCCCCAGCGGGCAGCTCTCCCTTGGCGATCTTCCCCAGCTTCTGCTCCCACTGGGCAGTCAGCTCCGGCTTCTTCAGGTCCTCCGGCACAAGGCGCAGAAGCTGCCGCGCCTTGGAAGTGCTGTATATCTCATTCCCCTTCTTCTCCAGCAGGAAGTTGGAGAACAGTTTCTCGATAATATCGGCCCTGGTGGCCACTGTCCCCAGGCCTCCGGTCTCCCCCATCGTCTTCACCATCTGGCGGTCCCGGTTGTCCATGAATTTTACCGGATTTTCCATGGCAGACAGCAGGGATGCCTCGGTGAAACGGGCGGGGGGCTTCGTCTTCCCCTCGGTTAAGCGCAGGCAGACCCCTTCTATCGTCTGTCCCTCCCGGAAATCCGGGAATCCCCCGCTGCCATCCGCGTTTCCATAGGCGCCTCGGGATCCGTCCGCCCCGTCCTCTTCTGCCTCGTCATATTCCTCTTCCCACGGCTGCATTCCCGCGTACACTGCCTTCCAGCCTTCCTGGAGGATCCTGCTGCCCTTCCCCACGAAGGACTCCTGGGCAATCTTGGCTGTCACCGCCGTCTCTTCGTACCGGCAGGGCGGATAGAGTACCGCCAGGAACCTGCGCACAACAAGATCATATACCTTGCGCTCATCCCCGCTCATATCCGCCAGGCGCACATATTGTTCCGTGGGGATAATCGCGTGATGGTCCGATACCTTGGCATCGCTGACAAAAGGCTGCTTCCCTCCCCAGGCCTTCTTGAGGAGAGGAGCCGCCAGCGCCCGGTACGGTCCAGCGCCGCACGCCTGCAGGCGCTCCTGTATCGTCCCGGTCATATCCGATGTCAGATAGCGGGAATCCGTCCGGGGGTAGGTCAGCACCTTGTAGTTCTCGTACAGCCGCTGAAGGATGTCCAGCGTCTTCTTGGCGGCGAAGCCGAACCGCCGGTTGGCCTCCCGCTGCACCTCTGTCAGATCATACAGCTGGGGCGGGGGCACGGCCTTCTCCTTCTTCCTCACTTCTTCTATTCTGAGAGGCTTGCCCCGAAGGGTTGTGATAAGCCCTTCCATATATGCCTTGTCGAAGCTCGACATGCTGCTGCCGGCCTTGCTCCTCCAGGCCAGCACGGCTCCTCCTGTCTTGGCCTGCAGCCCGTAATAACTCTTGGGCTGAAACTTCTGTATCTCTTCCTCCCGGCGCACAATCATGGCCAGAGTCGGTGTCTGCACCCTGCCGCAGGACAGCTGCGCGTTATATTTGCACGTCAGCGCCCTGGTGGCGTTGATCCCGACGAGCCAATCCGCCTCCGCCCGGCTGGCTGCCGCATGGTAGAGGGGCTCGTACCTTTTCGCGTCCTGGAGATGGGCGAACCCGTCTCGGATCGCCTTATCCGTCACCGAGGATATCCACAGCCGTTTCAGAGGCTTCTCATTGCCTGCCATCTCCAGTATCCACCGGGCCACCAGTTCTCCCTCCCGGCCCGCGTCCGTGGCAATTACCACCTGCCCCACATCCCTGCGGTTCAGGGCCGCCCTCACCTCCTGATACTGTCTGGCTGTCTGGGGGATGACCTTGGTCTTCATCTGCTTGGGCATGATGGGCAGATCCTGAGCCCTCCATTCTTTATATTTTTTATTGTAATCCTCCGGATCCATCAGCGTCACCAGATGCCCCAGCGCCCAGGTCACGATATAATTCTTCCCTTCCAGGGCTCCTCCCCTCTTATCGGGGCAGCCCAGCACCCGGGCGATGTCCCTCCCCACAGAGGGCTTCTCCGCGATCACAAGTGTCTTCATGCATGAACCTCCCTGTTCTGCCAACTGTTCTGAAATCTCCCCGGCCTGTCCCTCCGCCCCTTTAATCCTTCGGCCGCTGATAGAACCGTCCCATAATCTGCTCGGTCTTCACCACGTTGATGAAGGCCTTGTCGTCCACTTCCCGTATCTTCTGGATAACCTTGCGGGCTTCCTCCCTGGAGACGACAGAGTACACCATTTTCCTCGTCTTATACAGGTACAGCCCAATCCCCTTGAACAGCGTGGCATCGTGGTTTGTGTTCTCCTTGATCACCTGGTATACCTCGTCCGGCCGCTCGGTGATGACGAACAGCGTCTCCTTCTGATACCTCTGGTACATGGCGTGCAGCACCTGGGTAGACGAGAATTGGAAGATAATGGAGTACATAGCCTTCGTCCACCCGAACAGGGAGCCGGCGATGAGCAGGATCACCACATTCAGACCCATAATATAATTCCAGGCATCGATTCCATATCTCTCCGACACAAAAATAGACACAAAGTCAGTGCCCCCCGTGGTGGCATTGGCCTTCAGGCAGATCGTCATGCCCACGCCGTTGACAATACCGCCGAATATAGCATTCAGAAGCACTTCGTCAGTCACTGCAGCCGACGGCAGGATATCCACCAAGACACCCGACAATAAAATAGAAATCACCGAAAATATCGTGAATTTCTTCCCTATAAATTTGAAGCTGATAGCCGCCGGAATACAGTTCAGTATCACATTGATTGCCGAGTAGGGCACCGATATGCCCACAAAATGTGCAAAACATTCCTGCAGCAGCAGGGAAATCCCTGTCGTCCCCCCCGGCAGCAGTCCTGCCGGATGGGTAAACGTATTGATATTCCACGCAATGACCGTGGCTCCCACCAGCACCATCAGCAAGCGCTTGCAGTCTTGGCTTAACGGTAATCTTTTCATAATCCTCCTCCAGGTGTTCAGACAAGTTCTATCCAAGCTTAACAGCATCAGACAGAAAAGGCAAGAGAGAAATTGTAAAAAATGCAGTTATTCCCCAGATATAAGCAGCGCCTCGATCCGCTATATGAATGACTTCAGGGATTTCCCGTTATTCTTGGAATATTCCCTGACAAATATGTGAAGGCGGCCAGGTTATAGCTGAACGACCGCTTTATATCTTCCGCCTGGACAAAAACCTTTGTAATTTTTTATGAAACATGCTATTCTGAATTATAAGATGCCGGGGTCATCCCCCATCTATGATGTCCAAGAGAACGGAGGGGTAGCTCTGATGGACTCCAAAAAATTGAAAGAACGGCTTCATTCTGCGGCAAGACAATGGCTGGATGCCCTGCCGACTATTCTGTTTTCTCTGTTCATTTTCTTCAGCATATTGTACATATGGGGCATGGATTTTCTGATTTTTCCATCGTTTATCACATTGGTATTCCGCAATAGACATACCCAGGATTTCCGTCCCAAGGAGCTTGGTCATACATATCTGATTATGTTGTTTTTGTGCGCCGCCGCCTTCTTGGCGACGCGCACGCTGTTATTGTGTGCTCTCCTGAATCTTGCGGTTCCTTTTCTGCTCGTATGTCTTCTAACAGACAAATTCAATCCAAAGGCCTATTTTGTAGGAGGCATGGAATTCGTCTTTCTCCAGTTTGTGCCAGTTACAGAGGAAGTCCTTCCTATACAGTTTCTCATACTGACTTACTGTTTTGCGGCCCTGACAGCGGCCCTCTTTCTCTACTCCCGTCTAATCCGGCGCAGGAGGCATTTCGGAACTGCCCGCAAAGGGATGCATGCCATTGCTTCTATATTGGAACGTATGGCTCTGGATAAAGAATACCTGACGGAGAATGAGAAATTTCCCGACATGATTGCCCATATGAGCCGCGTCATCTATTCTTCCAGAAATTACGCTTATCTGGCCGACGGCTACGGCAAGATCAATTACTACTTCATGCTCTTATTTCAGCGCTTCCACTATTTCATCAAACTTCATGCTTCCCAAGATACTCCTCTGCCCACAGAAGATGCCGCATATTTTCAAAATCTGTCCCGGGTATTCGCAGATGCGGAACATCAGATGAACCAGTCCGACAACCATGCTCTTCGCTGGAAAATACGGACATTCTCTGAATCCAGCCATCTCTCTTCTGCCGATGAAGATTACACAATGGGAAATATTTTGGGACTCTTCCTGCGGGCTCTTCAGGAAATGGACGAAATTCATATTGGCCGGATGGCTAAGGAATGGCACATCCCTAAGTCCTCCCGGCTTCTCTCAAAAGACAACCAGAAAAAACTTCTGTCCCTGGATATTTTTCAGATCCGTTTCGCCCTGCGCCTGTCCATCGTCCTATGCGTCTCTTTTCTCTTCTGCCGGGCAACCAATCTGGAACACGCCTATTGGTACCCAATGACCGCTTTCCTCATGCTCATGCCTTATGCGGAGGAGAGCCTGATGAAGGTCAATAACCGTATATTGGGCACGATCGCCGGCCTGTTCGTCATATTCTGGCTGACAATGATCTTCAGCACCCAGACCGGGCATATCGGAATTATCGTGGTCATGACTTTTTTCATGTATTACGCCCCTATCACTTCCTGGACGATGCCGATGTACGCCACCTGCTATGCCCTGTCCCTCACAACTCTATCCCTGGACCTCCATGTAGCCATGGGACTGCGGGTTCTCTATGCGCTGATGGCCGCCGGCACAACTCTGCTGGCAAACCGTTTTCTGCTGCCGAATACGACAAGCGGGGAATTCCGCAAAAATGTCCGTGAACTCTTCGATATTGACTTACAGATGCTTCAGGAAATTTATAAGAAATTTGATTCCAATATGGACAGCAATGTAATCCGGGATCTCTTTGTCCGTTCCGCCTTAATTTCAGACGAGATACAGGCTTATATGGATCAGAACATGAATAGGGAGGATCAGGCTTACTACAGCCAGCTCCTCCCTGTAAACCGCCGGTTCATGGCTCAAATGGATCTAATTATCAGCTTCATGGACAGCAATCACATGATTCTGAACGCGGATGACAACCTGATTCTAAAAGAAGTATTCAAAAATATGCGGGACGCTGTCCGCCAGCTTCGCATGAATTATACAAGAAATGAGCTGGCTGCTTCCTTCACTGCCGGTTCAGAATTCCGTTCTTTCGGCAGGCTGGACGACAGGCTCTACTTCAACGCCCTTGTCGCCCAATGTATGAAGTCCGTCATCCAGCTCACCAATCTCGGCGCGAAACTTCCAAATATGTAAAATGGCTATGTCAGCGTATCTTTTCATTCCTTTCACGGCTGTATGGACGCCCGGGTAAAACCCTTGGCAGTCTCAGTCCCGATGCACAGCAGGATACCGAATACATCATCTACTCCATAGCCGCATCGCTCCTACAGGAGATGGCTTCTCATCTCCTCCGGGCTCATAGCGGACAAATACGCTGGGGCCACATCGAAGACAGTCCTGCATCCAGTCTGCCCTTCCTGATTCATGCGGTACGCAGCTCTTGCGTAAGCGGCAAGGACACTCGCTGTGAACTCCGGGTTGGAATCCAGTCTCAAGCTATATTCGATCACATGCTTATGTTCCCTGTTCCAGCCAGTGCGGCCGCTTCTTATCACAACACCGCCGTGGGGGATACCGCTGTGATCCCTCTCCATCTCCTCTTCGCTGATGAAATGTACCGTCGTATCGTAATCGGCAAAATAGTTGGGCATTGTTACAATCTCCCGCTCAATGCGGGCCCGATCCGCTCCTTCCTCAGCCACGACAAAACACTCTCTCGTGTGTTTCTGGCGGACAGTCAGTTCAGGATTATCCCCGCGGCGCACTGCCTCCAGGGCGCTCTCGACAGGAATGGTATATTGTCTGGCATCTTTAACCCCTTCGATTCTGCGAATCGCGTCAGAATGTCCCTGGCTGACGCCTTTACCCCAGAACGTATAGTCGCAGCCCTCGCTCAGGATGGCGTTGGCATACAGGCGGTTCAGGGAAAACATGCCCGGATCCCAGCCGACGGAGATCATTCCTACTTTGCCGCCTTCCTTAGCCGCCGCATCTACCGCCGCGAAATGCTCCGGAATCTTGGCGTGGGTGTCAAAGCTGTCTACCACATTGAATAGTTTCGCATATTTCGGCGTCTGTACAGGGAGATCTGTCGCGCTGCCCCCGCACAGGATCATCACGTCAATATCTCCTGCCATCTCCTCCGCCTTCTCGGCTGAGTATACAGGGACTCCCTCTGTCAATATCTTCACGCTGGAGGGATCTCTCCTTGTGAATACGGCCTTCAGTTCCATATCTTGATTCTGCGCCAGCGCGCACTCAATTCCTCTTCCAAGATTGCCATAGCCCATGATACCGATACGTATACTCATATTTTCTCTTCTCCTCTTCTCTTCCAGCGATCCCCTTCTGACAAGCCTTCTTTGGCAGTCAGCCCCCCGCGGCTGCGGACGGGAGCTGGCTTTCGCTTCTGTCTTTTGAAATTAAATCGTTTTCTAAATAATTTATTATTTTCTTATAATACTTCTTTATATGTTTTATGATGTCCCAGCCTGGCATTCTACTTCAGGAATCCATTGATAATCTGCGACTCCGCCTCTTCTTCTGTAAGCCCTAGGGTCATCAGTTTGATCAGCTGCTCTCCCGCAATTTTGCCGATAGCCGCCTCATGGATCAGGCTGGCGTCAATATGGTTGGCCGTCAGCTCCGGAACCGCTGTCACATTGGAGGAATCCATAATAATGGAGTCGCACTCCGAGTGGCCTGCGCAGGCGTTGTTTCCATTGATTTTAGACTCGAAAATCTGTCGGGACGTTCCCCGGGCTACCGACCGGGATACTACATCCGCACTGGAATTCTCTCCGTCCAGATCCACTTCAAAGCTTGTCTTAGCCATCTGCTTCCCGTGAGTCATTATTTTTTCGCGGATAATCAATTTCGCATCTTTATCCAGCTTCGCCCTTGTGATGCGGTCGGTGGAATCCACGCCCTTAATCTGGACGCTGTCCATCTCCATGTAGCTTCCCTCTTTCATCTCAATGATTGTCGTAGGATTCATAATATTTTCACCATTGCCGTCCCCGGTCCCATAATGCTTCTCCACATATTTCAGCCGGGCGTTCTTCTCCAGGAAGAACCGGTGAATCCCGTCATGTTCTGAAGTGCCGTCTCCTCCGTTATGAATGCCGCAGCCGGCGATGATGGTCACATCCGCGTCTTCGCCGATGTAGAAATCATTGTATACAAGATCCTTCAGCCCTGTCTGACTCATCAGAACCGGAATGTGGACACTCTCTTTCTTAGTTCCAGGCTTAATATAGATATCAATGCCCGGCTTGTCTTCCTTTGTGACTATATCGATGTTTGCCGTCGTATTCCTGGCAATTCCCTGTCCATTGGAGCGGATATTATATGCCCCTTCCGGCACCTCATGGAGCCCGGCGATCTGCCCGAGCAGGTTCATCTGTATTGCATCCAGCTGTACGTTTCCCATATTACCGCCCTCCTTCACTGTAAAATTTGCATCCGCCGGATGTGCACAGAAGCTCCGGAAGAATCTCTTCCTTTTTGTCGTAGCCCCGCACCTCACCGTCGGCGATCACTACAATCTTGTCTGCAATATTCAGAATTCTCTCTTGGTGGGAAATGATGATGATCGACCCCTGCACCTCCTGATGCAGCTTCTCGAATACCTGAATCAAGTTGTTAAAACTCCATAGATCAATTCCTGCCTCAGGCTCATCAAAGACGCTCAGCTTCGTCTTGCGGGCAATCACCATAGCGATCTCGATTCTCTTCAGCTCTCCGCCGGACAGGCTGGCATTCACTTCCCGCCCGATATAATCCCGGGCGCACAGCCCCACCTCTGAGAGATACTCGCAGGCAGCCGCAGTGCTCAGATTCTTCCCCGCTGCCAGCGTAATCAGATCCTTTACAGTCAGCCCCTTGAATCTTACCGGCTGCTGAAAGGCGAAGCTGATGCCAAGCTTGGCCCTCTCCGTAATATTCTTATCGGTGATATCCTCTCCGTCCATAAAAATCTGCCCGCTCGTTGGCTTCAGAATGCCCGCGATAATCTTCGCCAATGTGGATTTGCCCCCTCCGTTGGGCCCGGTAATCGCCACAAACCGGTCTTCAATGGTGAGGTTGATATTCTTCAATATATCTTTTTCTTTCTGGTTCTCGTTAACCTCATAAGAAATATTCCGTAATTCCAGCATATACTGCCTCCTTTGTAAATTCCTCTCGCTTGATTTCAAGCGGTTTTCAGGCTTTATTGTAGCACAACTGCTCTCTCCGGAAAAGGGGCAAGATAATTTTCCCGCAATTCCTCCAAGCCGGCCCTATCCAGCCCCATCTTCTGCTCAAAGAACCGTTCTGTCGTCCCATAATCCGCCTCTATAGCGGCAAATACGGATTCCAGGAACTCTCTCTTCGCGCTGTTCATCACAGCGATCCCCGTCAGCACCCGCTCATCCGGCACCTGCTGCGCGGCTTTCTCCAGCATCTGCCTCAGCCTTCCCCACACATACAGGTTCGTCAGCATATAGTCCCGGTATATCGTCTCCCGCTCCACTCCCAGCGCTTCCAGAACGAGAGCTGCCGCCGTTCCTGCCCGGTCCTTTCCTGCCGAGCAATGCCAGAGCAGCGCCCCTTCCTTATTGGCCCTCATGATGCGGAAAAACTCCCGGTATTGGCTCAAGGCATATTCATCGTGAATAAGTGCCTCATAGATCTTCTGCATAAACTGTCCTGCATTGGTTGATTCATTCTGAACAAGTTCCATAAGGGAGATTTTCCTATTCGGATCCTCCTCATGGGTCATACCCAGCTGGGCCTCCCTCAGCACCGGCAGGGATATATACGTTACTCCTTCCATATGCGTGTCAGGCTTCTCTTGCGCCTCTGCCTTCGTGCGAAAATCCACCACTGTATTCAGTCCGTACTCTTCTGTGAGCATCCGGATATCTTCTTCATTCAGCGAGCTGAGCGCCCCGCTTCGAATCAGGCGGTGCCGTTTGACGCACCTGTTCTCCGCTCCCGCATAGCCGCCCAAATCCCGCGTATTGGGTATGCTGCTCAAGGGAATCCTGCTGCCCGCTCCCAGCTCTCTTGTCAATATCCTGTCTATTTCCGCCCTATACTCTGAAGCCATCCGCATACATCCTCCGTTCTCTCCGTCTATTCCTCTTTCGCTGCCGACAATGCATGTTGTATTGTCCAGCTATCGTCCATTTTAAACCTTTTCCCATATAAATTCAATTCCCCGGCGCCCTATTTCTTATGGCGCCCCAGTCTGCTCTGCGGCCTCGCCCCGCCCTTACTGCCCCGTTCCGGACTGCTCTCTTAGCAGATATTTTTTTCTCCACCGCCTGCCCTCCTCCTGTATTTCCATTGCTTGGCTGCGCAGCCTCTCATACTGCTCAATGGCCGCATTCAGTTTCTGCCTCGTCTCCTTCAAATTTGCCCTGAGGGCAAGCATCTCCTGCTCCCGCTCCTCCTTCTTCCGCTCCTCTTCCTCTGTCTTCTCGCAGTCTCGGCCCCTATTCTCTTCCCCCTCTGTCAGGTACAGAGCTCGTATCATCGGAGCCTCCATCGCTTTCCCCGCCTCAATCCAAAAGAAAGAGTCGGTATCTGAGAACGCGTACAGCACAAGTCCTCTGCCAGTCCCCCAGACGCTAAGCCGGCAGAACGCCTTCCCAGACGCGCATATATACTCTCTCCCAGGATAACGGTATGGACACAGCAGACGAAGCTGTGTCTCCTCCCTGACAGAATCATAAGCAGTATAAAAGAGAAATAGCGTCCCGTCATGTACAGCTAACAGAAGATTCGCATACCGGCTGCTGTTGGACGCATCGCTGAGCAGCGGAAGCGGGACGTCATCTTCCAGCCTGTGGAGAATCACCTGATGCTCAAGATTGTGATACGTATAGTAAATATGGCCTTCGTGGAGAACGGCGGCCAGATCTGACAGGAAATCCTCCTGAAGGACAGCCGTCTGACGAATCATGCGCCCCTGGGGAATCAAGCCGACGATCAGTCCCCCCTGTGTGTATACCATTCTCTTGCCCTTCTCTTTCAAATCAAACACATAATCCATCTCCAAGCTCCTTCCCATCTGCGCCGCACAGGTTTGCCCAGGCCCTTCTTTTCTCTTTCTTCTCTGCTTACCTCTTTCCCCAGTGGATATTCCCCTCTTTTTTCTGGCGTTTATTCTTTCTTTTCAATATATGCGCAAACTTCTGCTCCATGCACACGGCCTTGCGTCCTGCTCTTCCCCGTCACCAAAATCGTTGACGGGCATACCATAATAACGAATCAACCTTTAGGAAAGGATGTTCATGATGCCTAAATATAAAGTGCAAAACTGCAATTGCGGCCAAACCTCATCCGACGGACAGGGAAATGCATCCCCCGAATGCCAGGATGTATGCGTCAATCCGATCTGCGGCGATCCGAAGCTTCTGACGATCCTGTCACCTGTCATCTACGACGAGATCGGCATTAATTTGTGCCGCAGCATTCCTCTGAACGTTTCCATCCCCGCTTCTTATCCTTCTGCTGTCACTGCGTCAGCCGAAGTTATGGATATCAGCTACAATACAGAAGGAACTGCCGCTACGGCGATCAGCCCGATCAGCGGCCGGCCAAACTGCTATGAAGTCACTTTGACCAACTTGACTGTCACCTTCGCTGTGAAGCTGTACGACTGCGCCAACCGGCTTCTGACTACCTTAACCGTCCCGGCCGTCTATCTTCCCGCTAACAGCTCAGCAGCAGACTATGACTATTATGACGAGGACACGAACCCAGATTCCGTCACTTTGGAGATATTCGCTCCCTATGGCATCTCTTACGAGAATGCCTCTACCAACAGCCCGATGCTGAACATTGTAGGATTTTCCTCTACGAACAATATGCTGCGCCAGGGCCTAAGCCTGTCGGCAAACTCCTGCGTACTCTGCTTTGATCCGGACGACAGCACAATCACCGTTGGTCTGAGCCTGATCCTACAGAGCATTTACTTCGCGCAGTATAAAATTCCCCATCAGGGAAAAGCGGCTATTCCAAAGGGAAGTCTTGTTCCTCCTGAGGACAGCGTCTGCATGAATTTCGTATCCGGGGATATTCTGGATCGGGAGATTAAGCCTCTAGAACTCGGCCCTCCAGACTGTGAAGAATATTTAAAGCAGGACTGTTCACCTGTTTGCGAGCCGTGCTGTGAATCCCGGGCTCTTCCGTCAATCCCGGAAGAGACGGCGGTACAAGAAGGATGAACTCTGCCCCTTAGCAAAAGCCAGGGCCAATGCCCCTTGGCGAAGAATCAGGCGTATGACAGCCGGCTTTCGGCGGCTGTCATACGCCCATATCTCTCCGTTGGCTCATATCCGGCACCGTCCGAAAACTACAGCCTCAATCCCTTAATATCTTTAATCCTGGAAAGTATCATATTGCAGCTGCTGCTCACTACCCCAGGCAGCTGATCAATGACCGTGCAGATCAGCGCTTCCATCTCCTCCCCGGAAGCCGCCACCGCATGAACATGCAGCTTATTCTTTCCAGTTACCCGATAAATCTGCGTTACAGTCTCATTCTCATACAGCAGATCCGTCACCTTTCCCAGAGTATCTGGTCTTGTCTCAATCTCAAAATAGCAGGATACGGCCCCGCTGATTTTCTGGGGATTCACCACCGTCGTATACTCTTCGATAATCCCCCTCTTCTCCAGCGACTGGACGCGCATCTTCACAGCTACCCGTGAAATCCCCACCTGCTGTCCGATCTCCGAGTAGGACATCCTTGCATTCTGGATAAGCAAGCGCACTATTTTCTCATCTAATTCATCCAACCCGTCTAAGAACATAGACTCCTCCTTTTACAGCGCTTTTTCTAAACGGCGGTAAGAGCTCGGCGTATTCTTCCCTCTCCTGCTGAAGCTATCCTATTGGCCCCTATGATGCCAGAAGATTCTCGCCAGGTGCTCCCGCAGCCTTCAAACACATGTATCATTCCATCATAATTATATTACCAGGCAAAATACTGCGCAATGCAAATCTTCCATTGACTTGTGCATTCTATACTGATATGATATTTTCGAAACGTAAGTAAATTCTTACATATCGAAATATCAAAACGTCACAAGGAGGCATCTCTATCTTGAATACCGATCTTACCAAAGGACCTGTCATGAAAACAATGCTTCTGTTTGCAGTCCCGATGATTCTGGGAAATCTGCTGCAGCAGTGCTATAATGTAGCCGACACCCTCATTGTCGGACGCTATCTTGGGCCGGACGCGCTGGCAGCCGTCGGCTCTGCCTTTACACTGATGACCTTCTTAACTTCTATCCTTCTGGGGCTGTGCATGGGAAGCGGCGCAGTATTTTCTATCCGCTTCGGCGAACAGGACCAGGAGGGGCTAAGAGAAGGGATATGCGCCTCCTTTCTGCTGATTTTTATCATAACCATCCTTCTGAGCGCTGCAGTTTTCTTAGGTATTGACTGGATCATCCTCTTTCTCAAAGTCCCTGCGGAGATTCGCGGCATGATGAAAGAGTATCTGTTCGTCATCTTCATGGGAATTGCGGCCACTTTCCTCTACAACTATTTTGCCGCCCTTCTGCGTTCTATCGGAAATTCTGTTACTCCCCTCGTCTTCCTGGCCATATCTGCCATACTCAATATCGTATTGGATTTGTGGTTTGTTACAGGGTTAAACCGAGGTGTGGCAGGCGCTGCGGAAGCCACCGTCATCTCCCAATATATATCTGGTATCGGCATCGCCCTCTATACCTGGATTATCTGTCCATCTATGCGTCCCGCCCGCCGTCATCTGCGCGTGAAGCTCTCCTGCGTCCGGCAGATCGCTGGCTTCTCTTTGCTCACCTGTATCCAGCAGTCCATCATGAACTTTGGAATCCTCCTCGTCCAGGGACTTGTAAACAGCTTCGGCACAACAGTCATGGCCGCTTTCGCGGCAGCTGTGAAGATCGACTCCTTTGCTTATATGCCTGTCCAAGACTTCGGCAACGCCTTCTCCACTTTTATTGCCCAGAACTATGGCGCCAAGAAGAAAGAGCGCATCCGGGCGGGCCTGAGAGGAGCTGTTCTCACCGCCTTCATCTTCTGTGTGATCATTACTGCCGGAATATGGATGCTGGCACGTCCTCTTATGCTTCTCTTCATCAGCAGTTCTGAGACAGCTATCCTGGCTGAGGGCATCCGCTACCTGCATATTGAAGGGACATTTTACTGCGGCATCGGCTGTCTTTTCCTCCTATACGGGCTGTACCGGGCCCTTGGCAAACCCGGCATGTCGGTCGTTCTCACCATCGTCTCCCTGGGAACACGCGTGGCGCTGGCCTATCTGCTCTCTTCCATCCCGGCGCTGGGCGTAACCGGTATCTGGTGGTCTGTTCCCATCGGCTGGGCACTGGCAGATTTCATCGGCTTATGTTATTATAAAGTACGAAAAGAGCATCTGCTCTACTGGTCAGATGAAGAAAAATGGAAGGATGAACACCGATGAACAAGAAAGAAATCGCAGAAATCAAGAGGCAGCTTACAAAAGAGCGATGCGTCATCACCCGCATATGCGGCTGTTACATAGACGGAGATAAAAATAAAAAGGCGCAGTTTCAGGAGGCGTTCCTCTCTCTTCCCGAGGAGGAGTCCTTTAAATATTTTGATATTTTCCGAAAGACGCTGTCTGGTACCATCGGCAAGAATCTGCTGAATATGGAATTCCCTCTGGACAGCGAATTTGATGGAGGAACACAGAATTTTCTTCTGCGCCTGCGTGACAGCCGGCTGGAAGATGATCAGCTTCTGGAGCAGTTCTACGACAAAATCATCGAATATTATGACTATGGAGAGAATTATCTCATCCTGCTTATCCACGGAGTGTATGATATCCCAGGTAAGACCTCAGATAACCTGGAACTTTTTGACGGATCTGAAGATGTCTATGAATACCTTCTCTGTTCTGTCTGTCCAGTAAAACTGTCCCGGCCAGGGCTCTCCTACAACGTCCAGGAGAATGCTTTTCACGAACGCATCCGTGACTGGATTGTGGAAATGCCCTCGCTTGGCTTCCTGTTCCCGGCCTTTCATGAGCGTCAGATGGATCTGCATGCGGTCTTGTACTACACAAGCAAACCGCAGGAATTGAAAGACAGCTTGATCGGCGGTCTCCTAGGCTGCCGCCTGCCCCTGTCCAGCGCAGATCAGAAGGAAGCTTTCAGTCAGCTTGTGGAGGAAACTCTCGGTGAAGAGTGCAGCTACGAAGTGGTCAAAAATATTCATGATCATCTGGCGGAGCTGCTTGAGGAACGGGCTGATGATCCCCAGCCTCCCGTGCTGGAGAGAGAAGATATCCGTGATCTGTTCCACAAGAGCGGCGTCCAGGATGAGAAAATGGAAGAATTTGACACAAAATATGATCAGACGGCTGGAGAAGATACGGTCTTCTGCGCTGCCAATCTGGCTGACACGCGCAAATTCGAGGTCAAGACGCCCAATATCACCATCCAGGTCAAACCAGAATATTCAGACCTTGTGGAGACTCGCGTCATTGACGGGCGTCCCTGCCTGGTCATTCCGGTGGACAGCCATGTGACAGTGAACGGTATCTGCGCCAGCAGCTTAAATCCTTCAGGTGATTCTTTCTAATCACTATGAACGGCTCCTTTCTACAGACCATTCTCTTGGCATGAGAAGCGCCGCGGGACATCTTATCCCCGCGGCGCTTCCTATCATCTATTATAAAAACCTCTCTTCGATATCTCCATCGCAGATGATCCGGACATCCAGCGGTCTGGATCTCACAAAATACCGCCAATGGATAAAAACAGCGGTGCAAAGACAAGAGATACAATGGTCATCAGCTTAATCAGAATATTAATCGAAGGACCGGAAGTATCCTTGAACGGATCTCCCACCGTGTCTCCTACGACAGCAGCTTTGTGCGCCTCGCTGCCTTTTCCGCCGTGCGCCCCCTCTTCAATATATTTCTTGGCGTTGTCCCATGCTCCTCCTGCATTGGACATAAAGACAGCCATCAGAACGCCTGTCACAAGCGCCCCTGCCAACAGTCCTCCCAGGGCATTCGTTCCGAGGAGGATACCGATCAGAAGCGGAGCCGCAACCGCCATGATGCCGGGAATCAGCATTTCCTTCAAAGCTGCCGTAGTAGAGATAGCCACACAGGACTTGTAATCCGGCTTGCCACTTCCCTCCATAATGCCAGGGATGGTTCTGAACTGCCTTCTCACTTCTTCAATCATCTGATAAGCCGCTTTGGACACAGACTCCATGGTCAGAGCCGAGAACAGGAACGGAAGCATTCCGCCAAGGAACAATCCCACAATAACTTTCGGATCCAAGATGTCAATGCTCTCCAGATGAACAGCTTCCGCATAAGAAACGAACAGTGCCAGAGCGGTGAGAGCTGCCGAACCGATGGCAAATCCCTTGCCCATTGCCGCAGTCGTATTTCCTACAGCGTCCAGCTTATCTGTAATTTCGCGGACTGAATGATCCAGACCAGACATCTCTGCAATACCCCCCGCATTATCCGCAATCGGGCCATAAGCGTCCACAGCCACGGTGATACCTGTCGTGGACAGCATGCCGACAGCGGCCAGAGCCACTCCGTACAGCCCGCATACATTGTAAGATATCAGTACGCCCACACAGATGAGAATAACCGGGATACCTGTGGACATCATGCCGACAGCCAGTCCGCTGATGATCGTCGTGGCAGGCCCTGTCTCAGACTGCTCCGCGATCTTCTTCACAGAATTATAATCCCCGGAAGTATAGACCTCCGTGACAATCCCAATAATCAAGCCCACAGCCAATCCCGCAATAATCGCAATTGCGGCATGGAAGCTTCCGAAAAACACCTGGCTCAAGACAAAAGCCGCAACGACGACTAGTACGCTGGCTGTATAAGTGCCCGCCTTGAGCGCCTTATGAGGATTGGACTTCTCATCTCCTCTTACAAAGAAGGTACCGATAATCGAAGCCAGCAGTCCGCAGCCAGACAAAATCAGCGGAAACACCGCCCCCTCCAGCTGATAATATACGACTCCCAATGTGATCGCCGATACGATAGAGCCTACATAGGATTCAAATAAGTCTGCCCCCATTCCGGCCACATCGCCCACATTGTCTCCCACATTGTCTGCAATAACAGCCGGATTTCTTGGGTCGTCCTCCGGGATCCCCGCCTCAACTTTCCCCACCAGGTCTGCTCCCACATCGGCAGCCTTCGTATAGATGCCGCCGCCTACACGGGCAAAAAGCGCGATAGAAGAAGCTCCCATACTGAATCCAGACAGCACGTCCACGTTCCTGGTCACAATGTATACGATACCGCATCCAAGCACACCCAGGCCCGCCACACACATTCCCATGACGGCCCCTCCGGAGAACGCGACGGACAGAGCCTTATTCATCCCGGATGTTCTCGCCGCGTTGGCTGTGCGCACATTTGCCTTCGTAGCCACATTCATTCCAAAGTAACCGGCAGCTGTGGAGAACAGGCCGCCCATCAAGAAACAGACCGCAGTCATCCAGCTGCCGCTCCCTGCTCCGATTACTACAAATAAAACCACCACAAAAATAATAAGTATCTTGTACTCCGCCATCAAAAAGGCCTTGGCGCCGTCTGCAATCGCTGCAGCAATCTCTTTCATTTTATCTGTACCTGCCTCCTGTCGGGATACTCTCGCCGCCAAATATGCGGCGAACAGCAGGGCGATGACACCCATAACGGGGGCCAGATAGAGCAGCATCTCCATAACAGAATCCCTCCTACCTTAAGAAATTATGCGATATACACATCATCTTTTTATTAATTATGTGATATCTGCACAAAAAAGTCAATGGACAGGCCAAATAATCTGTACAAAACCTCTCCTTCTATTTCCGTTTTTCTCAGAATTTTTTTCCTATCTTTTTTTTACTTACAACTATAGAAATTTTTTCCTATTTTTCTATATGACCAAATCATTCACGCCCCAAATGTTCCCTCAATTTCTCTTGTTCCTTCTCCCTCAAACTGATACAATAAAAATAGAACACGAAAATGCCGCGGCGCCGCGCGGTACAGCAGGATCTGAACTGCTGCAATTTTACAAATTGGAGAAATACTATGTACCATTTTATTGTCAATCCCAACTCTCGTTCCGGTGCCGGAATGAAAATCTGGATACAGCTGGAGTCTGTCTTGAAGAGAGAACACATCTCCTTCCGTGCATATTTTACAAGAGGAGCAGGACATGCCGCACAGCTTGCCCGCATGGTCACAGAGTCTCCTTCTTCCCGCAGCCGCTGTATTGTGGTTGCCATCGGCGGTGACGGGACTGTGAATGAAGTGATCAACGGACTCTGTCTGGAGCATTCCCCTATATTCGGGTATATCCCAACCGGATCCGGCAATGATTTTGCCAAAGGCCTCTGTCTGCCTTCGGATCCTCATGAGGCCCTGCACAATATCCTGCGTCCGTCACATATAGAATCTGTCAATGTCGGATGTATGTATTCGGAAGGCCAGGAACGCCGTTTTATCGGAAGTTCGGGCATGGGTTTCGATGCCTCTATCTGTCTGGAAGCTCTGCGGTCGCCTATTAAGCGTTTCCTGAACACTTTCCGCTTAGGAAAGCTTACTTACGTCCTCATTGCCCTCAAACAGCTGGCAGCTTTTCGCCCTGTTCCGCTGTCCCTGCATCTGGACGGGCGTGAGAGGCTGTTCTTTTCGAAGGCCTATTTCTTCTGCGTCATGAACCTCCCCTATGAGGGCGGCGGCTTCCGGTTTGCCCCGGACGCCAAAAAAGCAGACGGCCTATTGGACATTTGTGTCCTTCATGACGTCTCCAAGCCAAAGATCTTATTCCTGCTGCCCCTCGCCCTCTTCGGCCTCCACACCAGATTTCAGGGTGTAACTGTCAGACGCTGTTCCTCCCTTCAGGCGACGGCCTCCCGTCCCCTGGCAGTCCACGCTGACGGAGAGTCCTTCGGCCATAAGCGCACAGTTTCCTTTACCTGCCTTCACACCTCTCTGTCCGTTATCACCTTGCCTAGGTAACCGCCGTTTTTCAGCGCAAGTCCGGCACTGGAAGCACTCTCCCCCGAGTTTTCTAAAGAAAAACAAAAGAGGCTCTAAATTTTTCTTACGAATTTCAAAAGTTACTTGTTCCTCAAAATCAACTATGCTATACTCCCACTAACAGTTAAGAAACTGTTATGCCTGCCGCGCAGGCGTCACGGTAAATAAAAGAATTTTTCCGGGGTGCTATATTTATGAGAGAACGAATTATCAATTTTTTAAAAAAATATTATTACGGAATCATCGTTCCCATCTATGCTGTCATCTATCTTCTATGGTTTGCATGGCTGGAGAAGACCGTCGTGAAGCCTGAACACATTGTTCATCTGTGGCTGGACGACCTGATTCCATTCTTGGAAATCTTCATCATTCCATACATGCTCTGGTTCGCATACGTAGCTGTCGTCTGCCTGTTCCTAATGCTGAAGGATCGGGATGAGTTCATGAGGAACTGTAT
>CALWRT010000124.1 GCA_944384015.1 uncultured Lachnospiraceae bacterium | reverse complement strand
CCAGCTCTGGCTGGGATTCTCTGCCGTCTGATTCTTGACATAGTCAATGTATTTGTCCGCAATCCACATGTTGTCTACCTCCATACACCCGTGAACAAGCTCACCACTGCTATGTAAGCATGGCATAATGTAAGACGATATGGTCCTGGTATCGTCTCAAATAAAGATATACCATATTTTCGCCCGAATGAAAAGAGGGCATCAGCCTCCCTCCAGCAGTTCTCGGGATCAGTATCTGGCCGTCCTCCGGGCGTATCGCGCAAAAACAAGGGCCGGCAACCGGCCCCTGCTTATCTGTTATCATACCTTTATTTCTGGTCGTCTACCGGTGGCACCATCTTCACATAGCTCTCCAGGAGCTGCGGCGTGCTTGTATAGTAGCGCTTTTTCTGGTCCATCCCGGCGATCTCTCCCATTTCCTCTTCTGTAAGCGCGAAGTCAAACAGCTGGAAATTATCCTTGATATGGGCAAGGTTCTTGGAACCCGGGATGACAATATTGCCGTCCTGAATATGCCATCTCAGAATGACCTGCGCGTTTGTCTTGCCATACTTTTGTGCCAGTCTGCTAAAGAGCGGCTCCTGGATCAGCGCCTGGTCCCCATGCCCCAGCGGATACCAGGCCTGGATCACGATGCCTTCTTTCTCCAGGAATTCCTTCAGTTCCTTCTCCTGGGAATAGGGATGCACCTCTGTCTGCAATACTGCCGGTTTCACCTCGCAGGCGTCCAAAATTTCCTGAATCTGTCCGGCTGTGAAATTGGACAGTCCGATGGCCCGCACCTTCCCTTCCTTGTATGCTTTCTCCATCTGCCGGTATCCGGCCAGGTAATTCCCTGACGGCTGGTGGATCAGCAGCAGATCAATGTAATCCGTGGCCAGGCGCTTCAGCGTCTTCTCCACCGCGTCGTCCTGCTCGTAGAAGCTTGGCCACAGCTTGGTCTCCAGAAAAATCTCCTCTCTCGCAAGGCCGGATTTTTTCATCGCCCGGCCCACCGCCTTCTCGTTCATATAGGCGTTGGCCGTGTCAATCAGCCGGTAGCCGCACTGCAGGGCTCCCAGGACAGAAGCCTCCGCTTCATCCGGTGACAGCAGAAAGGTTCCGATTCCTGCCATGGGCATCTGTACTCCATTATTTAATGCTGCAAATTCCATACTTGTCTGCTCCTTTCCTATCTGGCGGTGCCTGCATGGCAGGCATGCCCGTGCCGGCATTTGATGCCGGCTGTATTATCGTTGCCCTGGGGCAACACGGATAAACTCTGCGTTCCCTAGTCGTTATAGATTACTGGTTTGATCAGGCTCCGGTCATGGTTCAGGAACAGCTCCATCGCCTCCGGGATTTTGTCCATTCCATGGTAACGGTGGGTAATCATTTTCTCCGGCTCTACCCGGCCGCAGGCGACCAACTCTGCCATCCGGGACATCCACAGGCGGCCGCCCTTGCAGCCCACGCCTTTGATGGTCTTGTCCCCGTACCCGAATCCCCATACGGCGGGATCGATCTCGATGGGTACGCCTCCGAAATAGGCGGAGAGGTTGACCAATGTTCCTCCCTCTTTCAGCATGGACAGCCCCTTGTTCATCTCTTTCTCGCTTCCCCCGCAGAGGATGACCCCATCCACCGGGCCTCCATTATCCTTGAGTATCTGCTCCACATAGTCTTCCTTGTGGTAATCTACCAGATGAGTCGCCCCGTATGCCTGCGCCACTTCATAGCACACCTTCCTGGAGCCGATGGCAAACACTTTGCCCGCGCCGTTTAGCACGGCCGCTCTCACCGCCATCAGCCCTACCGGCCCGATACCCAGCACGGCCACGGAGGAGCCGAACTCCATCCCCAGCTGGCTTACGCCCTCGAAGGCCGTACACATCATATCCGGCACCATCACCGCCTGTTCCAGCGTCACATTCTCGGGAATATGGGCCAGGTTCATATCGGCGTCACGGATATAATATTCTTCCACGAAGGATCCTCCTCTATCCGGGTAATCAATCCCCGCGTACATATTGTCCTGCCGGTTCTTGGCATGGCCGTCCTGAGCCTCCAGGCTGCGCCACATGGGCATTACTGAGCAGACAATGACCCGGTCTCCCACCTGGAAATCGTGTACATCTTCTCCTACCTGGGTGATCTCTCCGCACATCTCATGGCCTACCGCCTTTCCAAGCAGATAAGGAAGAGACTCACACCCTGTTACGCACAGATGGGCGTCGCTCGTACACGGCGACCAGATCAGCGGCTTGATCAATGCTCCGGTAGAGCAAATCCTATCTGGAAGAGGGCAGTCATTGCTGATTGCCAGCGTATTCTTCCCTGTGATCACAACACCTTTTTGTCTTTTCATTCTTTACGCATCTCCTTATCGCACTGTCCTCCCGGGACATATGCTTTATGATCTTATTATAGGTTTCACCTCCCTACAGCAGAAGTCTCCGTTAGTTACTTAGTATGAACCTGCAGGTTATGGCTTCTGTGCCGCATTCACTTTTCCGCTTTCTCCCGCTTATCGTCCCTCAATCCATGGAGGGTGTGGAGGTAAATGCCCAGGGAGACTGGGATCATAATCACCTCTACAATCAGCTGCGTCCAGATCATGCCGTACAGGCCTACGGTGACGTTCATCACAATCAGCAGCGGAATATTCAGCAGCCCCTGGCGGCTGAAGGTGAGCGTCGCTGACTGGATGCCCTTCCCCATAGCCTGCAGCGTATAACTGATCAGAAAATTCACTGCCGACAGGGGGACTGCCAGACAGGCGATCCTCAGGAACTGCGCCCCCAGCGTGCTCGTCTGCGCTTCCGGGATAAACAGATGCAGAATCTGAGGGGCGAAGGCGAAAAAGCAGGCCACGAAACAGGCCGACATGACCAGGGCGGTCTTCCAGGAGAAGGTCGATACCTGGCGCATCCTCAACAGCGCAGGCCCTTTCCGCCGGACGGACGGTCCATCCGGCAGAAAGGGCTGCTTCTTCATCTTTCTTTTCATGCTCTGCAGGGTGCGCGTGACGCCCCTCTGCTTAGTAACACTCCTTGAAGATCTCCAATATTTCTTCGTGGGTCAGCTGCTTATAACTTCCCGCTGAGATACCGCAGGAATCCGCGATTTCTTTCAGTCCAGCCTCATCTTCCATCCCCAATTCCCGCAAGGTGGAAGGCAGGCCAATCTCTCTGATAAAAGCCGCCAGCGCCTCCATAATATCGTCGGACACATTGTCTTCATCCGGTTTGCTGAAATAGGTCTCCATAATATGGCTGAGGGTATCAAACCCTCCGGATATCATCTGGGCTGCCGGCACACTGTACGTGTACGTGGGATCCATCAGGGCAAACTAGGGATTCAGCTTTGGATAATCCCTTCCGGTCTTCACCTTCTTCTCCTCATTGGTGATCACCGCGCCCCCGTTGCACTCGCTGCCTGTCCCGTCCGTCGTGACAATCACACCCAGCGCAACCGGCTGCGTCTCTATAACGCCCGGGCGCGCCCAGAAATCTTCCCATATATCCCCTTCGTACTTGGCCGCCAGGGAGACCGCCTTGCAGCAATCCATGACAGAACCGCCTCCGACGCCCAGTATCAGATCCACGTCCTTCTCCCGCGCGAGCCTGGCTCCCTCCTGTACCTTCCGATAGGTGGGGTTCGCCATAATCCCCGGAAATTCCACTATATTCTTCCCGGCAGCCTTTAAGATTCCCATCACTTCGCCGTAGATTCCGCTGCGCTTAATGGAGCCGCCCCCATAAGCCAGCATAACCGTCTGATGCGGCTTCACCCGGCATGCCAGGTATTCCTTGACACAGTCCTCTCCAAAGTAGACCTTCGTGGCATTTTCAAAGATAAAGTTATTCATAGAAATGTTCATTCCTTTCCCTGCATACACTTTCCTATGCCATAACAAAATCGAGACCCCTTCAGAAGTCTCGATTCGTTATGTCGTATTTATCATAAGGTTAACAGATTTGCCAAGGCGCCAGCGCCAGCCTGTCCCTGAGCCTTCCCCGCCCTCACCCTGCGGCCGCCTTCTTGACCGCCTTCAAGAACTGTTCCACCGTCGGGGACGGATGGGGAGAGTGGAGCAGGCCGAACGGGATCGTATAATTCCATTCCACCGGGAGGATCTTCAGCAATGGATGCACATACCGCCAATTCTCAATGGCCATCAGCACGCAGCCCCGGTTCTCGCACTGATTAAATGCCTCCACATTGTAGAAGTCGAAGTCCACAATGTGGACCTCCGGATGGTTCTTCCACAGGTCATCCCTCAGCAGATCCACATAGTGGCTCCACTCCCGGCGCATAAGCATCAGGTTCTCCCCATACAGATCCTCTATCGTTAGCTTCTCCTTCTGGGCGAGCCGATGGTGGATGGATACCGCGCAGCAGATCGCTCCCCTGGCTGAATTGCGCCGCGAAGCTGCATGTTCTATTGCAAATCCTTGCCCATCCTGCTGTGCATTTCAGGACCACAGATTTCATCAGCGTTTCCTTGGATGTTCTCTGTTCACCATATATTTTATTGGCCGTCCTGCTCTTATGTCAAGACAGAACCCTCTTTTACAATACCAATAAAGTGCTGAACGGTTACGGATTTTTCCTGGCAGCCTCATGCTGGGGATCCAGCAACTCTTCTGTCAGCTTTAAAATCTGAGGCGCCAGCCGCTTTCTCTCTTTTCTCGTTATACGAGAATATACCGGATAGGCAGCCGCTATGCATGCAATCCCAAGGAGGCCCGCAGCCACTCCCGGGAAGAACCACACGCCCATCCATACCATGGTACAGCACATCCCTACTCCCAGCAAGAGCGCTCCGAACACGCCGACCGCCACAGAAATGACCGTCCCTCTCTTGGTCGCGCTTTGATCTAAGCGGCGCAGCTGTTCCATTTTATTCTCCTCTTCCGGCAAGTATTTCTTCCTGATGTTATCGATTTCTTCCTGTTGTTTTGCCGAATACGTATAAGTAAACACTTCTCTCCTCATCTCTGTCTCTTTTTCCATAATATAAAGCTTCCTTCCTGCTCTCGTCCAATATCATTATGCAGAGCGTTCACAATTTTTCAGCTGTCTCGCGGCGTGGACAGACATATACAGCCCCATTCCCACAACCGCGGCGCACACGGTTCCTCCTGTAGAGCCAATCATCGCCTGGCGGAAATAGAAAGGGTGGTTTCCATTATCAAACTGGGTCAGCATAGCGGTCTCCAGGGACAGCATGGATACCAGGGCGGCCGCCAGGTTCACCGCCCTTGCCGCCGACATAACCGGGCTGTGATATTTCCGGTATCTGACCACGTTCACCACCGCCATGATGGTAATATAAAACGTATACAGGGCGACCGCGTAGATCATAGTTCCCCCGTAATGGAAGCCTTCCTTTTGGTGCAGTACAAGAATCACTACTCCTGCCAGGGCGGTATTCATCATCATCAATATCACGCCGCACAGGCGGTATCGCTTCCACTCGGCCTCCCAGTTTTCCCCGAAGCCGTGCCGGCAGGCATACCTGACAAGCAGGAATCGGATCACCGACAGAAATATATAGTAAGCCGCCAGTGTCCCGAACCATACCGAGCGGTTCAGGACGCCGGACACTCCATGCATCCCAGCATAAAACAGATTTACCACAAGCGAAAAGCGGAGGGAGACCTGCAGCTTAAACGAGATATCTTCAAAATAGCGTCTCACCAACGGCAGACTGTATACCAAATCTTTTCCTCTGCGTATCAGCGGCATACTGTATACACAGACGAGCAGCAAGGAATAAGCAGACAGTATATAGGCCACATAAGCGATCGGGCTTTGCTCCACGGCATATAGAAACGTATAGGCAAGCAGCCCGGCCCCTGCAGGCACGCTGAGCGCAGCTGCCGCTCTCCCTGGATACAAGATCCTGTGAAGAATTCTTTTAAGCTTTTCCATCCCGCGTTCTCCTGAGTCTTACTGTGAAGGTGCTTCCCTTTCCCACCTCGCTGTCAACAGAGATATCCCCGCCGATGATGTCTATCACCCGCTTAACCAAGGCGAGCCCTAGTCCGTTGCCCTGGGTCGCGTGGGAGGTGTCTCCTTGGTAAAATTTTTCAAAGATATGCCTTCCTACCTCCGGCGGTATTCCGCAGCCCGTATCAGTGATTCTCACAATCACATCCGGCTCTTCTGTCTGCAGGGAGAGGGTAATCCTACCCCCCCGGTCGGTGAATTTCACTGCGTTGGAGAACAGGTTGTTCCACACCAGGGAGAGAAGCTCTTCATCCGCGTCTGCCATAACCCCCTCTTCCACATCCGTGTCAATTTCCAGCCCTTTCTCTTCCCATGCCTTCTCATAGGAAAGCAGACATTCGCACAGCTGCTCTCCCAGATCATAAGTGGATACGGAAGGATAAATCTGCTGATTTTCCAGCTTATTCAGCTTCAAAATGTTTGAAATCAGGTTCGCAAGACGCCGGGAGGCGTCTGTAACTGCCTTGGCGTATTCCAGCCGTCTGTCTTCTGTCAGTCCTGGATACTGCAGCATCGTCCCATAATTCTGAATCACCGCCAGGGGAGTCTTCAGTTCATGGGACACATTGGCGATAAAATCTGTGCGCAGCGTCTCTGTGCCCGACAGTTCCCTGGCCATCTGGTTAAAATAATCTGCAATTACTTGGAATTCACCTGCCCCGTCTATGCCGCTAAGCTGCGGAATCCGCACGGAGAAATCCCCCTTCATGATCTGTTCAGCCGCCCGCACAATCTGGCGCACCGGCCGATCTACCATCCATCTTCGGCGAAGTCCGTCAATGATGGTACACAGCAGGCTCAAGAACACTACATTGACGAAGGTGATTTTCGCTGCATATTCAATTTTGTCCTCTGTAAGATCAATCCCTGCCGCCGCTGACAGCTCGTTGAGGAACAGCATCATGCAGCAGCTGATAACGAAGGCCATCAGCAAAAAGAATGCGAAATAGCGGCGCAGGGAAAACAGCCATCTCTCCCTCTTATTTCTCTCTCTCATTTTATTACCGCCTTATAACCCAGTCCATGCACTGTCACAATCTCAAAATCCTCACAATCCGAAAATTTATCCCGCAGCTTAGCCATGTACACATCCACCGTCCTAGGGCCCGAGGATGAATCCATATCCCAAAATTCGTCCATGAGCTGGGAACGGGTAAACGTCTTCTTCGGGTATGACAACAGCTTATAGAGCAGATTAAATTCCCGGACAGTGAGGGGCATCTCCTTCCCATCCAGATAAGCCATGTGCTCTTCCATATCTAATGTAAGTCTGCCGACCGTTATTTTTTTGCTGGAAGCGATTTTCGCGCGGCGCAGCAGTGCTTCTATGCGAAGAAGCAGTTCCTCTAAGTCAATCGGCTTCACCATATAATCGTCGATTCCAGCCTTGAATCCCCGCTGTTTCGAGGCAAAATCATCCCTCGCCGTCATAAACAAGATCGGAATCTCCTCATTCAGCTCGCGCACCGCCTTGGCAAAAGCGAATCCATCTACCTCAGGCATCATGATATCGGAAATAATAAGGTCGAACACGCGCCCTCCATACATCGCATCACAGGCTTCTCCCGCGCTGAGGCAGTCCACTGCCTGATAACCGTTCTGCGCCAAATAAGTGCACACAGTTTTATTTAGCTCCCTGTCGTCCTCTACCACTAATATTTGAAACACGAATCCAGCCTCCCAGTCTCAGCATTCACGGCAGCACATGTTTCAGCCGAACCGCCGCGAACATTTTATTTCTTGATTATAGCACCGATTTGTTAATATTTTGTTTGTATTCTGCCCAAGCAAAAAAACTCTGTGCCAGAAGTGAATGCGTCTTCCGACGCGCCTCCCGCACAGAGTTTTCATTTCTCTTAGAGCACTGCCATCGCCGCCGTCCCTGCGGTTAAGAGCGCCAATCCTGCCATCGCCCTCCTGCTCAGCTTCTCACCGAACACAAAATAGGAAAAGGCTACTGTGACAAGAACACTCAGCTTATCTATCGGGGCCACCACGCTGGCCGGTCCCTCCTGCAGCGCCCGATAATAGCACAGCCAAGAGGCCCCGGTCGCGATACCTGAAAGGCAGATAAATACCAGCTCCTTTTTCTGTATTTTCTTCACCTCTGCCTGTTTTCCAGTCATGAAGACCATCGCCCAGGCCATAATCAGCACCACGCCGGTTCGGATTGCTGTCCCCAAGTTGGATTCCACCCCGGATATCCCGATCTTGCCCAGAATCGCTGTAAGACTGGCAAAAAAGGCAGAGCCGGCTGCGTACAGCAGCCATCCGCCTCTTCCCGTTGTCCTATTGTCCTGTACATCCTTCTTCTCCACCATCAGAAGAATACCCGCAGCAATCGCCAGCACTGCCGCCGCCTTCGGGGCGCTGATTCCTTCGTGGAGAAAGATCAGCGCCAGCACAATGGTCAGCACCGTGCTGGATTTATCAATAGGTACAACCTTATTAATATCCCCAATCTGCAGCGCTCGGAAGTAGCACAGCCAGGACGCCCCGGTCGCCGCTCCTGAGAGAATCAGAAAGACCAGTGTCCTTCCTCCTATAGAAGTAAGCTCACCGGCTGATCCCACAATCCCCACGATCAGCCAGGAAAAAATGAGAACAACTACCGTCCTCACCGCAGTAGCCACAGCAGAATCTGTCTTCCTGATCCCGCACTTGGCCAGTATAGAGGTAAGCCCTGCAAAAAGGGCTGATCCTGCCGCGTAGAACAGCCACATAACCATTTCCTCCTTCTCTCTGTCCTGTCCTTTTCTTCCCTATTCTTCCCGGGGAAGAGCCTGTCAAGTCTTCCATCCGCAAAATACACGGTTCTGCGCTACCATTTACAGCGATTCCGCGCCATGTTCAGAATCAGAACAGCGATTGCAGACAGGACCGCGCCGATGAGAATATACATACCCATAGAAGCGGTAATTGCGCTTATCTCGAAGAGAGATGGGACGATCAGCAGCGCTCCGAAGGTTCCTATCACCATTGTCACGCAGATGAAAATTCTCAGTCCATTAGGCGGCAGGCAGCTCTTCACCACCGCCCCCATGGATATCAGGATCAGAAGCATATACATCACCGTCTGGTCCTGAGCCTGGGAAAACGGAGCCAGAAGGCTTACCAAGATAATCATTCCCGTAACCGCAATCCCGAAAGGAGCCGCGTTGGACAAGGCAGTCGTAAGAAACCTTCCCCGTATCCTGCGCGTATCGGATTCCAATATTGTCAGAAACGACGGATACGCTTCAATGCAGGCGTCAATAAGCGTAATCTGTATCGGTATAAACGGAAACGGCTGATTTGTGAACAGGCAGAAGAACGACACCAGAATAGAATAGATCGTCTTGATAAAGAAAACCTGAGCTGTTCGCGTCACATTATGGATTACCCGCCGGCCTTCCATCACAACAAGCGGCAGATTGGTGAAATCAGAATCCAACAGCACCACCTGCGACAGCTGCCGGCTCGCGTCACTTCCGTCTGCAACCGCGATAGAACAGTCTGCCTCCCTGAGCGCCAGCAAATCGTTCACCCCGTCTCCAGTCATAGCCACCTGATGTCCCTGCCTCTTCATCGCCTGTACAAGCTCCTGCTTCTGCTTCGGGGTAACTCTGGCGAACACCGCGTATTGCCGGCATAGCTTATCATAATCCAGCGGTTCCTTCTGCCCGGATAAGTCCACCGCGTCCGCCCACCGATGCAGGCCTGCCCTCTTCGCGATCATCATCACTGTCTTGATATGATCTCCGGAAATCACTTTCACGTCCACGCCCTCACTCCGGAAGAAAGCCAGCGTCTCCGCCGCATTGGGACGAATGGTATCTTCCAGCACGATGCCGTACAGCGGCTTAATGTCTGCGGGCAGGCACTCCCCGTCTTCCCACGGCCCCCCGTAATATCCGATTATGAGCACTCTTCGTCCTTTTTCCAGTTCTTGCTCCAGATTCTTGGGCAGTTTTCCTATCAGTCTCTCCGGGGCGCCGACAAAGATGCTGCCGCCCTCCTCAAAACTAATACAGCCCCATTTTCTCTTGGAGGAAAAGGGGATTTTGCCGGCCGGACGGTATACCTGCTTCGGAGCAAATTCTTTTTTCAGGGCTTGAAAGGTGGCGTTATTGTCGTCACTGGCTGACATATAAGACTGGATCAGAGCGTCCATCTCCCCCCGTGAAAATTCCGCCATCGGATAAATACCGCACACAGACAGCTTCCCATCTGTGATGGTCCCTGTTTTATCCAGGCAGAGCGTATCCACATGGGCAAGCGTCTCCAGGGAATAAATGTTCTGTACCAGAATCTTCTTCTGAGCCAGCCGAATCACCCCCGCTGCCAGGGATACCGAGATCAGCAGAACAAGCCCCTTGGGCAGCATTCCCAGAAGAGCCGCCGCTGATGACACGACTGCTTCGCCCGCTGGGGCATGGCGCAGCAGTATCGCTTCCAGGAAAAGCACGATCCCCAGAGGGATAATCAAGCAGCTTGTGACACGGGTTACCTTGCGCATAGAGCCCAGCAATTCCGACTGCACCTGCTTTTCCTGCTTCACTTCATTGATCAGCTTCGTGGCGTAGTTCTCCGATCCCACGTGAATGACCCGGGCATACGCCTTCCCCGCAATGACAAAGCTTCCAGAGTACAGCTCCTGTCCCTTCTCCTTGGAGACGGCGTCGCTCTCCCCGGTCAGGAGGGATTCGTTGACTTCCAGCTCCCCGTCCGCCACGACAGCGTCATTGCAGATCTGATTCCCGCTCTCCAGCACGATCAGATCACCCTTCACTATGTCTTCCAGCTGTATCTTCATCTCCCGGCCTTCTCTTCGGACACAGACAGTCGGGCGGTTCAGGATTGACAGCTGGTCAACCAGCTTCTTGGCCTTCAGCTCCTGGGCAATGCCAATCACGATATTCAGGATAATAATCGCGATGAACAGCATATTTGAATATGCCCCTACGGCGAACAGCAGCACTGCAATCAAAAAATTCAGGAAATTGAACAGTGTGAACAAATTCTCCTTCACAATCTGTCCCTTGCTCTTCGTAATCGGGGCCGCCTCTGTCTCGCCTTCTCCCCGCTGCCGCCGCTCAATTACTTCCTGGGCAGACAGTCCCGATAAATTCTCTTCTTTCATAGCCTTTTCCCTCCTGCCAATCTTTCTTTATTGGATAGATTAGCATTTTCCCATAAATATTTCTCTCATATCTTATGAATTTTTTCTAAATTTTCCTGTCATCCTGCCTTCCTGGTGACAGAAAGAGAGCGCCTCAACAGTTGTTAGGCACTCTCGTCTTAGCTACTATATGAGTTCCTCTGATTAATACAGCTTCGCGCCTGCCGGAATCCGATTATCTACTATCAGTAAATTCAGCCTTTCTTCTCCCTCTTCCTTGTGAAGAGCCGAGATGATCATCCCGCAGGAGTCGATACCCATCATCTTTCTGGGCGGCAGGTTTGTGATGGCGATCAGCGTCTTCCCAACCAGTTCTTCCGGCTCATAATATGCATGAATACCGCTCAGAATCGTCCGGTCTGTCCCGGTTCCGTCATCTAGGGTAAACCGCAGCAGCTTCTTGCTCTTAGGCACAGCCGCGCACTCCTTTACCTTCACCGCTCGGAAATCCGACTTGGAAAAAGTCTCAAAGTCTACAAAATCTTTGAACAGGGGCTCAATCTCCACTTTGGAGAAATCAATGGGCTCAGCCTGTACCGCCGGAAGCCCTTCCATCTGCCGGGCAAGCGCGCCGGACAGCTCTCCCATCGCCTCATCCAGAGAAAGTTTCTTCTCCTTCTTGGGCGCGTCCAGTGACTTCATGGTGGGGAACACCCTTCTACCCTCTTCATCCGGTTTCATCACGCCTTGTACGGTCGAAAAAGTGCCGTTTTCACGAG
>CALWRT010000123.1 GCA_944384015.1 uncultured Lachnospiraceae bacterium | reverse complement strand
CCGTGATTTGCCGCGCCGTGGCGCTGGCGAGCAAGCCCACCTGCAGGGAGGGCGCGCGGAGATGCGCCGTCTTGGAACGGCGCCTAAGCATCCAGCGCTCAATGTATTTCATGCGGGACATCATGGCGAAAAACGGACTCTTCCCAGAGGCGTCTTTCCTGTCATGGGAAGCCGTCTGCTCAGTTTGCCGTCTCATTGTCCGCATCCTCCTTGGGCCACGGCGGGAGGCCGAGCATATCCAGACATTTCTGTTCTTCGGATTTCTTGACATAGATCGTGAAAATGTCGTAAGGCTTCCCGGCGGTGAGCAGATCGTCGGAACATCCTGCCCCCAGCTTGATCTTCTCGCCTTCCGCAGTCTTATATGTCTCCAGGTTTTCCATGCAGCTGGCGCAGTTGCCTGTGCATTTCGGGCGCTTCTGGTTCACGGTAAAAGCCTGGATTTTAATACCTGCAGACTTCAGATCATGACAATATTTTTCGTAGGCCTCTTCATCGGGGCCTTCCCATATTTTGACTTTTTCCTCAAAAATATCTCTTAATATTCCCATAAAGGTGCCTCCTTTCCGTATAGTATATATAAATTGAGCGGATTTTGCAACCCGAAAACAAAAGTGCGAAAACCCTTCTGTATAATTAGAATCATCAAGAACACCGCATGAGCGGGATAAAAAAATTAGGAGGGAAAACAGATGTATAACGAGAAAAACACAATGAACACCACGAACACTAAGAAGGTATCTAAAAAGACGGCAGGCATTATCGGAGGGATTGCGGTAGTTGCCATTGTAGCGCTCTTTGCCGGAAGAACCGAGTGTGACAGCTGCGGGAAGAAATTCTTCGGAAGCGGCACACAGGATATATGGGATTCCAGCTATGTCATGTGTGACGAATGCGCGCAGGATTACTACAGCTTCTAAGGAAACCTTGATGAAATAAGCGTTTCTTTGCGCGGCCGGCCTGGCAGAGACAGCCGGATTTCGGCAGAATATCAGGCAGAACAAGAGACAGCCTCCAAGAGAAGGGCATATGCCCGTCTCCTCGGAGGCTGTCTCTGATAAGCTGTTTTACAAAAACCGATTATTTCCCTGGAAGATGGGATGGCTTTGATCCGCCCAGTCTGCGGATGGGCAGATATTCACGGCCCAAGATGAGGAGAAGGAGGATCAGTCCAGCCATGAGGGCGGCGCATACGGCGATATATCTTCCGGGGGTGGTATAAGGGCCGGTATAGCTGTAGTTGACCATGAAGAGCATGTCCCGGTCCAGGGATTTGCCGTCCACCGACAGGGTGCCGCCCTCTATATAATCATAGGTATCAAAGTCAAAATACAGGAAGTCCAGACGATCCTTGGCGTTGAGAGGAACGTTATCAGCCCTGGAAATTTCAATGGTATAGGCAGAAGAACCGGCCGGCGTAACCAAGTCGAAACCGAACAATTTATAGTAGGCGGAATCGCCTTCCGGAGCAAACTCCTGGCGTGCAAGTTCCTTCCCGTCGGCATCCAGCAGACGGAACTGATAGAGCACTTCCTCAGTCATGGAATCCTGCCACTCTTCATCCTGATTGTAGGAGACATACACGCCGATCTCATTGAAGGGATGGGCGGTGGTGAATGTCTGGGAGAGCGTCCGGTCTGAGGACACAATATCACCGACGGCCGCCTCGTGGTAAGAGCGGGACACCATAATCACGCTGTAGTCCACCTTGGGGATAAAAGGCTGGGTGTACTGAGGCAGATTTCGGTACATGCCATAGGCGCATGGAAGGATAACGGCGAAGAGCATAGCGCAGGAGGCCATGCCTCTTAGGATCTTTCGGGGCTCAGAGATGGAAGGAAGCTTGGCCAGCGTGAGGAAAGCGGGAAGGTCAAGCAGCGCCTCTACCCCGAAGGAAGCAAGGAGGCACAGAAGCAGTGTCAGGCAGATGGAATACCTGCAGTTGGCTTCCCAGATCAGATAAAAGAGGAAGAAGCCAAATAGTGTCAGGGTGAACACCCAGGAGGCCAGCTGTTCTCTTGGTCTCATCAGCTGCCGGATAAGGCCGATGATGATCAGGATGTTCAGAAGCACCTGGAATGTCTGATAATCATAGATCAGCAGATCATTTTTGAATCCGAACAGATACTTCTGCAGGATGGAATACCCCTGCATCCGCCCGGTCTCCAGATAGAGGCCGTGAAGCTGGGCTGTCCATGTCTCCTTAAATTTCGTCTTGCCCAGTTCGAACAGCGAGGAGGGGGTGTGAGCCTCTAAGCGGTTCTTAATCTCTTCCAGATTCGCCTGCACTTTCTCCTCCTTTGTCTTGAACTGATAGGTAAAGTCTTCATCTGTGGAGGAATAACCCCCGCTGCCCCCAAGACCCATCATAAGCCAGTGAGTCACCGGGAAATTCTGGGATCGGAGTTCTTCTGGCACATAGTGAGAGACAGCCGCCTGGCAAAAGCCGAAGGTAAGAACTGCGCTGACGCAGAAAGCGGCAGCTGGAAGCAGCAGGCTTCTGGAGCAGGCGTGCTGTCCCTCCAAGATCATCCTTCGGCATAACGGACGCAGGCCATAGATGAGGGCGGCGATCCCGATGGCGATACAGGGAATCAGGGTGGTTACTCGGATTTGGATCCCTATGACTGTCAGAAACGCGAGGGCTGCTGACAGCAGGATTCTGCCCCGGCGGGTATGTGACTGCAGCAGGCAGATGCACAGATAGAACAGCCCCATAGTGAACGGGATGCTGAACGTATTCGTATAGACAAAAGGAAGGAAGACGTAGACAACCGGATTGCACACGCACAGCGCCAGCACGCCCAGAGCCCGGGAAGGCCCGAACAGGCGGCGCACGCTTGCGAAGGTAAAGAAGACGCCCGCGTCAATGGCGGCCATATTCAGGAAGAGAGCCTCCATCCAGTAGGCTTCCAGACCGAACATCTGGAAAAAGCGGAAATACCAGTACAGGAAAATGGTGAAAAAGTAATTATTCCCGTACATTTCAAAATACCGGCCGGAACTTGTGATCTGGGGGATATCCTTAGAGGTCATGGAAATCGATTCATTAATCACGCTTAAGGCATCCGCCCATGGAAGATAATACCGAAAGGCTGCTAGGATCAAAACCAGCTGTACAAGGATCATTGCCGCGAACAGGCAGACGGCGGCAAGACGCGCCTTCTTGGCGTCCAGCCTGCGGCACCAGCCGGCAAACAGCACCAGAACCGCGCCCACGACGAAGGCGGCAGCCAACAAAATATAAGTCAGGTGCTGTGTGGAACCAGTCAGATAACAAAAATACATGTAAGTGCTGTCGCAGAACAGCTTGTAGCCCATCAGTACGATACATAGCAGGACGACAATCCTGCACAATGTTTTCTTGCATATATGCATGGAAGAATCCCTCTCTTCTGAAATAATAAAAGCATGTCCGAAGAAGGCCGATCAGCCGCGGACAGCCGCAAAGGCATGCCGTATGCCCTCACTATGGGCAAATTATAGCACGGGTAGAAAATCGCAGTCAACCGTGTCAGCGCAGGATGGGAGGGATAACAGCCGCTTATCGCAAGTCACACTCTGCCGCCTCGCATACAGCGATTGTTGGAAAGAGGTTCTTGTGGTATGATTATGGAAGAAGTCTGATGTATACTGCATGAGCGGCAGAAGAACCGTGACAGGGAAAAGGAGGGGTGTCATGAGAATCCGCTGTTTGACAATCAGAAACTTCAAATCTGTGAGAGAACTGACGATGACAGACATTGAACAGGCGCTGATTCTTTTGGGGAGGAACAGTACCGGGAAGACGGCTGTATTGGACGCGGTCCGTCTCGCAGCCTCCGGCAGCGCGCCGCGGGCGGAAGATTTCTGGCCAGAGGGGTTTAATATTGAGATCCACATGTGTCTGGAGATTGGGGAAGAGGACTTGAAGAGATTGAACGCCAGAGGCGCGGTAAGCAAGTATAAGCGCTATGATTTGTGGCTGCAGGAGTTCCAGTCCAGGCTGCCGTCTTATAAGGACGGACAGCTCTCCTTTACGTACATAGCCGGGAAGAACGGACGTATACGCTACGACGACGGCGTGCGCAAGAACAACTTGTATATTCCCCAGGTGATGCCGAAGATCCATGCCATTGGCCATAGAAGGGACGTGGAAGATATCCAGCAGGACATTTTTACCGCCCAGGGGGGAGAACAGCTGAAGGAGCTGAGAGAGAACCAGTGCATTTTCGACAGGAGCAGATTATGCGACAACTGCTTTGAGTGCATTGGCCTGATTGAGCAGAAGAGTCCAGCTCAGCTTACCCTTGCCGAGACTCAGAAGCTGCTGGAGTATAAGCTGTTCCATTTGAATATGGATTCTTTTTTGGAGAAGATGAACCGCTTCCTGGGGGCTAACAGCGGCAGGCCTGATACCGTGAAGCTGTATCGGGATGCCGACTTTGGCAAATATCTGAAGATAGATACGCAGCTGTACAACCCGGACAGGAAGAAAACGTACCGGCTGGACCAACTCAGCGAAGGCATGCGCAGCATATATATCCTGTCGCTGCTGGAGGCTTATGCCGATGACCCGTCGGCAGTGCCTTTTATTCTCCTCATCGAGGATCCGGAGATTTTTCTGCACCCTCAGCTTCAGAAGACGGCAGGGGAAGTGCTGTATCGCCTGTCTAAGAAGAACCAGGTGCTGTTCTCCACCCACTCCCCGATGATGATTTTTAATTTTCATTCCAGACAGATACGACAGATACGCCTGGATGAGGAGGGCTGCACAGTAGTGGATCCGGACGCGGATATTGACAGTATACTGGATAATCTGGGATATTCCGCCAATGATCTGATGAATGTGAGCTTTGTGTTCATCGTGGAAGGCAAACAGGACAGCAGCAGGCTGCCTCTTCTGCTGGAAAAATACTATTCGGAGATTTATGCCCAGGACGGCACCCTCCAGCGCATTGCCGTCATTCCAACGAACAGCTGTACGAATATCCGTACCTATGCTAATCTGAAGTACATCAACAAGCTGTATTTGAAAGACCAATTCCTGATGATCCGGGATTCTGACGGCAAGGACCGTGAGATGCTCGCCAGACAGCTGTGCGGATATTATAAAGACCGGGAGAAATATGACAGGGGGAACCTTCCCCGGGTGAGCAGGAGAAATGTGCTGATACTAAAGTATTATTCCTTCGAGAACTATTTTCTGGATCCGGCGGTGATGGCGCGGATCGGGGTAGTTGCCTCCGAAGAGGCCTTTTATGAGATACTGTATGCCAAATACCGGGAATATCTGAGGAAGCTCACAAGCTGGAAGCATATGGTGTCTGTGACGGGACTGCGGTTTAAGAGTCCCGAAGATATCCGGGCCCATATGGAAGAGATCCGCGTCTACGTCCGGGGGCACAACCTCTATGATATTTTCTACGGGCGGTATAAGGGGAAGAAGGAGACGGAGATTCTTGCCCGCTATATTGATGAGGCGCCGCGGGAGACTTTCCAAGACATTCTGGATGCGGTTGATGCCTTCGTCTATTTTGAAAACCGCAGAAAAACTAAAAGGCAGGACGGCTGATCAGTTCCCGAAACAAAATTGCGAAAACCTTTCTGTATAATAAAATCATCAAGAACACCTCATCCGTGAGGACAAATCATCATACAGGAGGGAAAACAAATGTATAACGAAAACAACACAAAGAACACAAACGGAACGAAGAAAGTATCTAAGAAAACGGCAGGAATCATCGGAGCAGTTGCAGTAATCGCTCTGGCCGCCCTCTTCGCGGGCAGGACGGAATGCGACAGCTGCGGAAAGAAATTTTTTGGAAGCGGCACGCGGGATATATGGGATTCCAGCTATGTGATGTGCGATGAGTGCGCCCAGGAATACTATAGTTTCTAAAACAAAAATTTCTTGACAAACGGATCAAAAAGCAGTAATGTTATTTCTAACAGAAGAAAGAAGAAACCGAAGAGAGAGAATAGTAGGTCAGTTCAGGAAGTGACAGAGAGCCGCCGGCGGTGGAAGCGCGGTACGGACAGCTGATTGAATGGACTCTTGAGGACAGCCCGAAATGAACAGGAACAGCAGAGTAGGCGCTGGCGGGAGCCGAACCCGTTATCAAGCCGGCATGTATGTTAGTACATGAGAGAGTGGACAATTGCTTGTCAATTTGAGTGGTACCGCGATGATGAATGATACATTACCGCCTCAGAAGTAGAGATATTTCTGAGGCGTTTTGTTTTGTACGCGTATCCAGAGAAGCGCTGACAAGTGCGCCGCCCTAATCGGAGTCTTCCCGCAGTCTGTGAATACCATTATGGAGAACAGAGAAAAGGAGAGAATAGTGATGAAAAAGAATATGATCGCCATATTGATGGCAGCAGCCGTACTTATGACAGGATGCGCATCTTCCGGGAGCGGAGCTGGAGAGGATACTTCCGCCCAGTCTGAGGCTTCCTCGGCGGAAGAGACGTCGGCGGAAGCGGCGGACGGGGCTTCCTACACCATCGGCATTTCCCAGTTCGCGATACACGGCTCCCTGGACAACTGCCGGGAAGGTTTTCTGCAGGGGCTTGCCGAGGAGGGTATTGTAGAAGGGGAGAACTTGACTGTTGATTACAAGAACGCAGAGTCATCCACCGAGTACGCGAATCAGATTGCTTCGGACCTGGTATCCGGCAGTCCGGATATGATCTGCGCCATCGCAACGCCCAGCGCCCAGAGCTGCTACAATGCGGCGATGAATACGGATATCCCGGTGATCTACACGGCAATCACCGATCCGGTGGCCGCCCAGCTGGCCAATGAGGACGGCTCCTCTGTGGGCAATATCACAGGGACGAGTGATAAGCTTCCGGTCGAGAAGCAGCTGGAAATGATCAGAGAGCTGCTGCCGGAGGCGGAGACGATCGGCATTATTTACACAACCAGCGAGGCCAATTCGGAGTCTGCCATCGCTGAGTATGAGGCGGCGGTGGAAAAGTATGGATTTACACTGGAGACGGTAGGCATTTCCACAATATCGGAAGTGTCTCTGGCGGCAGACACTCTGCTTGCCAAAGTAGACTGCCTGAACAACCTAACCGACAATACGGTAGTACAGGCTCTGCCTACTATTTTAGATAAGGCGAATGCCCAGGGAATCCCAGTGTTTGGCAGTGAGATCGAGCAGGTAAGGAAAGGCTGCCTGGCAGCAGAAGGCTTGGATTATGTGGCCTTGGGAGTGACCACCGGCAAGATGGCAGCCCAGATTTTGAAGGGAGAGGCAGAGGCTTCCCAGCTTCCCTATGAGTCTATCGCCGACAGCGGTTTGTACCTGAATACGGCGGTGGCGGAAAATCTTGGCATCACGATACCGGAATCCGCCCAGGAGCGGGCAATCGAGACTTTTGCTGAGATTTCGGCAGAATAGAACATGGCGCAGAACAGGCAAGGTCGACAGAATATCTGAGAAAAGAGGACGTGAAGGCATATGACACTCATTATCGGCGTCCTGGAGCAGGGACTGATCTACGGTATCCTGGCCCTGGGATCCTACATCACATATAAAATACTGGATTTTCCAGATCTGACAGTGGATGGCAGCTTCCCCCTGGGGGCTGCCGTCACGGCTGCCATCGTGACAAAGGGAGGGAATCCCTACGCGGCTTTTCTGATATCGGCGCTGGCCGGCGCTGCGGCTGGCGCCTGTACAGGACTGATCCATGTGAAATGTAAAGTGCGGGATCTTCTGGCCGGCATTATTGTAATGACGGGGCTATATACGGTGAATTACCGAATTGCGGGCATGGCCAATGTTCCGCTGTTCGGATCAGAGACAGCGTTTGACAACGAGTGGATCAATCAGATCCCCCAGGGTCTGGCTTCTTATAAGACGCTGATGGTCATTGCTGTCGTAGCCGTGATGGTAAAGGTACTGTTAGACCTGTACCTGAAGACAAAATCGGGCATGCTCCTGCGGGCCACCGGGGATAATGAGCGGCTTGTGACCACGCTCGCCAAGGACAGCGGGACAATGAAAATCATCGGTCTTGCCATTTCCAACGGGCTTGTGGCGCTGGGCGGAAGCGTCATGTGTCAGCAGCAGCGGTTCTTTGAGCTGGGCATGGGCACCGGCACTGTGGTGATCTGCCTGGCCAGCGTGATTATTGGGACGAGTGTCTTCAAAAATGCCAGATGGATGAAGGCGACCACAGCAGTGGTCATCGGGTCGGTGTTCTATCGGGCATGTGTTGCGCTGGCAATGAATCTTGGCCTGGAGACGACAGATATGAAGCTGATCATGGCAGTTCTGTTCCTGATTATTTTGATTGTCACAGCAGACCGCAAGAAGAAGGTGAGAAATCATGCTTGAGCTGAAGCACATTGATAAATACTACAATCCGGGCACGATCAATGAAATGTGCCTGTTCAGAGATTTTAACCTGTCCATACGGGACGGGGAATTTGTGTCGGTGGTGGGCAGCAACGGTTCCGGCAAGACGTCCCTGCTGAATATTATCTGCGGAAGTATCGACGTGGAAAACGGCCAGATTATTATGGACGGAAAAGATATCACGGGGATGAAGGAGTTCTCCCGCCATCAGAAAATTGGAAGGGTATTCCAGAACCCGGCGGCGGGGACATCCCCTGGAATGACAATCTTAGAGAACCTCTCCCTGGCAGACAACAAAGGGAAGCATTATCTCCTCAGCCGAGGAGTGAATGATAAGAGAATCTCCTACTATAGAGAAGAGCTGAGCCGGCTGAGGCTGGGGCTGGAAGATAAGCTGGACGTGAAAGTCGGCTCCCTTTCCGGAGGGCAGAGGCAGGCGCTGGCATTGCTGATGTCTACCATGACTCCCATCGAATTTCTCATTTTGGATGAGCATACAGCCGCGCTGGATCCGAAGACGGCAGAGACGATCATGGAGCTGACCGACGAGATTGTAAGGGAGAAGCGCTTAACGACCATTATGGTCACCCACAATCTGCGCTACGCGGTGGAGTATGGCAGCCGCCTGCTGATGATGCACGAGGGAGAATGCATCATTGACGCGGCGGGGGAAGAGAAGGCAGCGCTGAATGTGGATGATATTCTCGGACGCTTTAACGAAATCAGCATTGCATGCGGCAACTAGGGGAACTCTGATATGATCAGAGTTTCCTTAACTGCTTTGCAGGACGCGCGCAGATTTGTCTCAGAAAATGCCGCATCGCGGTACGTGAATCGCTTTTGGCGCTTTCTTCAGCGTCCGGCTGAACATTGATAGGATGAAGGCATCAAGATAAGAATATATAAAAAGGAGATAATTATGCAGGAAATTAGAGTAAAATATTTTACGGATGCGATAGAACGCCTGGATTATATTGCAGGGAAATCTGATTGGATTGACTTGCGGGCAGCCAAGAAAGTAGAGATGAAGGCCGGGGAATTTCAACTGATCCCGCTGGGGGTGGCTATGGCCCTTCCTGAGGGATATGAGGCCCACGTTGTGCCAAGAAGCAGCACGTTTAAGAATTTCGGGGTAATCCAGGTGAACTCCATGGGTATTATTGACAATTCTTACTGCGGGCCCAATGACCAGTGGTTCTTCCCGTCATATGCCCTGCGGGATACGGTGATCGAGGTGAACGATCGGATCTGTCAGTTCCGTATTATGGAGAATCAGCCGCATCTGATATTCCGGGAAGATTCTCTGGAAGGCAATGAGGACAGAGGCGGATACGGAAGCACGGGAAGGCAGTAGAAGAAAACCCAAGAGCGGATGATGGCGGAAAAGGAGGAGAGACAAAATGGCAGGTAAGAATCATATCCGGCAGGTAGGAGAACAGACTCCCCATATTCCTGCCAGTACATTCGTGGCTTATTCTGCGGATGTGATCGGAGATGTTACGATGGGAGAAGAGTGCTCTGTCTGGTACCGGGCGGTTATACGAGGAGACAGTAATCAAGTGACTATCGGCAGTCAGACAAACATTCAGGACGGGGCCGTCCTGCACGAAGATGGGGATAAGCCGCTGCGCATCGGGAACCGTGTGGCTATTGGCCACAGTGCAGTCGTCCATGGGTGCGAAGTCGGCGACAACGTGCTGATTGGTATGGGAGCTGTTATCTTAAGCGGTGCGCGTATCGGGTCAAACTGTATTATCGGGGCGGGAAGCTTAGTAACCGGCAGACAGGTGATCCCTGACGGAAGCTTGGCGTTTGGAAGCCCAGCCAAGGTGATTCGCCCGCTGACAGAAGAAGAGCGAGAAGAAATCAGAGGAAATGTGGAACGGTATAGAAAGCAGAGAGAGCGTCATATGCAGGCGGGACTTGACAGAGAGGAATCCTGAGAGCAGGATTCCTCTCTGTCATGCTGCAGTGCGCAGTACGGAATGATCCGCAGTTATCATATTCATGATCTCTATGGTTAAAAAGCCTCAGATATGCGGCTCCGATTGTTTTTCTTCCTGAACCAGGCGGGTGAACATCTCATAAGCCTGAAAGGGAGAAGAGATGTCCAAACATCTTTTTTCATAATCAGCGAGGACAGGGTTCTCTTCCATAGAGATGCGGTCCAGCAGAAGGTCATAGGAAAGCTTGATGCGGTGGGCGCGGAAACATTCCACAGCTGGAATGCTGATTGCCTGGGCATAAACTTCCCTGGCTCCTCCGTAGAGCAGAAGGAGAGCGCTGGCTCTTCCCACAAGCTTGGAGGCGACGATGGAACCGGAGAAGAAATCTTTGTCTTCCTGAAGCTTACTCAAGATCGTGTGGAAGGGATCTTCCTGTGTGTTATAAGAAATATCCCTCTTGAGAACGGTCAGTACAGATTGATGGTTGTTAAGCTGCTGTTTGGCGTACTCGAGTGTGTTCATAACCAGACTTCCTTTCAATAATTAAAATTTTAACAATAGATGGGCGCAATTTACCTATTGCGTTTCTGATGCAACTCATGTAAAATAAAGTTATATCAGATCTATATAATTATATTTAAGCACTTTTGAGAAAAAAGTTCAATAATTTTCAACTATATTTTTGAAAAAATTGATAAAAAAATATCAAGCATAGGCGGAAAAGATAGGAGAAGAAGAAGAGACATGATTAAAAATGACGCGACCATATTGAATATTAAGCACGAAGTGCTCTATGAGGTGGCGAAATTGGCTTTTGAAGGCAGGCTGGAAGAGAGGAAGGAAGAACTCCCATTCCAGATGATTCCGGGGCCGAAGGCTAGATTCCGCTGCTGTATCTACAAAGAGAGGGAGGTTATCCGCCAGAGGATTCGCTTGGCACAGGGAAAGGCACCGTGCGGAAGGAAGTCAGACAACATTGTGCAGATTATCGATGCAGCATGTGAGGACTGCCCGATCTCCAGATTTGTCGTGACAGACAACTGCCAGAAATGTATGAGCCGGGCATGCCAGCAGTCTTGCCGGTTCCACGCCATTGAGATGGGAAGAGAGAGGGCCCATATCGATCCTTCTCTGTGCAAGGAATGCGGAAAATGCGCTCAGGCTTGTCCATACAATGCCATCGCCGACTTGATACGCCCCTGTAAGAGAAGCTGCCCGGTGGATGCTATCCAGATGGATCCAGAGACCGGCATCGCTTACATAGATGAGCAAAAGTGCATCAATTGCGGTCAATGTATACACCGATGCCCTTTCGGGGCGATCAGCTCCAAGAGTTTTATTGTGGATGTCATTAACGCGATTCGGGAGGGCAGGCATGTAGTCGCTTTGGTGGCGCCCTCCACGGAAGGGCAGTTCGGGAAGGACATCACGATGGACAGCTGGAGAACGGCGCTGAAGAAGATGGGGTTCCTGGATATGATTGAGGTAGGCCTGGGAGGAGACATGACGGCCGCGTCTGAGGCAGAGGAGTGGGCCGAGGCGTACAAGAAGGGGGAGAAAAAGACAACCTCCTGCTGCCCGGCATTTGTCAGCATGATCAAGAAGTTTTATCCAGAGCTTGTGAAGAACATATCAACAACCGTATCACCTATGTGCGGGGTCTCCCGAATGGTGAAGGCTCAGGATGCGGATGCGGTGACAGTGTTTATCGGCCCCTGTGTGGCCAAGAAGCATGAAGCCATGTTTTCGGGCTTGGAGGGCAATGCAGACTATGCGTTAACCTTCGGCGAGATACGGGCAATGATGCGCGCCAAAGGAGTGGAGCTGGAGCCGGAGCCGATTACAACCCAGCAGGCAAGCGTGTTCGGCAAGCGGTTCGGAAATAATGGAGGGGTGACGAAGGCAGTGCTTCGCTGTATGGAAGAGATGGGAGAGCCAACCGGAGACATCCGGGTGCAGGAATGCAACGGAGCCGCCGATTGTAAGAAGGCGCTCCTGCTCCTGAAGATGAACCGTCTGCCTGCCGATTTTATTGAGGGCATGGCCTGCGAAGGCGGCTGCGTGGGCGGGCCCAGCAGCCACTGCTCTGTCCAGGAGTTTAAGAAAAATAGGGATGAGCAGATTGCCCAGGCAGATGAGAGAGGCGTACATGAAAACCTCTCCCACTATAAGATGGACAGCTTTTCTATGCATGGCTGATACAGAGTGTATGGCTGTGAAGAAGGCATAGATGAATGATAAAGCAGATAAGGGATATCCCCAAGCGCCGCAGCGCTGGAAGGATATCCCTTTTTATTTTGAAATGATAGCTATTCTGCGTCCTTGTGCTCCACATTCGCCATCCGCAGAGCACGAACCTTCAGCGGAAGTCCGAACAGGTTGATGAAGCCTTCTGCGTCGTGATGGTCGTACAAACTGCCGGTTGTGAAGCTTGCCAGCGACTCGCTGTACATGGAATATGGAGAAGTTGTCCCGGCCTTGATAATATTTCCTTTGTATAGCTTGAACTTTACCTCGCCGGTGACGTACTGCTGGGTAGATTCCATAAACGCCTGGATCGCCTCCCGCAGGGGAGTAAACCACTTTCCTTCATATACAATGCTGGCGAATTTGCTTCCCAGATCCTTCTTCACCTCGAAAGTGTCCCGATCCAGGATAAGCTCTTCCAGCTGCTGATGCGCTTCCATCAGGATGGTGCCGCCGGGAGTCTCATAAACGCCCCTGGACTTCATCCCAACGACCCGGTTCTCCACAATATCTGCAATGCCGATACCATGCTTGCCGCCAAGCTCGTTCAG
>CALWRT010000122.1 GCA_944384015.1 uncultured Lachnospiraceae bacterium | reverse complement strand
CCTCAGCAGATGTCGGATGCCCGCCTGCACCGGTATCCCCACTGCCAATACCATTCCCAGCGCCGCTGCCGCCTGGACAACCTTTCTCGCCCTTCCAAGCCTCTTCCTTCTCCCTGTACCCTTACAGCGGGACTTGGGTATTTCACTGACCTCTATCTGCTGTTCTCTCTCCAGCACATGCTGAAGAATTTCCTCTTTCATCTCCTGTCGTATATTGACATGCCTCATTGCCTCTTTTATCTTCGATCCTATCATTCCCACTCCTCCTTCAGCGCCATCCTCAGCTGTTCCCTACCCCTCTGCATTCTCTTCTTCACCGCCTGCTCTGAAATTCTAAGCATCTTGGCGATTTCCCGAATACGGTAACCTTCCACATAATAGAGATATATGACCGATCTCTGTCTGGCAGGCAGCTCCCACAGAGCTTCCAGTACCTGCCGGTCCTCGCCGTCTGCCGGAAGATCAATCCCCCTGCCTCTCAGCTTCTCCTCCGAGATGGAGGGATGCCTCTTTCGAAACCGCAGAATATCCTTGCAGCGGTTTACCGCCACCCGTATGAGCCAGGCTTTCTCATGCTCCCTGTCTGCAAACTGGGGCTGTTTCTCCAGATACGCGCAAAACGTGTCCTGTATAACATCCTGCGTATCCTGCTCGTCGGCCAGCATAACAATACATATTTTAAACAGCAGATTGCTGTACTCGCCGACCATCTGTTCAACCGTCACTTTCCCACCTCCTCTGTCTATAACACGTTTTACCCATCCCAAAAGTGACAAATATATTATAAAAGCCCAGTCTCAAAGCAAAGACGGGCGGGCGGCTTGCAGCCCAGGCCGGCTATGCTTTCGAGACGCTCATCCCTATGAGCAAGCAGGCCGTTAGGCCGTATTGCGAATACGGGGCGAATGGCGGGAGCACTCTGTGCGCAGCCATTCGTGGGCTTTTATAGGTACTCATCCCAAAGCCCAGTCTCAAAGCAAAGACGGGCGGGCGGCTTGCAGCCCAGGCCCGCTTATGCTTTGCGACTGGGCTTTCAGAGTAAATAAAAAATACCCGGCACGTTACTCTCCAACGTGTCGGGCATCCAGCTCTTCCCTTCCTCTCTTGATCCCTTGCTGTTTTCACTCTTCTTCCAAAATCCCCCGCATCCTCGCTTCTTCCTTAAGCCTCCGGCAGATCTCGTTGAAAGGCCCGAATGTCTTCAGGCTGCAGATCACACGCCCGCAGCGGGACATCACGCTAACCGCATGCTCATATGTCTGCTCTCCAGCTGGGCAGAAGGCCTTTTCCTTAATCACCTCCGATGCCAGAGCGGCAGCCACCGGGTAATCCAGATCGTTCTCCGTGAGTATCCCTGCCGCAAATGGGATTCCGCCTCTTTGCAGCCTCCGATATGTCGGTATCCCACTTCCTCCGCCGCCTATCACAAACACTTCCGGTTCTCCCTTCACCGCCTCCATCTCTAGACAGCCGAAACTTTCCAGATAACTTCCAGATACAATTCCGTAGAGGCTGTGGATATAGCCGCCAGTGAAGATTTCTTCCGGAGGCCCGCACCGTTCTATCCCGCCTTTTCCCACACATACAATCTGATCCGATACTTTCTGCGCCAGATCCAGCTCATGAAGAGACATAACAACAGCCAAATTCTTCTCCTTCACCAGATGCTTCAGGATAGACAATAACTCCAGCTTATAATGCACATCCAAGTAGGAGGTGGGTTCATCCAACACGATAATCTCCGGCTCCTGGCAGATAGCTCTCGCCAACAGAACTCTCTGCCGCTGTCCGTCGCTGAGCCTGGTAAAATCCGTATCCCTCAGCTCCCATGCGTCAACCAGTTTCATGGCTTCTCGTACTTTTTCCCGGTCTTGGGACGTGAGAATCCCCAGCCTTCCCGTATATGGATACCGACCGGTCTCCACCACGTCCTCACATGTCATCAGTTCCGGTTTTATTCGGTCTGTCATCAAGATCGACAGCCGCCTTGCAGTCTCGGCCTCTTCCATATCGTTCATCCTGCGCCCGTCCAGCCATACGGTGCCTGCGATCAGATCCAGCTGACGGATAAGGCTCTTCAAAATGGTTGATTTGCCGGAACCGTTCGGGCCGATCAGCGTCAGGATCTCACCCTTCCTGACATGAATCGAAATCTCCTCTATAATAGGATCCTTCCCGTAGCCCACAGCCATATGTTCCGTGTACACAAAATACTCGCTCATCTTCTGTCTCCTAAGCTCCTTCCCCCCATGCCCTGCTCCTTCTTCGCACCATGACAGCGATCACCACCGGCGCACCGAGAATTGCCGTCACAGAGCTAATGCTCAGCTCCGTCGGCGCAAATACTGTCCGCGCAATCAAGTCGCAAAACAGACAGAAAACCGCTCCTCCGAGAAAACAAGCCGGTATCATAATCATTGGCTTCGCCGTCCCGAACAGCTGCTTAACCAGCTGAGGGACTGCAATCCCAACAAAGGACACTGGTCCCGCGAAGGCAGCCACACAGGCGGAGAGCACGCTGGACAGCAGAATCAGCATTATGCGGAACTGCCGGATATTGACCCCCACATTCCTGGCATAGGCCTCCCCCATCTGATATGCCCTGATCGGCTTCGAGAGAAGGAAGGTCCCCACAAGGGCAGCCACCACCACCGGGAACACCACCCTAATATTGTCCCAAGAAATTCCTGAGAAACTTCCCATCGACCAGTTATGGAGGTTTACTATGTCGGAATCATTCGCAAATGTCACGACAAAATCCGTAATTGCTGAACAGATGTATCCTACCATCATACCGCTGATGACAAGCAGGGACATCTGCCGGACCCGGTGGGAGACAGCCAAGACAAAGCCCATAGAGAGCATGGCTCCCACGAAAGCGGAGGCAATCATCATCCAGGAGCTAATCAGAATCCCTCTCCCCAGCAGGAAAATCATCACCAATGACACACACAGTTTGGAACCGGATGAAATCCCCAGCACAAACGGGCCGGCAATGGGATTCGCGAAGAAGGTCTGCAGCAAAAAGCCCGAGACCGATAAGGCTCCTCCCAGGAGAATCGCCGCCAGTATCCGCGGAAGACGGATGTCCCATACAATCGCCGCATTCTCCCCTTCCCCAGACAGCAGGACTTCCAACACTTCCCTGGTCGGCAAATGCAGAGACCCTGAATAAATATTCCAGCCAAACAGCACTCCCAGCAGCGCTGCCAACAAAAGAAAGGAACCGATATACCTTGCGCGCCTTCTTTCGTCCACCTGTCATCTTCTCCTTCCCATCTCACTCCAGCCTGTGCAGATAGCGCAGCGCCTCTGAGGGAGGATCCTCTTGCGTCAATATTGTGTGGATATCCAGTATCATATCACCGATCCCCATACTCTCCTGGAACATGTTCTGCCCCGTACACCAGGCATTCCCCTCCTGAACCGCCTTGAAATCTGCCAGAAGGCTACTTTTGTCCAGCAATTCCTCTATCGTATGGAGTTCCCCGTCAATTGCGCTGTTATAAATGATATAGTCCGCGTCCTTCGCCCCCGCGTAGAACGCTTCCATCTGCATATTCATCGTAGACAGCGCATTTTCCTCCTCTGTCAGATCTTGGAAAATATATTCTCCTCCCGCCAGCTCGATCATTTTCGCCACATAATCCCCAGATTTTCTCACATTCACAATCCCGTTGGAATTAATGTAGAAAAAAGCTACCGTCTTGCCGCTGTTCTCCTGCCCCAGCACATTCTCCAGATTGCGCAGCTGTTCCTCATAGAGTTCTTCAGCCATCTCTTCCTTATCCAGCAGTACCCCGTAGAGTTTCATCCACTCCATCCTGCCAAGGGGATGGCTCTCATAGCTGGAACGTTCTACCAGCACCGGGATCCCCAGCTGTTCCAACTGTTCTTTCACCTCCGGCGTATGGTAGATCATCGTGGACTCTACCGCCAGATCGCAGCCCTCTGAATAAATCAATTCATAATCCGGAGCGCTGTATTTCCCTGCATACAGCATCTGCCCGGCCTCCATCGCCTCTCTGGCCTCCTCAATATACCAGCCGGACATATCCGTCCCAGACAACCGTATATTGCCGATCCCATCTAGTGCTCGGAACAAATCCATGGCAGACGTAGCCACCAAGTAAATGCTGTTCAGCGGCTGCTGCAGTACAATGACCTCTTCTTCCAATCCTGCCGGCACAGGCATCTGTTCCGGCACGACAAGATACCGGCTGCCATCCGCAATTTCCACCAGGGCATAGCCGTCCCCGTAATAGTCTACGGAAAACTGTTCGGCATAGGAGAGCTGCAGACTGCCCGCATAGTCCAAATCCTCCCAATATACTTCCGCCGGCGCCTTTGCTTCTCCTGCCGCTGTATCTCCTATCGCTGTATCTCCTGCCGCTGTATCTTCTGCCTCTCTGCCTGCTGCCGTCTCCTCTTCCGCCGCTTCTCCCAGACTCGGATTCCTGGCGCACCCCGCCAGCATCAGCAAAATGAATGCCGCCGCTAAGAGCAGCCGCCTTGCCCGGCCTCTCACACTACCCCTCACTATACAGCCGGCACAATGGATGCCGAGTCAAAATGAAGCGTATATGCGATCTCGTGAGGGGTGCTCATCGCAATCGTATTGGCAATAACCGGCATTGCCCGGTCAAAGCACGTCACCGGTATCGTGAATGCCGACCGTCCGTCGATCAGTGCCGCATCGTATTGCACATCGTTCACTTTCATATAATCATAATTCCCGCTGCTCCAGATAATCTCAGCAGTCGCCTGTCCATTTTCCACAGACAGACGCGCGGGAGAATCCACATTTGCTCTCCCGGAACCCCCTTCCAGGCGGACATCTACCTCGTACTCTCCATCTGCCAGGCCCAGACTCTCGCAAGTGACAATCACTCCATCCTGAAAAGCTTCCAGCGGCAAGGAATCAGCCCGGAATACGATTGTCCGGTCATACCATTTCTCTTTATTTTTACTGAACGCGGCGCAGGCAATCCCCTTGTCCAGCGCCTCCACCGGCACAGTAAAGGAGTGGACTCCCTCCTCATCTTCCTCATAAGGAATATAGTCGGCTTCTGACGCAAGCGCTGCCTCCTCCCCGGTACCCAGGAAGACATACCGGTATCCGGTTCCTCCCATCGTCATCTTCGCTGTCATCCGTCCGTCCTGAACGGCCAACTCGCATTCCGTAATGCGGAACATCGCTGAGCTAGAATCTACGGTGACAGGATAAGTACCGTTCACAAGGCTGTCCCCGTAGATAGGGGTCATCCACGCTTCCACACCCTCCTCCACAGTGCCCATCTCTTGAGCTGTGGCCACCAAGCTTTCCGTATCTTCCTCTTTCTGTTCATCTTCCCCGCTCTCGCGGCCCTCATCTGCCTGTCCTGTTTCCCCGGCATCCTGGGACGCGTCTGCCTGCCCTCCATTTGTCTGGGAAGTCTGCTCTCCTCCGCCGCAGCCAACGATTCCCAGCATGATTGCCGTTATCATAGCTGCCATCCATATTTTTCTCCTGGTCATATACCTATCCCTCGCTCTTCCTTGTCGCTTGGCCGGGGCGCCCACCCCGGCCACACCCTTATTCTTTCTTATCCCCTTCTATGGCCGGTAACTCTGCCGTCTTCTGCCTTCTACAGACTGTCCATTGCTGCCTGGGCATGCTCTGTAAACAATTCCTGCACTGCCGGCAGCTCTCCCAATCCTTTCACCACGCAGACAACTTCATAACCCGCTTCCTCGAATACCGTCTTCCACGAGTCTTCCCCGTCTCCCGCCATATCATTATTCGCGTGGTCCCCCGCAACCACCATCAGCGGCTGAAGAACAACCCGCTTATATTCCTTTGCCTGCACAGCTTCAAGCACATCGTCCAGCGTAGGAGCTGCCTCTACTGTCCCCACATAATAGTTATCGTATCCTCCATCGGAAAGCATCTGCTGCATCTTGGCGTATACGATGTTGGAATCTGCCTCTGTGCCGTGACCCATAAAACAGATTGCCGTCTCCCCGTCGTCGTACTGAGGCGTATCCGATGTGATCGCTTCCACCACGGCCATAAAATCCTCATCGCTTGTCAGCAGCGGTTCTCCCACCGCAATCTTCTCAAACGCGTCAGAATACTCAGCTGCCTCATTCACGAAATCAGTATATTCCAGGCCATTCATCAGATGGGTCGGCTGAATCACCAGGGTACTTACCCCATTATCCGCCGCCCTCTCCAGCGCCTCTGTCACATTATCAATCGCCACATTATCCCTTGATTTCACATGATCGATAATAATTTGGCTTGTGAACGCCCTCCTCACCGAATATCCTGGAAATGCTTCTTCCATAGCATCCTCTATTGCCCCGATGGTCAGCCGACGGCTGTCATTATAGCTTGTACCGAAGCTCACCACCAGAAGTTCCTGTTCCCCAATCGCATCCTGGTTGCGGGGATTATCCAGGCTGGCATCCCCAGTATCATAGTTCTCCTCTTCCGGCGCTTCTTCTAGCACCTGGCTCTCCTCCTGGGAGGCCTCTTCCTCCGCTCCTTCTGCCTCTTCGCCTGCCTTGGCAGGCTCTGCCGCAGTATCCGCAGACGTATCCTGGGATGCTGTACATCCAGCCAGCACGAATGCCGCTGTCATCATAACAGCAATCATCTGGGTGATCATTTTTCTCTTCATCTGTTTTTCCTCCTCTTTCTTACCGCTATACATTGCTTGAGGCCGCCAAGTGGTGGTTTCCAAGGGCAATCCCGCAAAAAAGTACAGGAAAAACAGACAGTCCTTTTACCGAATAGCAAAAGGACTGCAGCTAGCATACAACTTACAGTACAATCAATTACTCGTGATCTGGAAGCGCTCTTCCTGTACCAACAAGACGGCAGGTTTCCTGGCTTACAGATCGCCATGCATGGCAGCCTTCCCAATTTTCATCAGTGGCTGTATCCGAATACATCTGCCATACACTCCCTGCTTACAGTGACGAGTTCGCACAGGACTTCCACCTGTTTCCCTTTTAACCGCTCTCTCTGTGTCATACAAAGAACAGCGGCACCGCCTGTTTTCTCTATTCTGTTTTATGCAGGCGCAACACTCCTGCGTCTGGCCTCTATTGGGTTTTATTATAATATACGCTCTGTTGACATGTCAACAACTGGGGCCTTTCGCGCATGCGTGAAACATGACGCACAGATCATTTCATTTTATACAGCCGCAAAAGACTCCTTGCATTTGAGTGTCGATACTACAGTCGGCAGACCGACACCCATATAATTGGAAAGCAAGGGAACATATGTCGTTGCCGGAATTCCTGAGGCGCATAAAAGAAGTTGACACAGAAGAATCTATGGAACTGTTTAAGCAGTATCCTGAGCTGGCGCAGCAATGTGCGGAACAAATAGAGAAAATGCTGGACGACCATACGGTCCCGGCTCTTCATCCCCGTGAAAATTTACTTTTTGTATGCAGATAAAAATTACAATTCTTGAATAAACCGCCTTAATGACAGACAGGTATCAGACAGGAATATCCCCCCGTCCAACATATAGTCTTACCCTAAGCAAAATAATGCTTTCTCATAGTCCTGCACGTAGTATTTAATATTTTTACGACCTTTTTGAATAATTGTGTGTCCTTCTGCTTCCAATTTCTCTTTTTGAGCCTCTATGCCGCCGGGATACTTGGCGTTCAGCTCGCCATTTGCTTTTAAGGTTCGCCAGTATGGAGTTTCATCTTCAGAGCGCTGGAAGCTTGCCCAAGCCGCGATAGATACAAATATTCCGGCTGTAATAGGCTCTGTAAAATCAGCCCCATTCTGTATAGCAAAATACTCACGGATTTTCCCGACAGTAATAACCTTCCCATAAGGAATTTGTTTCATTACTT
>CALWRT010000121.1 GCA_944384015.1 uncultured Lachnospiraceae bacterium | reverse complement strand
AATATCATCCGCTATGAGGCGCATACCTACTCCTATCTGAATGTGTCCACCTTTGGAAATAAAAGCCTGTGTCTGCATGAAGAAGATCATGATCCGGCGGATTTCCGGCCGGATCTGATTGAGAAGCAGTTTCGCAGCCATCCAGATGTACTGCGCGGACTGAAGGTACGGATGTGCGAGGGGACACTGGGGGATCATGGAATGGCTGCCTTGTATCGAGGGCTGGAGATCAGTGAATCGCTGAAAGAAAAGGGTTATCATTGTCCGGTAGTGGTTCATTACGACAATCTTCCGGATAATGTGACTGTGGAGGAATTGTTTAACGCCTTGCGGCCAGGAGATATTGCGGCCCATATCTATCAGACGAAGAAGGAGACGATCTTCCTTCAAGACGGGACGATCCATCCGGCAGTGCGCCGGGCAAAGGAGAGAGGTGTTCTGATGGACGACTGCCACGGGAGAGTTCATTGGAGCATCCCCCATCTGGAGATGGCCATGTCCCAGAACTTCCAGCCAGATATCATCAGCAGCGACTGCGTGCGGATTAGCGAGTATGTCAGACCCGGTTTCTCATTGCTCTATGCAATGTGTATGCTCAGCGCAGTAGGTATGCCCACAGAGAAAATCCTGCAGTGCGTGACCATAAATCCGGCGCGAGCGTTGGGGATTGCCCACCGGGCAGGAAAACTGATGCCAGGAATGCCTGCGGATGTTACGGTACTGGATGTGGTAGATGCCAACAGAAATTTTGCAGATTATTGGGGAAACTCTATCGAAGGAAACCGGATGTTTATACCTTTGCTTACTATGATAGACGGGAGAGTGGCTTACCGCCAGATCTTTTTCTGAACATTCCGGAAAGAATAGCGGCGAGACAGGTCTCGTTTGGCGAAAACATAAGACAATGGCAGCCGCGCTGGTAATGAACCGTTACCGGCGCGGCTGTCGCTGTCCGTTGCCGGTTTGTCCATTGCCGTGTATAATGTAATAATAAAAAGAGCAGATACTATTTGCTACAAGACGGAGGAAGTTTAATGGAAAAAAGGATTTTAAACATTGGCGACAAAGGCTATTTTCACAAGACGATTACGGAGGCGGATGTATGCGCCTTCGCCGGAGTGACTGGTGATTTCAGCCGTATCCATATGGACGCGGAATTCGCGAAGACAACCCGATACGGCCAGCGAATCGTCCACGGGCTGCTGACGTCCAGCTTCATCTCCACGGTGATGGGGATGACCATGCCGGGATCCGGGACCGTATTCATGGATGAATATGTGAAATTCAAGGCGCCGGTATTTTTCGGGGATACGATTACCGCGGAAGTGACGCTGAGCAGCGTGGACGAGAGGAGCCGGTCTTACATCGGAGAATTTACCGGCATCTGCAAGAACCAGAAGGGGGAGGTGGTCGTAGAGGCCACCTGCCACGAAATGATGCCGAAGGAATTTTTTGAGATTGTGAAATGACGGAAACGGTCGGCCGTGAAGGCGGCCATGGAAAAGCGGATATCATGGTGGGATGCTATGCCCTTCTGGGGATTTATACAATTCCCGCAGTCCCCATGAGAATGGCCACGACAGTGGCCAGCAGGGGGATAGCCCCGGATACGATAAACATGTCGAAGAAGCCTTCCTTGTGGGAGATGCCGCAGTAAGCCAGGTAGGTGACCACAGCGCCGTCGTGGGGCAGCGTGCCCAGGCTGCCGCAGGCGATGGCCGCTACCCGGTGGAAAGCCTCCAGAGGGATGCCGGAAGCCTGGGACATGGCGATAAAGCTATCACCCATGGCATCCAAGGCGATGGCCATGCCGCCGGACGCGGAGCCGGCGGCTCCGGCCAGAACGCTGACAGCAACAGCCTCAGAGATGAGAGGGCTGCCGCCGATGCCCAGCACAGCCGCCGTGAGCACTGCGAAGCCCGGAACAAGTCTGACCACGGAGCCGAAGCCCACGGCGGCCGAAGTATTCGTGACGGCGAACACGCTGCTTGCGGCCCCGTCATTCAAGGCGGCGCCGATATCGCCTATATAGCGGAAATTCAGCACAATGCACAGAATAATTCCCGCCAGCAGACAGATAATGATGTCCTGCCGGCCGATATTGAGCAGGAGGACGATCGCCGCGAACGGGATGACGGACAAGAGCGGATGGGGAAGTTCTTCATCCGGCTTGGAGGATACAATGACCGCGGGCTCATCATATCCCATTCCTCTGGCCCGCAGAGACTTCGACCGGTAATTCAGCCACAGGACGGCGCCTGCGAACATGATGGCTGAGCACACGAGGCCGATCACCGGCGCGGCTCCCGCATCCGTCCCGAAATAGTCTGTCGGAAGCAGGTTCTGGAGGGTGGGAGTTCCGGGCAGGGCTGACGTGGCGAATGTGAAAGCGCCGGCCATAATCGTTGCCGGGATCAGGCGGCGGGAAATGTCTGCTTCCCGGAACAGGCTAAGGACGATAGGGTACATGGCGAAGATGATGACGAACCCGGAGATGCCTCCGTAAGCCATAATCCCTCCGCACAGCACTGAGACGAAAATGGCCCGTCTGCTGCCTAGGATTTTCACGACAAATTTGGTGATCGACTGGGCTCCGCCGGTGGCCTCTATCACTTTGCCGAAGATGGCGCTGAGCAGGAAGACGGGAAATCAGTCTTTTACAAAGCCGACAAATCCGGACATATAACTTTCCGTATATGCCGGGAACAAGTCAAGGCCGCCGGTGAGGGCTACGATAACGGTGCAGATGGGGGCGGCCCATATGAGGGATTTGCCCTTGAAGGCGAAAAAGATGAGCAGGGCAAGGCCCGCTATGATACCGAATAGACTCATATCTAAAAGCATCCTTTCTGAAAGGAATCCTGATTTCATCAGTGTTTTTTTGAAATGTGATAGCCATGAAGCGGCGCCTGCTGCGGGCAGCGCCGGGCCAACACAACAGCGGCGGCTGATGATAAGGGCGCCGCTGCGGCACACCGACGCTATCATACCACAAAACGGTGGAGAAAGGAACTATCGGACATAACATTTCCTGTTGAAAAATTCTTCTCAATTTCTTCTATGATTTCCAACCGTGGCTATACAGGAATACCTAGATGGAAAAAAGTGATTATCAAATTTGATAATCCGTCATAAGCTCCCATTTGCGGCAAAGAAAATGGTTATCGGGGAAAAAGAGGGAGGCCAGTAATTGTCAATTTTGAGAATTGGAAGGCTCTATTTCCAGGTTTATGCTGAAAAATGGGGCTTCTGGTACTTGGCATCAAGATTGCTTAATAAACAGGTATCCAATCATCGTTCAAGAAAAAATTTGTAAAACTGGGAGGTTTTTATCATGGAAGAAAAGAAACAGATTAAAGTTGGAACGAAGGCGTACTTTTATAAGACGATTACGGAGGCGGATGTATGCGCATTTGCAGGCGTGACCGGAGACTACAGCCGGATCCATATGGATGCGGAGTTTGCAAAGACGACTAGATTCGGCCAGAGGATAGCCCATGGACTTCTGACGTCCAGCTTTATATCAACCATTATGGGGATGACGCTGCCGGGATCCGGAACGATTTTTATGGACGAGTATGTGCAGTTCAAGCTGCCAGTCTTTTTCGGGGACACGATTACAACGGAAGTAGTTCTGACAAGTGCGGTTGAGAAGAGAAGCGGTTGGATCGGAGAGTTTAAAGGAACCTGTACGAACCAGAGAGGAGAGGTTGTGGTGGAGGCAACCTGCCATGAGATGATGCCTAAGGAATTCTTTGAAGTGGAGGGCTGATAAGTGAGTTGGAGAGAAGAATACGAGCGTAAGATTATGACCGCCCAGGAAGCACTGTCTTTGATTCACTCAGGAGACCGGGTGGCAGTACAGCATGCGGCCGGAGAACCATCCTATTTGCTTGAAGTGATGGTAGCCAACCGGGAACAGTACCGGGGAGTAGAGATCGTACATCAGGTGCCCATGGGAAAATGCGAATATTGCAAGGAAGGGATGGAACCTTATTTCCGCCATAATTCTATTTTTAGCGGGAAAAACTCTGCCCAGGCAATTGCAGAAGGAAGGGCGGATTACACGCCGTGCTTCAACTTCGAGATACCGAAACTTTTTACGGAAGGCCCCCTGCCGTTAGATGCTGCGTTGATCCATGTAACGCCGCCGGACGAAGACGGCTATGTGTCGCTGGGAATCTCCGTGGACTATACAAGACCTGCTGTGACTGCGGCGAAGACCGTGATCGCCCAGGTGAATCAGAAGATGCCCCGTACTTTTGGAGATGCCCTAATACATATCTCTGAGATTACGGCCTTTGTTCTACATGACGCGCCGATCATTGAACTGACTCCCCCTAAGATAGGAGAAATCGAGAGGGCCATCGGGGAGAATTGCGCGAAGCTTATCCATGACGGCGACACGCTGCAATTGGGAATCGGGGCGATCCCAGACGCGGTGCTTATGTTTCTGAAAGACAAGAAAGATCTGGGCATTCATTCGGAGATGATATCCGACGGAGTGGTAGAACTGGCTGAGGCGGGAGTGATCACAAACGCGAGAAAGAATTTTAACCCGGGAAAGAGCATCGTCACATTTTTGATGGGTACGAGAAGACTGTATGATTATGTGGATAATAATCCAAATATTATCATGAGGTCAGTAGACTATGTGACAAATCCTACGGTCATTATGCAAAATGATCATATGATCTCTATCAACTCCTGCGTACAGGTTGATCTGACAGGACAGGTATGCTCAGAAAGTATCGGCCACAGACAGATCAGCGGACCGGGCGGACAAGTAGACTTTGTACGTGGAGCGACGATGTCCAAAGGCGGGAAGTCGATTATCGCCATGCCCTCCACGACGAAGGGGACGATCTCTAAGATTGTCATGGATTTGACGCCAGGATCCTTTGTCACGACCTCCAGGAACGATGTGGACTACGTAGTGACAGAATACGGGATCGCTCATCTGAAAGGAAGGACGCTGCTGCAGCGAGGAAAGATGTTGATTCAGATCGCGCATCCGGATTTCAGGGAAGATCTGATACGCCAATACGAAGAGAGATATCACTGCCGATATGAGGAGGTTGCTGTATAATATAACAGATTTCAATTATGCCATAAAGGAACAGTGAATTGCCGTTTTCTCCGGGTTCTATAAGAGTCCGGAGAAAATGGCGTATAAAAAATTGTGATAGTTAGAATAGACAATGGCAGTTTTCGCCGGAGTTTTTCTATGTTATGATAAAGAATAAGAGTAACGTCTGAATGGGGTTTATAGTGGAGGTATATATGGATAAACTTGATTTTGCCAGATATGACGGGAAACTAGATATTGGGGCGCTGCGGGAACAGGGAATAGAGGCGGTGTTGGAAGAACTCCGTTATACGAGACGGCTGTATGAGGCTGTGGATGCAATTATTGAGAATTCCAAGGACGGCTTTTTCATAACGGATGAGAACGCCGACGTTATTAAAATAAACCGAGCCTACGAGGAGATGGCAGGCGTACGCAGAGAAGAGATTCTGGGCAAGAATATGAAAGAGCTGGAACATGTAACGATATCAAAATCTGCCTCTCTCATGGTGCAGAAGACAGGGGAACCGGTGACCATTGAGCAGGAATATTTGAGGACAGGCAGAACGGTCTATATTACCAGTACGCCGATAAAAGATGAAAATGGAAATATACAGATTATTGTGAGCAATAACCGGGACTTCCGGGAGATTGACCAGCTGAAGAACCAGTTGGAAGAGACGAGGTCCCTTGTGGCCGGATATGAAGAGAAGATCCAGACAGTGATGGACACGCTGAAGGGACGGTCTTCGATCATCGCCAAGGACCGAAATATGTGCTCCGTGCTGTACCAGGCAAACCGAGTAGCGAAGACTGACGCGACGGTGCTTATATTAGGAGAGACTGGAACAGGAAAGGAAGAGATAGCAAAATTTATTCATGAGAACAGTCATCGCAGTCATAAACCATTTGTAAAGCTGAATTGTGGGGCGATTTCTAGCAACCTGATAGAAAGCGAGCTGTTCGGCTATGTCAAAGGCGCGTTTACGGGAGCGATATCCACGGGCAAAGCAGGGTATTTCGAGATTGCGGACGGGGGGACGATTTTCCTGGATGAAATCGGAGAAATGCCCCTGGAACTACAGGTAAAACTGTTGAGAGTGCTGCAGGAAGGAGAGCTGGTGCGCATTGGAGGGACGCAGCCAGTAAAAGTAAATGTACGGGTGTTGGCGGCTACCAACCGGGATCTGAAAGAGATGGTGGCTGATAAGACATTCCGGGAGGATCTCTACTACCGGCTGAACGTGATTCGCATACAAATTCCACCTCTTCGGGAACGCCCGGACGATATTATCCCTCTGGCGGATCATTTCCTAAAATATTATAATGAGAAATTCCATGATAAGAAAGTATTCAGCATCAACGCCTATGAGGCCCTGCGCAAATACCAATGGCCGGGCAATGTGCGGGAGTTGAAGAACTATATTGAGCAAGTGGTGATACTCAGCGAACAGGATATTCTGTCTATGAAGGAGATTATGTTCAACAATTCTTTTGTGTTCGAAGGCCCGGACGAAACGGGAAGCATTGATCTGAAAGAAATTCTGGAGAAAATCGAATATGAATATATGGAAGAATATTATAGCAAATTCGGGACGATTAAGCTCGCGGCTGAGAAGCTGGGTATGAATTTTACGACTTATGCCCGCAGAAAGAAGTATTTTGAAGAGAAATATGGGGACTGATGAAAGGGACAAGTCCGGCGGAAACCATAGGAGGGAAGGATAGGCTAAGAAGGGCGTAATGGGTATAAACGAAAGAAAATCCGTGGGTATCCGGCGGAATAATTTAAGGAAGTGCTGATAAAACCAGCACTTCCTTAAAAATGATCAGATGATGCCGACGGTGCCCATGATAATGGCAACAATATTTGCCAGAATCGGGACAAGTCCGGCGACCATAAACATGTCAAAGTAGCCGTCCTTATGGGATATACCGCAATAAGCCAGATAGGTGACAACCGCGCCGTCATGAGGCAGGGTGTTCAGACCTCCGCAGGCAATAGCAGCCACCCGGTGAAAGGCTTCCAGGGGAATACCGGAACTTTGAGACATTGCCACGAAGCTCTCTCCCATAGCTTCCAGCGCAATGGCCATACCGCCGGAAGCAGAGCCGGTAGCGCCTGCCAGTATGTTAATGGCAATAGATTCCGCAATGAGCGGACTGCCGCCAATACCTAACACAGCAGCGGTGAGAACGGCAAATCCGGGAACAAGCTTAACGACAGAACCGAAGCCGACCGCCGCTGAAGTGTTCATAATAGCTGATACGGCGCTCTGGGCGCCTTCATTGAATGTCGCGCCAATATCTTTTATGTATTTGAAATTCATCGCCACACAGAGGATGATTCCGACAAGGAGGCAGACGACGATATCTTGGTTGAAGAAGTTCAGGAGAACGACAATTACGACAAATGGAATGATAGAGAACAGCGGGTTCGGCAGCTTATCTGTCGGTAAGGATGCTACCTGAACAGCAGGCTCATCAAAGTCAATTCCTTTGGCACGAAGGGACTTGGCACGATATTCCAGCCAGAGTACGGCGCCTACAAACATAATCACGGCGCATACGGATCCCATAATTGGTGCGGCAGCGGCTGTTGTACCGAAGTATTCCATCGGAATCAGGTTCTGGATGGTGGGAGTACCTGGAACAGCGGACATGGAGAAGGTAAAAGCACCTGCCATAATGGTGGCCGGTATGAGCCGGCGGGTGATGTTCGCTTCACGGAACAGGCCAAGGACAATCGGGTACATGGCAAAAATGATAACAAAGCCGGACACTCCGCCGTAAGCTAAGATTCCTCCGCAGAGAACCGATACAAAGATGGTTCTCTTGCTGCCGATCTTATCTACAATGAATTTTGTGATAGATTGGGCGCCGCCGGTTACTTCCATGACCTTGCCAAAGATTGCGCTGAGCATGAATGCCGGGAACCAACTTTTTACAAAATCCACAAAACCTGACATATAGCTCTCCGTATACGCCGGGAGCAGATCCAACCCTCCGGTGAGCGCCACGACAAAGGCGCAGATAGGAGCTGCCCAGATCAGTGATTTTCCCCGGAAGGCGAAAAAGATCAGAAGCCCAAGGCCTAACACGATACCTAGTAAACTCATAACATCATCTTCCTCTCTGTAGAAATTCTATTTTTTTTGAGAAGCAAATGGCGTGCCAAAAAGAAAAACAGTTATTTTTAAGGGATATGTTCGGAAATGCAGCGGGAATATTTTCATTTTTGAGAATTTTGTCCGGAATCATAAGGGGGCGGATGCTCAAAATTGAGAAGGATTGTCAAAAGTGAAAGAAAAGTACCCGTGCCGAAATGTCTGTGTTATAATAACAGGGAAAAATTCTCATGCTGGGAGGAAACGAAAGAAAAGGGGCAGGAACGGCAATTCCGGATAAAAACCGTCCGGGAAGATGCTATATAAGATGTTTGTAAGAGTGAAAGGATTATGCTATGAAAGGATTTGGTGAGTGATGAAAGAATTGAGAGAAGGTATCAAGGGAAGCGCTTTTGTGACAGTGACCGAGGCAAATACGGCGAAGACGATGGGCAGCGGCACGCTGGATGTATTCGCGACGCCGGCCCTTGTGGCGCTGATGGAGCGGGCGGCAATGGAGAGTGTGCTGGACGCGGTAGGGGAAGGCAATGGAACTGTGGGGACGAGAATGGAAGCAGACCACGTGAGCGCGACGCCAATGGGAATGGAAGTTACATGCGAGAGCGAGCTTGTCCGGGTAGAGGGCAGGAAGCTGACATTTCACATCGTCGCCTCAGACGCCTGCGGAAAAGTCGGCGAGGCAGTCCATGAGCGGGTGATCATCGCCGAAGGGCGGTTCATGGAGAAGGCTGCCGGGAAGCTGGATGTTGCTGCCCGCATCTAAGGAGACACCGGCAACATTTTTTATTTTCCCTCTTCCTTTTTGGAAGAGAGTGTGGTATGATTGACCCAGACAAAGCGAAGAAAAGGAGTAGTACCTCTGGACTGGACTTCAGAAAGCCGCTGGTTGATGTGAAGCGGTGGAAGGGACATTGGGAACTCGCCTTGGAGCTGCTGCCCCAAATCCAGCACGGAGAGTAGGCGCAGACGGAGACCCACCGTTACAAGGGGAGAGCATAAGGCGTATGCCCGTGCTTACAGAGCGCATGATGAACATGAATTAGAGTGGTACCGCGTGAGATTACACAATCTTTCGTCTCTAGCTGTGAGGAATACTTGCAGTTAGGGCGGAAGATTTTTTTTACTATAAAAAGTCCTGTCTCAAAGCAGAGACGAAACGGACTGCTCGCAGGACGTGACATCCTTGCTTTAGAGACGCTAACCTGTATGAGCAAGCAGGGCGACAGGCCGGATTGCGAATACGGGTCAGATTGCGGGAACGCGCAGCGAGGAGCAATCTAAGGGCTTTTATGGTTGGTGGTGCCCGCACCGGCGGGCATACAGGTTTATTCTGAAAGCCTAGTCTCAAAGCGGGCAGGCACTCGTATAATGGATGAGCTGGACGTATAGCGGGCCGACGGAACGCCGCGGGAATGTGCTGCGGCAGGAATGAAAAACAGGGAAAAGGAGTGTATGCGCATGAAGAATTATGAAAAGTATCAGAGAGGCTATTTCCTGCCTCCGGAAGAATGCTATGACTGGGTGAAGAAAGATTACATTGAGAAGCCGCCGATATGGTGCAGCGTGGACTTGCGGGACGGCAATCAGGCGCTGATTGAGCCGATGAGCCTGGATGAGAAGATTGAATTTTATAAAATGCTCCTGGAAGTGGGCTTTAAAGAGATTGAGGTGGGATTCCCCGCCGCGTCGGATACGGAGTATTTGTTCCTGCGCACGCTGATTGACAATCATATGATTCCGGAGGATGTGACAATCCAGGTGCTGACACAGGCCAGGGAGCACATTATCCGCAAGACATTCGAGGCGATCAAGGGCGCGCCGAAGGTGGTTGTCCACCTGTATAATTCCACATCTCTGGCTCAGAGGGAGCAGGTCTTCCGCAAGTCCAAGGAGGAGATCAAGCAGATCGCCGTAGATGGGGCGAAGCTGCTGGAGGAGCTGGCAAAAGAAGTGGAGGGCAATATTACTTTCGAGTACAGTCCGGAATCCTTCCATGGGACAGAGGTAGAATACGCGCTGGAAGTGTGCAATGCGGTGCTGGATGTATGGCAGCCGAGGCCGGAGCGGAAAATCATCGTCAATATTCCGGCGACGGTAGAGACTGCGATGCCTCATGTGTTCGCCAGCCAGATCGAGTATATGAGCAAGCATCTGAAATACAGAGATAACGTGATCTTGTCCGTCCATCCCCATAATGACAGGGGATGCGGAGTTGCGGACACAGAGCTGAGCGTCCTGGCGGGCGCCGACCGGGTGGAGGGCACGCTGTTCGGCAACGGGGAGAGAACCGGCAATGTGGATCTGGTGACCGTGGCGATGAATATGTATTCCTACGGGGTAGATCCCGGCCTGGATTTCAGCAATATGACATCCATCGCGGCCAGGTATGAACGCCTGACCAGAATGCAGGTACACGACCGCCAGCCTTATGGCGGAAGCCTTGTATTTACAGCTTTTTCCGGCTCCCACCAGGATGCAATCGCCAAGGGGATGGCTTATCGGGAAGAACAGGAGAGAGATCACTGGACGGTTCCTTATCTTCCAATCGATCCGAAGGATGTGGGACGTACGTACGACGCAGATGTGATCCGCATCAACAGCCAGTCGGGAAAAGGCGGCGTAAACTACATTCTCAAACAGAATTACGGCATCTCGCTGCCTGAGAAGATGAGGGAGGATATGGGCTACACGGCCAAGAGCATCTCCGATCATGAGCATAAGGAGCTGACGCCGGAATGGATCTATCAGATTTTCTATGACCGGTACATTGGCATTCGGGAAGTGTTTGAAATTACGGACTGTCATTATGTCCAGAAAAAAGGAATTATGGCGATTGTGACCATTGAGCAGGACGGAAGGAGCGTGGATGTGAACGGCCAAGGCAACGGACGCCTGGACGCCGTGAGCAACGCGCTGAAGAACCACTTCGGCATCGATTATGAACTGGTCGACTATGAAGAGCACTCCCTCACCAAGGGTTCCACCTCCAAAGCAGTATCCTATGTGTCTGTCATGAAGGACGATACCACATACTGGGGCGTTGGAATCGATGAGGATATTATTAAATCTTCTATGAAGGCGCTGGAAATCAGCGTAAACAAAGTGCTGAAGAAAGAGCTGTCCAAGAAGCAGGAAGGAAAATAGGAAGAACATAGTACGGTGAAATAAAAAGCACACAGGCTGTTAAAAAGCATCCTTTTCGTTAATACTGGAAGTATAACAGTGGATAGGGTATGGCGCGTGTGGATAACGCGCGGGAAAGGGTGCTGCATATGTGGAAAACTTTTGTAAAAGGAAGGGAGACTGCCATAGATCTGTTATCGGATGCGGCAGGCTCCCTTTCCATGTCTGTAGGTATCTATTGTTTCGTGGAGCAGGCTGGCACTGCCCCGGGGGGCGTCTCTGGAATTGCGATTATGCTGAAATATTTGCTGGGGCTTCCGGTTGGAACGATGATACTGCTGATCAATATACCGCTTCTTTATCTGTCCTGGCGCTATATGGGGAAGAGGATGACGATGAAGACACTGCGCACGCTATTGGTGAACTCCATCATGCTGGATGGAGTGGTGACCCCGTTTTTCCCGGCATATGCCGGAGACCGGATGCTGGCTTCTATTTTTGGAGGCCTGTGCATCGGCGCAGGACTTGCCGTGATTTTTCTCCGCGGCTCCACCACGGCCGGCACAGATATCATCTGCCATATGCTGGCTATGAAGTACCCCCATGTATCGATCGGGAGAAT
>CALWRT010000120.1 GCA_944384015.1 uncultured Lachnospiraceae bacterium | reverse complement strand
ATGATTATGCTTACAGACTGTCTGGTAATCGGGCTTTCGATGCTGGTGTACGGAAGCATCGAAGCGGGGCTCTTCGGAGTCGTTGCGCTGTTCTGCCAGACAAGAGTCATTGACGGCCTCGTCTACGGGAGGGATAAAGGGCGCACGGTCATGGTCATGTCGGGAAGCACTCACAGAATTGCCCGAAGAGTGATTGCAGAACTGGAACACGGAGCGACGTTTTTCGAGGGAAAAGGAGCCTATACGGGGGAAAAACAGGATATCCTCTATGTGGTTGTGCGCATACCGGAATTCTATCAGCTGAAGAAGATCGTGTATGAAGAGGATCCAAGAGCGTTTCTTGTAGTGGCGGAGGCCAGTCAGATTGTCGGAGAAGGGTTTGCCAGGGCAGACAAGGAGTGAGAAAGCATAGCCGGGTCAGTCTGCGGGTAGTCTGCCCGTCTCTGCTTAGAGACTGGGCGGGGGAGGACAGAAAGCCCACGGATTGCTGCGCGCTCCCGCAATCCTACCTGTATTCGCAATCCAGCCTGCCGGCCTACTTGCTCATACAGGTTAGCGTCTCGAAAGCATAGCCGGGTCAGCCTGCGGGCAGTCTGCCCGTCTCTGCTTGGAGACTGGGCTTTCAGAGTATATAAAAAAGTTGTTAAGCTTACTGGAACGGGTTGAAAAAACATTAAAAAATCTTTATACTGGGGTCAGATGAGTATATGTCGCACTTTAAAGGAGCATAGGAAGTATTATGAATATTATCATTGTTGGATGTGGGAGGGTCGGCATGACGCTGACCGAGCAGTTGAGCAGCGAAGGATACGATGTAACCATTATCGACGAGAACAGTGAGAGAGTACAGACCGTATCCTCAGACAATGATGTAATGGGTGTAATCGGAAATGGGGCGAGCCACAGCGTGCTGATGGATGCCGGGATTGAAGAGGCAGATTTATTCATCGCGGTGACAGATTCCGATGAATTGAATTTGCTTTGCTGCCTTTTGGCCAGAAAGGCAGGAAACTGCGCGACAATCGCCCGCGTGCGCAATCCGGTCTACAGCAAGGAGGCGGCATTTTTCAAGAGAGAGCTGGGCATGTCGATGATTATTAACCCAGAGCTGGCTGCGGCGACAGAGATGTCCCGCGTGCTTCGTTTCCCAAGAGCGATGGAGATCAACCCATTTGGCAAGGGGCGCGTGGAGATGCTGAAATTCCGTATTCCCGCAGGCTCTATTCTGCATGATATGACGTTGGTGGAGCTGAACAGCAGAATTGACGGCAACTTGCTTGTATGCGCGGTGGAGAGGGGCAGTGAGGTAATCATCCCCACCGGAGGCTTCCGCCTGAAGGAGAAGGATAAGATTTCCATTATGACCTCGCCGGAGAACGAAGCGGCTTTTTTCCGCAAGATCGGCATCGACACGCACCAGGTAAAGGACGCGATGATTGTAGGCGGGGGAAGAATGAGCTATTACTTGGCCAAGCAATTGATAGCTATGGGAATCCAGGTGAAGATTATCGAACGGAACCGGGCAAGATGTGAGGAACTGTGCCTGCTGCTGCCGCAGGCAACGATTATTCAAGGAGATGGGACAGATCAGGATCTGCTGATTGAGGAGGGATTGGAGAGAGCGGAAGGCTTTGTGGCGCTGACCGGACTGGATGAAGAAAATATTTTGCTGTCTCTGTTCGCGAAGAGCCATTCCAACGCGAAGCTGGTGACGAAGGTGAAACGGATCAACTTCAACGACGTGATTGACAATCTGGATCTGGACACGGTCGTCTATCCCCAGCTTGTGACGGCCGAACATATTATCCGCTATGTGAGGGCGCGGCAGAATGCGGATGGAAGCAACATTGAGACGCTGTATAAAATCATTGAGGACCGAGCGGAAGCAATGGAGTTCGTAATCCGGGAGGAGAGCGAAGTGACGGGCAAGACGCTGGAGGAACTGCAGCTGAAGAAGAATATCCTTATCTGCTGCATAACGAGAAAAGATCAGGTGGTTATCCCCAAGGGGCAGGACTGTATCATGAAGGGAGACCATGTGATCATTGTGACAACGAACAGTGCCAGAATGCAGGATATCAAAGATATACTAAAGAGGGAATAGGGAAGAAGCCATGAATTATCCAATTATCCGATATATTATAGGATGGGTGCTGAATTTTGAGGCATGCTTTATGATATTGCCCTGTGTGACGGCAGTGATCTATGGGGAGAGAGAAGGAATTGCCTTTGCCGCGGTGATGGTGGCCTGCTGTATCCTGGGAATGCTGCTGATTGCCAAGAAGCCTAAGAAGAATACCTTCTATCTGAAAGAAGGCTTTGTGACAGTGTCCTTGAGCTGGCTGGCGCTTAGCCTGATGGGGGCGCTGCCCTTTGTCCTGAACGGAGATATTCCGAACTATACAGATGCCCTGTTTGAGATTATCTCAGGTTTTACAACGACAGGTTCCAGTATCCTGACCAATGTGGAAGCTCTGGCCAAGTGCAGTTTGATGTGGAGAAGCTTTACCCATTGGGTAGGCGGCATGGGTGTGCTCGTGTTCATTTTGGCGGTGCTGCCCATGGCCGGAGGAAGCAATATGAATCTGATGAAGGCCGAGAGCCCCGGGCCTCAAGTAGGAAAGCTTGTGCCGAAGGTGCGGCGCACCGCGATGATTTTGTACGGAATGTATGTATTCATCACTCTCGTACAGATTGTGCTGCTTCTCGTTGGGGGCATGCCGGTCTTCGATACACTGACAATCACATTCGGAACAGCCGGTACGGGCGGTTTTGCTATATACAATGACAGCTGCGCAAGTTATACAAATTATCAGCAGATTATCATAACGATATTCATGATCTTGTTCGGTATTAACTTCAATGCCTATTACTTTTTGTTCCTTAAGAAATGGAAGCAGTTCCTGAAGTGTGAGGAGATGCGCTGGTATCTGATTATCATCGGCGCAGCTACCGCGATCATCACGGTGAATACCGTCCAGATGTTCAGCGGGGTGGGCGAGGCGCTCAAACACGCCGCCTTTCAGGTAGGCTCGATTATTACCACAACCGGCTATGTTACGACGAATTATGACCTGTGGCCGCCGCTGTCTCGGGGGATTCTGGTGACTTTGATGTTCGTGGGAGCCTGCGCGGGGAGCACCGGAGGCGGCATTAAGGTGTCCAGAGTTGTCATTCTAGCGAAGACGGTGAAGAAAGAAATGCAGAGCTTTGTACATCCCAGGAGTGTCCAGAAGATTCAATTCGAAGGGCATTCGGTGGAGCACGAAACGCTGCGGTCTATCAACGTATTTTTGGTAGCGTACTTGTTTATCTTTACGGCGTCGGTTCTCATCGTATCTCTGGACGGATTCGATCTGGTGACAAATTTTACCGCGGTTGCTACGACGCTGAATAACGTGGGCCCCGGCATGGAGATGGTGGGAGCAACCGGGAACTTCTCCGCGTTTTCGCCTCTGTCCAAATATATCATGATGTTTGACATGCTGGCGGGAAGGCTGGAGATCTTCCCCGTGCTGCTGTGCTTCTATCCCCGGACGTGGAAGAGGTTCTGATGGAGAGACAGCTGGGAAAGAAAATAATTGCGAAACATGCAATGATGTATTAAAAAAATAAGATAGGATAAGGCCGCCGAAGGCCAGGAGATTTCACCTAGCCTTCGGCGGCCTGTTTTGTCCTTTCATAGGAAACTGCGTTCCCTATGAAACAAAAATGCTCCGCAGGATCACACTGCGGCGGAGTAGAATACATCGCTGAAGCGATCCGCCGCAGGCGGAGAATCCTGCAAAGCAGGATTCTTTTTTTATGCGCGCAGTGAGCTGACAGGCATGTGCGGATAGACGGCGGCCTTATGCATTATACCGGGATATGGAAGGTGGCGATATCTGCTTCTAATGCTTCCAGGGCAGCGCTGCGGTCCTGTCTTCGGATACAGGAGAGGATGTCCCTGTGATGGGCAGGAAAAAGGCGGATGCTCTCACGGTTCCAATAATCCCAATAAAACTGAGAGAAGGCAACGATATGTTTCTGAAGAGTCTGACGGAGGATCTGGCTATAAAATGGGTCCTGGCAGACAGAGGCAAGGGCCAGATGAAATTCACTGTTCATCTGCCAGTGCTCCACAGGGGTGCTGGATAGACTGGCCTCCTCGTGGCGCCGGACAAGGGCCTCCAAGCTGTCCAGCTGTTCAGAAGTAAATTTTTCCCAGTAATAATCCATATACCTGGGCTCTGTAAAACGGCGGAAATTGCTGATGTTCGTAATATCGCCGGGAGTGTAGGAGACAATCATATAACCGTAGCGGGGAAGGGCCTGGAGAATTCCTTCGCTGCACAACTCAATGAGGGCGTCACGCACCGGGGACTTGCTGACCTGATATTTTTCAATCAGCTGTTTTTCTGTGATAGGGATCGTTCTTGGATATTTGCCTTCCAGAAGCTCTGAGAGCAGCTCCTGACGCACATATTCCCGCAAATTAGCTGAGGGTTTCATTCTTTTACGCTCCTTAGTATGACAAACGATGGTATATAAAATTTAGGGAGACACTGTCTCATGCGTCATTTCTTCGTTAAACTGAGTATTGCAAGCAAATCAGACCTGTGATACTATAGATCTGCAGGCTGATATTATCAGAGATATTACTAGAAATATTGTCAAAAAATTGCCAGGCAGATTACCAGATAAGACCGACAAGAGCGGATCGGCTGCCGTCTTTGGCAGAGCGAAGGCGAGATCGGAATCTCAGGCGATTTTCAGACAGTTACAATATATCATACAAGAGAATTCGTTTCAATAAGGAAGAAACGTTCGTTATAAGAAAGGGGCGGAAATATGCACAGTGATAACAATGAGGCCAGACAAGACTGCGCAACTTCGGCAGCGGTACCTGCAGGAAGAGAAGAGACAGAACAATTTGGCTGTTTCGGAGAGATCGTAGAGAGTGAGCTGTTGGCGGCGATGGGCTGCACAGAGCCGATCGCATTGGCCCTTGCCGGAGCTAAGACAAGGGATTTGTTGGGGGAGATGCCTGCGCGGGCAGACGTCTACTGCAGCGGCAACATAATCAAAAATGTCAAGGCGGTGAAAATACCAGGGACGAATGGACGCCGGGGAATTGAGACGGCAGTGGCCATGGGGCTTGCGATGGGAGGATCCGGCAAAGGGCTGCAGGTACTGGAAGGAGCCGGCGAACAGCAGGCGTCGGAGGCATATCGTCTGGAACGGGAGGGGAGACTTGAGGTTCATCTGGAACAGGGAGCCGAGAATCTGTATATCAGAATAGAAGCGTCATCTGACAGCCATAGGAGCATTGTGGAGCTGAAGAACCAGCATAATCAGTTTGCCCGCTTAGAATTAGACGGCAGGATTCTGTCCGACAGGGAAGAGGAGGCATGTACAGAGTTCGGAGATATGGCCAGGCTTCTGACGCCTGATTTTATTCTGGACTACGCAGAAGAACTTCCAATTATGGAAGAGGAGAACAGAGGGCTTCGTGAGCTGCTGCTGCGGCAGGCGCAATATAATGAGGCTATTGGGCGAGAGGGAATTCGAGGCGGCTATGGAGCTGGCATCGGCCAGCTGCTGGCTGGACAGAACCGGCAGCAGGATCCGCTTCTGGAAGGGATCGCTGTGGCTGCAGGGGGATCGGACGCCCGAATGAGCGGCATTGAGATGCCGGTGGTAATTAATTCTGGCAGCGGCAATCAAGGGATGACCATAGCCTGCCCAATTGTGGTATACTGGAGAAGTACAGGACAGCCGGAGGAGACGCTTTGCCGTGCGCTGCTCCTGGCGAATCTGCTGGCGGTCTGTGAGAAATCCTATATCGGCAAGCTGTCGGCCTATTGCGGCGCAGTGCGCGCTGCGGCTGCCGCAGGGGCTGGAATCGCCTATCTGATGGGGATGGAGCGGGGAGATATCTGCCAGGTGGCGGAAGATACGCTGGCAATCGCAAGCGGCGTCCTCTGCGATGGAGCCAAACCGTCCTGCGCGGCTAAAATCGCGGCATCCCTGAACTGCGCGAAGATGGCCCTGGACATGACGAAGGCGAAGAGGAGTTTCCGGCAGGGAGAAGGGATTGTAGGAAGCGGGCTTATGGACACGATTCGCAATGTGGGATGCATTGCCCGAGAGGGAATGGGTGTTACAGATCAGGTAATGCTGAAGGTGATGCTCAATAATCCATTCCCCCAAGGGGCATAGGGAAGAGATACCCATCTGCAGGAGGCTGCGCATGAGGGAAGAGGAAGCCGGTCCATAAGCAGAAGCGTGTGAATATCCGGCCCGGCGGACGGCAGGGCCGTTAGGCGGGCAGCGGGCAGAAGAATGGAGCTGTTAGGCCGGACAAGCCGGCAGAAAGGAAGAGTGAATGTGATGGGAACTGCGCGGGCTGACAGGATGATGGAAGAGATTCGAATGCTGGCAGAGATTTCCGCCACACCCAGAGAGGAAGGGATTACGCGGATAAGCTGGACAGAAGAATATGCCAGGGGAAGCGACTATGTGAAGAGGCGGATGCAGGAGGCTGGCTTGGATGTGAGGGAAGACCGCGCGGGCAATCTGGCAGGCTGTCTGCATGGCAGTGACCCGGCGGGGAGTATCTTATCAGGCTCCCACATTGACACGGTGATCTGTTCGGGCGCCTACGACGGGATACAGGGTGTGGTATGCGCGCTGGAAGCCGCGCGCCTTCTTCAGGAGAATGGCATCTCTCTTAAGAATCATTACAAAGTGCTGGCCATGGCGGAAGAAGAAGGGACGCGCACCGGATGCGTCCTAACCGGGAGTACGAGTATCCGAAGAGAACTTGCGGGAGAAGAGCTGCCGGATATTACTGGTAAGGACGGGACGCCGCTGAGGGACATCCTGCGGCAGTACCGGGGGTTTCAGGAAGTACATGTGAAGGAGGGCAGCCTCCTTAAGCAGGAGCCGATGATTTTTGTGGAGGTGCACGACGAGCAGGGGCCTATGCTGGAGCAGGAGGGAATTGATATTGGGATTGTAGAACACATCCGAGGTATTCGCAATTTTGATGTGATCCTTACCGGACAATCCGGCCACCCGGGCACGGTTCCGATGTCAGCGAGGAGGGACTGCAGCCTGGCGGCCTATGAGATATGCCTGAAGGCAAGCCGTTATGTGCTGGAGCATTATGACCGGGAAGCGACGATTACATTCGGGAAGATGCTCATACGTCCCGGATCCAGCAACAGCATACCAGGGGAGGCGGAATTCTCCGTGGATATCCGGTTCGGGGACAAGGAGGCAGGCCTTCAGATTGCGGAGAAGGTGCGCGGCCTGGCACAGGAGGCGGCCCAGGCATTGGGGCTGCAAGTCGCGTTCCGGGAGCATATGAGCAAGGATGTGGTGCCGATGTCTAAGAGCGTGCAGGCAATTGTGGAGGGGGTGTGCCGCCGCCAGGGATTCACCTTCCGGAGGATGGACAGCGGCGCGGGACACGACGCGATGAATTTTGCCGCTTTCTGCCCGGCGGCTATGATTTTCTCCCCGTGCGCGGGAGGGATCAGCCACAATGTGAGGGAGTACGTCTCAGAGGAGAGTCTTGCCAAGGCTGCCGACGTACTGTATGAGACTATTATAGAATTAGATAAGGAGATTGGAAAATGAGCAGTGAGAAGAGAATGAACCAAGAGAACCAAGCAGATGATAAGCGGATGGACAACCCGGTATCCATGTTTGTCCTGTTTGCCCGTTTTTTTGCCATTATTGCCAGAAGACTGGAAGAACGGCTGGGCGATGAAGGACGTCAAATTGTCGCGGATAGTGTGCGGGAGTTCGGAATTGAGCGGGGGAAGGATATTGCGCGCAGAGCAGCTGCCAAAGGTCAGACCAACGATCTGCTGAATTATCTGTCCAGCTATGACATGGAGAGAAGCGAGGATTTCGGCTATAGCAATGACATTACGAAAGATGCGGTGCGCCAGGAGTTTACCGGCTGTGTATTCGCGGAGACGTGGATGGCGGAAGGCCAGGAGAAGTACGGCAGAATCTACTGCGAAAATATTGATCCGGCTATTGCGTATGGATATAATGAGAATCTGGTCTGTCAGCATGACAAAATTATGTATGACGATAAGAAATGTACCTTCTGTTTCTACATGAAGGATAAGGGCCAAGATCAGAAAGAAGGAGACTAAAAAAAGACAGCGTCATGAATGATGAGATTATGACGCTTGCCATGGAATTCGCGTAGAATTTCGATACGAGACTGCGGCTGCTGCCGGGAACGTCAGAATTGGAAGATGATCCCGACAACAGCCGCAAATACGATATAGAAGATGGGATGCAGATCCCATTTTTTTGTGGCCAAGAAGATTAGGAGAGCCAGCAGGATTGATTTGCCGTTCAGCACCTGAGGAAGGCTGGATAGGCCGTCCCAGCGGTCTGTGTGGAAAAGGGCCAGCAGGGCAACTGAGATCCCGGCAGAAGCAATCATTGCGGTGGAAGCTGGACGCAGGCAGTAGAAGACATCGCCCACAAGCTGGGATTCCTTGAACTTGTCCAGCACCTTCGCCACTAGGATGATGACGATGACCGAGGGAAGGACAAGGGAGAGAGGGGCCAGCAGACAGCCGACAATACCAAGGGAAGTATAACCTACATAAGTGGCCATATTGACGCCGAGAGGCCCTGGAGTGGATTCGGAGATGGCGATCATGTTGGATACATCGGCAGAGGTATACCACCCGGTCTTCTCGCTGATCGCATACAGGAACGGAAGGGTGGCAAGCCCTCCGCCTATGGCAAACAGTCCAGTTTTAAAAAATTCCCAAAACATTTCCAGATAGATATTCATGGTGTCACTCCTTTGCGGTTTCTGAATGTTCCGTAGACAGCCCCGAACAAGCCCGCGCCGATGACCAGGAGGGCCGGCGATATAGAGGAGAAGAGGGACAATGCCAGTATGATGCAGAACAAGGACACAGTCACCTTATCAACGAGAGACTTCTTAGCCAGCTTGACTACGGCATTGAAGATCAGTACGCAGACGCAGGCGCGGATCCCGGCAAAAGCGTGGCTGACAGCAGGGATATGGGCGAATCCTTGGATAAAGGCCGCGATCAGCGTGATTACAACAATGGATGGGGCAATGACGCCCAGGGTGGCCGCGATGCCGCCCACAATCCCGCGCAGCCGGTAACCGATGAACGTGGCGGTGTTGACGGCGATTACCCCAGGGGTACACTGTCCGATGGCATAATAGTCCATCAGTTCATCTTCTGTTGCCCAGTGACGGCGTTCTACTACTTCCTTCTGAAGCATGGGAAGCATGGCATAACCGCCGCCGAAGGTAAAGCCTCCGATCCGGGCAAAGGTCAGAAATAAATCGATAAGCTCCTTCAAGTTCGATTCTCCTTTCTGAATGTCTCTTGGAATTCCTATGTGTACTTGTATTGATCCGATTTCCCTGCTATCATAACATAAGAAAAACCATATGGAAAATATTGAAATAATATAATAGATATATGAAAAAAGTATATAAAGAACAGATAGGAGAGATTTGAAAGGGGATTCATAGAGATGGATTTGAGAAAACTGGAATATTTCGTGTCGGTGGCAGATGAGGGGAATATTACTGCCGCGGCAGGCAAACTGCACATGTCTCAGCCGCCCCTGAGCACACAGCTTCGCCTGCTGGAGGAAGAGCTGGGAGTTAAGCTCTTCGAGAGGGGAAGCCGGAGCATCCGACTGACAGACGCCGGGACGATCCTCTATCATCGGGCGAGAGGTATACTGGATATGACGGAAGATACGGTGAGAGAAGTGAAGGATTTCGGGGATGGACTGGGAGGAAGCCTGAGGCTGGGAGTGATATCAAGCGCGGGGAGCGAACAATTCTACCGAAATATT
>CALWRT010000119.1 GCA_944384015.1 uncultured Lachnospiraceae bacterium | reverse complement strand
CAAACTTCTCATTCTCGCGGATCGGCTGATAGAAAGGAGCAATCTTCTTGCCGTACATCTCCGTCAGCTTCTCCACTACCTCTCGGAAGCTGGCGTTGTCCACATCCATATCTGTGACAAAGAACATCCTGGGCAGCTTATACTTCTCGCATATATCCCATGCCTTCTCTGTACCGACTTCCACCCCCGCCTTGCCGGATACGACAATCACCGCCGCATCCGCTGCAGATACCGCCTCTTCTACTTCTCCGACAAAGTCGAAATATCCGGGGGTATCCAGTAAATTAATCTTGCATCCATTCCATTCCAATGGGATCATGGACGTGCTGATTGAAAACTTTCTCTTGATTTCCTCTTTATCGTAATCGCTGATCGTATTTCCATCTGCTACTTTCCCCAACCGAGTCGTATACCCGGACACATAGGCCATAGCTTCCGCGAGACTGGTCTTCCCGCATCCTCCGTGACCGAGAAGAACCACGTTCCTGATTTTGTCTGTCGTGTAAGCGTTCATATGAATTCCTCCAATGCGATGTATTATGGACCTGCCGCCCAATGCGGCACTACCTTCTGTCCCCATGGATATATTCTACTAAAATTTTCTCAATTTTACAAGTATTTTATATAAATATAACAATATTATTCCATTCTTTTTTTCTATCTTTGACTCTTTTTGACATATTTTTCTTTTTTCTCTCTATTCATCCTGTACCGCTTCCTTCTTCCAATCTTTCTCTCTCTTATCATTTTGCTTTCTCGCTTTAAATCGATATAGTATTGACATCAAACACGGAAAGTCTTACAATAAGGCTTAGTCTACACTGCCGGAGCATTCCGGCATATCGGAAAGGAGAACTTTATGACTGCTCATTTTCACACGGTCGGCTTTATCGGGCTTGGCCTGATAGGCGGCTCCCTTGCCCGCTCTATTCGGAAGTTTTACCCTGATACCCATATATGCGCTTACGATACCGATCTGGGCAACCTGTCCCAGGCGCTCTCTCAGGGCGTCATCAATGCGGCCTGTTCCGCCGTGGATGCTTCCTTCTCCTCCTGCCAGCTCATCTTCCTATGCGCTCCTGTAACCACCAATGAGTCTTATCTTCCGCTGATTGGGAAATACTGTCCCAGCCACTGCCTAATCACCGATGTGGGCAGCGTCAAATCCGGCATTTATCAAGCGGCTGTCTCCAGCGGCCTGGAAGATCGTTTTATCGGCGGACATCCGATGGCCGGCTCTGAAAAAAGCGGTTATGCCAGTTCCAGCGACCATCTGATTGAAAACGCCTACTATATACTGACCCCAAATGAGAACACAGATTCCGCCCTGCTGGAGTACTTCTCTTCTTACCTGCATTCTCTGGGGGCTATCCCCCTTGTATGCTCCTGTGCCGAGCACGACCATGTCGTTGCGGCCGTCAGCCATCTTCCTCATCTGATTGCCGCGAGCCTGGTGAATCTGGTGCGGGAGAGCGATACGCCGGACGAGAAAATGAAGCTCATCGCTGCCGGCGGCTTCAAGGATATCACAAGAATCGCCTCCTCCTCCCCGGAAATGTGGGAACAGATCTGTATGCTGAATGAGCAGCCGATCGAGGAAATGCTGGACGCATACATCCAATCTTTGTGTCAGGTGCGAAGCGCTCTTCGCAGCCGCAGCTGCGGCTCCATCCGCCGCCTCTTCGAGACATCCAGGGATTACCGGGACAGCATCCCGGCAGCATCAGCAGGGCCCATCTCCAGGGTCTATGCCATCTACTGCGACATTATTGATGAGGCCGGCGGAATCGCCATCATCGCCACGATATTAGCCAGCAAGAACATCAGCATTAAGAACATCGGCATTATCCACAACCGCTCCTTCGAGGAAGGAGTGCTTCGCATCGAATTTTATGAGGAAGACGCCTGCCGTCTGGCCGTCTCGCTGCTGAAAAAATATCGGTATACGGTGTATGAGATATGAACAATCGCAGGTACCAAGTCAAATCCCCCGCCAGCTTGCCGCGGGGTATGAACCATCATCTTTATTATAACGGTAACTATCATAGGAAAGGAGTTTCAATAAATCAATGGAATTTCAGAAAGCATCTCATTTAAGAGGAGAAGTTGCAGTTCCCGGAGACAAATCCGTCTCCCACCGGGCAGTCATGCTGGGAGCCATCTCCACCGGCACTACGGAAATCACAAATTTTCTATATGGGGCCGACTGCCTCTCCACCATAGCCTGTTTCCGGGAGATGGGCATCCGTGTGAGGGAGGACGCCGGACGGATTCTTGTGGACGGGGCCGGCCTTCACGGTCTGAGTGCCCCCAAGCACCCGCTGGATGTGGGCAACAGCGGCACAACCGCCCGGCTGATCAGCGGCATTCTCTCAGGCCATTCCTTCTCTTCTGCCCTTGTTGGAGATGACTCCATCCAGAAGCGCCCGATGAAGCGCATCATGGAACCCTTATCCATGATGGGAGCCCATATCAAAAGCGTGAAGGGAAATGGCTGCATTCCCCTGTCTATACAAGGAGGAGGGCTGCACGGTATCCGCTATGCCACCCCGGTTGCCTCGGCCCAGGTGAAATCCTGCATTCTGCTGGCAGGGCTGTATGCCGATGCTCCCACAACGGTTACAGAACCTTCTCTGTCCCGCAACCATTCAGAGCTGATGCTCTCCTATTTCGGCGCTCATGTCCGCACAGAAGGAACGACCACAACCATTTGCCCGGAACCCAAACTCCACGCAAGGCCCGTAGCCGTCCCTGGAGATATTTCTTCCGCCGCCTACTTCCTCGCCGCCGGCCTTATCGTCCCCTATTCAGAAATTCTGCTCAGACATGTGGGCACGAACCCCACAAGGGACGGCATGCTGCGAGTACTGAAAGATATGGGAGCTTCCCTAGAATATGTGAACACTTACACGGAAGGCGCCGAACCGGCTGCCGACATTCTTGTCAGGCCTCAGTCTCTCCATGGGACAACGATCGAAGGTGACCTCATTCCCACACTCATTGACGAGATCCCCATCCTGGCCGTCCTGGCGTGTTTTGCCGAAGGGCAGACGGTCATACGGGATGCCCAGGAACTGAAAGTCAAAGAGTCTAACCGTATTCTCACGGTCACTGAGAATTTGAAAGCCATGGGCGCCCATATCCAGGCGACAGACGACGGCATGATCATTGACGGGGGCTATCCGCTGCACGGGGCAGCCATCGACAGCCATATGGATCATCGGATTGCCATGTCCTTCGCTGTGGCCGCTCTGGCCTGCGACGGAACGACATCTATCAAGGACGCGGAGTGTGTCAGCATCTCCTATCCCGGATTCTATGAGGATCTGAACAGGCTCTCCCGGTAGGCGCACACTTCCATCCCCTCCCTTGTAAAGGGGTGCGTGAACGCTAATTTCCAGGCATGCAGGCACAGCCTCTGTCCGCTGTCCTGCCTGCCCTCCTGGCGGCGAAGCCCGCCGTACAGGGGATCCCCCACGATCGGATGTCCAACGGCAGACAGATGAATGCGTATTTGATGCATTCTTCCTGTCTGGATCTCACATGCCAGCAGGCTTGTTTCTTCTTCTTCCTTCAAAACTCGCCAGCTGGTCCGGGCATATTTCCCTTTCCCTGATATGCGCGTCATCAGCGGATAATCCGGTATCTGCTCAATCGGCAGGCATATATCCCCCTCTGTCCTGCCCATGTGCCCCCACACGAGGGCGAGGTAGATTTTCCGGTATTCCCCTGTCTTTCTCTGTCTGGCAAGCTGGGCTGCCGCCGCCCGGTTCTTGGCTGCCAGGAGGACGCCTGATGTGTCCTTGTCCAGCCGCCCTGCCAGGCGCACCGGCACCGTCTCTTCTCCTGTCTGCCTGGCGATATGCCAGGCCATCCGGTTCGCCGCCGTATCTTCCACATGGATGCCCGATGGATGCGACGGAAGACCTGAC
>CALWRT010000118.1 GCA_944384015.1 uncultured Lachnospiraceae bacterium | reverse complement strand
GAGCGCAGCTGCCTTGGCGGTAACTTCTGCTCCGCGCGAGTGCGCATCCCGCGGAGCTTTTTTTATTGAATAGGAACGCCGCTTCCTATTCAATAAAAAAACCCCGTCCTGTAAGGGACGAGGTTTCATCGCGGTACCACCCTGATTCCCGCACTTACTGTGCGGACACTTTCGCGCGTAACGTGCGCCGGCGTCATCCTTTACCCGCGGATACACAAGGTATGCCCGATCCGCTCTTCGAGGATGCGGCTCCGGTGGGAAATTCATCAGACAACTGAACGGAAGAGGACTCTCAGCCGGTGATCCTCTCTCTCTGGCGGAAACCTGCCTGACTACTGTGCACCTTCTATGCCTTTCTTTCTGCCATTCTAAACCAATGGCCCTTTTGTTGTCAAGCACATTTTTCCCCATGCTTCCAAAACGCCCTCGCAGGGCGGGGTGCACCGCTTCCAGATCAGTATCTCTCTCAAAGATGTGCCGCAGGCTGCTGAAATTCCTGCCAATATGCGCCGCTATCACCGATCCTGCGCTTTCCTATTTCTCCAGCAGCTTCTGGATTGCGTACGCTGTATCAAAAACAGGCTCCTTGCTTCTCAATACAGTAATTCCCTGCTGCTTTGCCTTGGCAACGCAGTTCTCATCCAGGGATATATTTTCCGCCACAATCACACATGCCACCTCCGTTAAGCTGGCCACAGCCAAGGTATTTACATTCCCCATCACTGTCACCCAGCAACTTCCCGCCGGTGCCTTCCCCATTGCGATGCTTAGAAGGTCACAGCAAAAAGGCTTCGTGATCTCTACCCCCAGGTCATCCCCGACGGATACCTCCTCATAAATCTTCTTCTCCAGCAGCTCCCTCAATGTCATATTCCTCTCCATCCTTTCTCGTTCTGTTTTTCACTCCAATTGTATTGTCCAGTTCTTCAATATCCTTGGACATTTTATTGATATACTGCCTCGTCGTCTCAATATATTCCTGTGTGTCGCTGCCTCCGTTGTCCCAATTGTTGGCGAATTCAGAGGCATACTTGGACAGTGTATGAAGCCGGTCCTTTAAGATATGGATGCATGCATTCTCCGTCGTCAGACCCCGTATCACGTCTTCCGACATCGCCTGGCAGGAGGGAGCGCCGCAGCAGCCGCAGTCCAGACCAGGGAACCGTCCTTTCAGCTCCTCTGCCCGTTTCATCATCACCATGCTCTCGGCAAAATTGTTGCCCAGCTGAAATACCGGCTCATATTCCAGCTTCTTGTCCCAGTAAATATCTTCCGGCCTATAAGGAATCAGGTCTTCCTTCTTAGTCCGCGCAAGTCCCTGGGCCAGCTTCAGGATCTTCGCCCGGGCCACAAAAGGATTCTCAATATTCAGGACTCCTCCCACGCAGCCGCCGTTGCAGGCATTCAGCTCCACAAATTGTACTTTCTCAATCTTCTCATCTTCCAGATCTTCCAGAATGCTGATCACATTCCGGATCCCGTCCACGGCAATATAGCTGTCCTCTTCCAGACCCGCTGCTTCTCCGCCGCTTCTTCCCCATTCCATCCCCACATAACCAGATGTGCGCAGATTCTCCACATGCTTCTTCGCCTCGGATAAATAGGGAAGAATGATCCGGTATATATCTTTAATCCCCAATACCATGTCGATCTCGCTCTTTTCCATCACCAAAGGCGAATGGACATAGCTCACTTTTGACGGACAGGGAGATATGTATACAATGCCTATTTTCTCAGACGGAAGCCCTGTCTGTTCCATCGCCCTCCTTCTGGCGATCCGTGCGGCTGTCTCCGCCGGTATATGGAAAGGCAGAAGGTGTTCAATCAGATTCGGGAACCGGACCCTAATCAATCGGAGTACCGTTGGGCAGGCTGTATTGATTATTGGCCACAGCCCCTCATGTCTCTTGATATAATTCCTCGTCTCCTCCGAGAGTATCTCCGCCGCGCTCCCCACCTCAAAAACATCATGAAATCCCATGAGCTTCAAGGCTGTCAAGAGCAGATTCACATCGTCCAGATGATGGAACTGGCTGTACAGCACCTGAGAAGGCAGGGCCACCATATAATCATATTTTCCGACTAAATCCCTCTTCAGCTTATGCCGCCTGGAGGACTTCGCATGCTGCTGACACGCGCGCACACATTCCCCGCAGTCAATACAGAATTCCCCGATCACCCTGGCCTTCCCCTCTCTCACACGAATTGCCTGGGTGGGGCATTTTTTGATGCAGTTATAACATCCGGTACAGTTCTCTTCCTCTAAGAAAACCGAATGAAAAAATTTATCCATCGTCCTCTACAATCCCCTCTCTGTAACATTACATCCTCGCGTATGCGCGGCGAGTGCGCATATGGGCGGAGCGGCTGCAAATAGCAGCACTCCCGCCTGACCGTCAGGTCAGTATATCAGCATAGCCGAATAATGAGCGTGACTGTCGTCCCCACGCCGATGGTTGTGTCAATCTTCATCTCATCCGAATACTTCTTCATGTTTGGCAGCCCCATCCCAGCTCCGAAGCCCATTGAGCGAACGCGCTCGGATGCCGTCGAATATCCGGCCTCCATCGCCTTATCAATATCCTTAATGCCAGGCCCCTTATCCTTCAGCACAATTGTCACTGCTTCCATGCCAATGTCCACGCTTATCTCGCCTCCGTATGCATGGATCACCATGTTGATCTCCCCTTCGTACATGGAAATGGCCACTCTGCGCACAATCTCCGGTGAAAGCCCCATCTTCTTCAGCTTATTTTTCACATCGCTGCTGGCCTCTCCGGCTGTCTTAAAATCATCCGGGGATACGTGATATTTCAAGGAAAGCACCGCATCATCCACAGCGTTCACCCCCTATCCATCGCAACCATTTTCATAGAGAATTCCACACACTTCAAACATAGTCTTGTCCGTAGCCATAAGGCACAGCATCCCGTCCCTGGCAAGCTCCACTGTATGCGCGTCCGGCTTCTTGCCTCTAACGAACAGAACGCAGAAAATATCTACCATCTCTGCCGTACGCACTACCTGCGTGTTGCATAGCCCCGTCACAAGCAGAGGATGCCCTTTTACTTGAGACAGTACATCGCTCATCAAGTCTGATGCGTATACTGTTCCCACGTCTTTGTCCAGAAGCTCCTCGCCGCACAGCAGCGCGGCATTCAGAAGCTCCGCAATATCCCTCAACTGCATTTATGATCCCTCCCGGCATTTCCAATGACAAAATTATATCACGCCTCCATGTAGGCTTCAACATACAGATTCGCGCAGACAGTTCAGCCTGCCGGCTTTCCTGCTGCCAAATTGCCAACATTTTTGTGATTGTGAATGGTCATACCGGATCAATAATGTTATAATAGCTATAGGTATGACTATAGAAGGGATGAAGATAAGGAACTATGATGACAGAGATTTCATTAAACATTTTAGATATTGTACAGAATTCTATTCAAGCCGATGCTGCCTACATATATATTGAAGTGGATGTCAATACGAATGAGGATACTTTCACTGTCTTTGTTGAGGACGACGGCTGCGGCATGTCGCCGGAGCAGCTGGCCCAGGCGGCGGATCCCTTTTACACAACCCGCACGACCCGCAAGGTGGGGCTCGGGCTCCCGTTCTTTAAACAGGCCGCTGAGAGCACCGGCGGGAATTTCTCTATCCTCTCTGAGCTGGGCAAAGGTACTCTCGTACAGGCACAATTCGTCTTATCCCACATTGACCGGATGCCCCTGGGCGATATTAACGGCACAATCACAACTCTCATCTTATTTAATCAGGACATCAGCTTCCGCTATGTATATCAATACAACGGGCAGTCTTTTGTGCTGGACACAGAAGATATACGCAGAACCTTGGGGGACATCCCTTTTGACGCTCCTGAAGCAGCCGAGTATATTGCCAGTTATCTGGACGAGAATAAGAGAAAAGTGGATGGAGGCGCAGACATCTAAGGCTTCTCAAACAGAGAAGCCTCCTTAAGTTCAGATCATTGCATTCCTTCTCTTCCTTCTCCATGTCTTCTCACAAACCGTTTTCTTCGAGCCTTCTCCCGGAATTCCCGGAACTTTTCTTCGTAATAAGAGTTCACCGCAGCACCCAGCATCACGATATACATACACATATACAGCCAGAGCATCATAAGAATCAACGTCGTCAGGCTTCCATAGATCTTGGAATAATTTCCAAAATAGTCCACATATACCGAGAACAGAAAAGAGGATGCGGACCAAGCGGCCGCCGTAAACATCGCCCCCGGCAGCTGCAGAATCAAGCTCGCCCGCCTATTGGGCAGGAACCGGTATATCAAGGTGAAGAATAGAACGAGGATTCCGAGGGTCAGCAGCGTACGGAAGCTGATAAGCATTCCGCTGATATGGGACAGCCAGGGAAACCTATCCAAGATCAGCGCATGGATCAGATTGCCAAACACAAGCAGGAGCAGCGTCAGCACAACCGACAGGATAAACAGAATTGTATACATCGTGGAGCGCAGCCTCAGGATCACATAGCTTCTCGTCTCATTCACCTCGTAAATACAGTTGAATCCTCTGGTAAGGGCAAGCATTCCTCTTCCCGCTGACCAGGCGGCCACAATGGCCGTCGTAGGGATCAGAGCGCTGGACCGTGCATACACTTCCTCCAGCACCAGCAGAATCATCGGGTATACCGGCTGCGGTACGCTCTCATAGAAAATCCTCTGGAGATCGGACTGCCTTACCGGCGTATACTGGAGCAGTCCCAGCATCAGCATGATGATAGGTATAAAAGACAGCATGATAAAATAGGCTGCCTGAGCCGCATAGGCGCCCACATGATCTCTCCTCATCCTGTCCATAAAATTTTTTACCGACAAATAGATCCATTTTATTACCAACTTCATTGATCAGCCTCATCTTTTTCTGCGCTATTCAGCTGTTCCAGCTCAATCCCGCTGTAGAAAAATTTCAATATCTCTTCATAATTTTTGCCAGCCTCAGCCATACGGTTCGCTCCGTTTTGGCTCATTCCAACTCCGTGCCCGTATCCTCCGCCGCTCATATCCACGCCGGACAGCTTTCCTTCCTCCCATACTGTCTGAAGAGTAAAAAAGCCGCTTGGAAGCAAGCTTCCAAGTGTCGCCACTGAGCCGTCCTGCCTTGTAGCTTCCAGCCCCGGCGTACACAATACCGTTCGTATCGCATTCTCTGTGACAATTTGAATGCTCCCCTCGCTGCCATCCACATACAGTTCATGGAGAACGCCGCCCTCCAGCCTCTCTCCTTCCCGAATATCGGTCACTTCTCCAATGGATACTTCCTTCCCATATGCCTCCTGGGACACATAGACCCCTTCCTTATTGCGCACATATCCCTTGCCAAGCCTTACCTGGTCCTGTGCTCTCTCAGCCACCCCGTCCAGGTAATCGCTGCCTCTTGCCTGAACCGACCATCGATACCACGGTTCCTCCTCCTCATAATCGTTCCCTTCCTCATCCTGGACTGCCTTTGGCTGTAAGTAAGCAATTTCTTCTCCTCCCCACACGCCTCCGCCAGCAGTCTGTCCGCAGGAAGTGGAAAAATAATACGCGGTAATCACTTCCCCGTCTTTTACCGCCACCATACCAGCCGTCTCATAGACTGCCCGGCTGGAACTGTCATATCTCTGTGTATTATTATATACTTGGCTACTCACACTATCCACCACATGAGCTCCATATTCCCGATACGAACCAAGCCGGATCTGCTGGTACGCATAACTCCTGGCACACACAGCCTGCGCCTTCAGCGCTTCTTCTTCATAGGAAGCAGGCATCTCGCTGGGCACGACGCTGCACAGATAGGCCTCCAGCCCAATCTCATTGATGAGCAGCAGCCCTTCTTCCCTTCGGTTGATCTCCATAAATCCCCGATAATAAGGAACGCCCTGGGCTCTCGTGATCGTCTCTACACCGATCTCCCCGTCTTCCTGCACCGGGATCAGCCGGATCCGCCCATTCATCTCCATGTCATCCGGAGTAATATCCACTGCCTCCCCAGCCGAAATAACCGTCTCTCCCTGGGAAGTGACAAGCCTGGCATCTGTCGTGCACACAAGACGGATACTCTCATGATACATGCCGTCAAAACCGCTGTCCATCAGCAGCACCCGCACCGTCTGCATATCGGCGGGTGCTGTGATAATTCCAGCACATATCTCCCCGTCAGCGACGACAAATTGGGCGATATCGTAGCCGACCATCAGCTGGGCGGCAGTCAGTTCCACCGGCGTTTCATAATTCTCATAAATACGAAATCCCGAGGCAAGAGGAAGCACACCATAACCTTCGATCTCAATACTATCCTCATGGACGGCCAGGATATCCCCGGCAATCTCCTCGCTCTTGATATGTACTTCTGCTACAGTTCCATGATCTAAGCAAATGTCAGCCACATGGTCATAATCATATTCCATCGCAAATACGCCTGTCAGAGTCACATGGTAATTATCATACAAAATCAAAAGCTGTTCTTCCTGGGCTTCTAATATATAAATGTTTTCCAGCACAGCGCTGTCATCTTTGGCCGCCTCTGCTCCGCAGATAACCCCATCCCGGACGGTAACCTCTGCTTTATGCATGAGCAAGTTTTCGACAGTCTCTATCATGTCCCCTTCTGCCTCATACAATCCCTGGTCTGTTAAGACCTGGCCGTCATCCAGTCCTTCCACGCTGCCAGATGTCCCAATAATTACCAACTCCTGCACTGTTCCGGACGGCTCTTCCTCTTCTTCCTTCCTCTCTGTCCTTCCCAGAAAAAGCTTGACCAGGATAATTAGGAGAAGTAATATTGCCAGAAGAAGCAGCTGCCTTATGTACCATTGACGCTGCCGATAATGATGCCAATCTTGTCTGTAAGCCAAAACCTTATCCTTTCCCGCCCTGAGGCCTTCATACTTGATAACGCCTGCCCCAGCAATGCTATCCTGCCGCAGGTCTGTCAAGTTCTTACACTCCTGTCAGTTACTGACAAAAAGCAGCCTTAAAAGGCTGCTTTTTATCTTTTGTTACCCAAAATGCCGTTTCCTGTTATTTTGACTCCTAGCCTAAGCCAGGTGGGCAACCGCAACTCCTCTTCTGCCTTCCACCTGTGTGCGGTCAAGCCGCCATATGGCCTGACATCCGAAAGAGCAATATTGGAATCCCATAAAAGTAAATGTAGGTTCAAAATTACAGGGTATCGAACATTCCAGGAATCTCTCTTGATTTGCTGTTCTTATTATATCTCAATTCCAGTAAATTATCAACCGGAAAATCCGCCAATACTTCCCATAAAAGGCGGTTTTACGCAGTTTCTGCATTTTCTGTTAAATCTCGGAGACGACTTTCTCCAAAGCTGCCAGGGCATCTGCCGGAAGTCTGTCATATCCTCCCTTGAACTCTTCCCTTGATTTTACGAAGTTTACGCGGTCCATCATCCTGGCCTTCATCTGCTTCACATATTCCGGATCGTTCATATCTGGGATGAATCCTTCCCACTCAAAGATTTCAATGTCTGTGAAATTGCCCCACTGCTTGAACGCAGCCTTTCCTTCTACGATGGCTTCCAGAATGCCGATCGTATCCTTCGGCTGGACTTTCTTGCCCATGAAATCGCCGGTGTTGATGATATAACAGTCCACATGTTTCTCTTCCACCAGCTTCTTAAACTTCTCATAGTCATTGGCCAGCGGATACGTGCGGAACGGATTTGCATAAGGCTCCACTACGAGGGCGTCTGGATCTACTCCGGGCGCAAGACGCTCAGCTGTACTTCTCTTTGTGGCCAAAGTAGCTCCCATTACGGCTGCCAGGGAAGCCCCCTTCAGCTTCACCACTGGAGGAATTGTCGGGTCCTTCATAATCCAGAAGATTCCATTTACGGGAGCGTCCAGCCGGTCTACCCGGTTCGGGCTCCACAGCTTGGATTTGATTGCCCGGCCATTGCCGTTGCGGATGTCTTCAGTGACAATAACCACTCTTCCGTCCTCGTCAAGGGTAGCGGAACAGTTTTGGACGGTCAGGAGATATTTGTTGTCCTCGCAGCCAGTGGGGTAGTCTGCCGTTTTATCGAAATAGGACGGTTCCAGAGCAATCGACGAACATGTGTCTGTGTTGATGATAAAGGCATCATCGTGCAGCACCTTCACGCCGTATTTGCCGTCATGCTTCGCATGAGTCAGCGTAGATTTGCCGGAGCCCGACAGACCGTACACAGATGCCACATACTTGCTTCCGTCAGCAAGGGTATATTCCTTCTGTCCCCCGTGGCAGGAGGCATAGCCATTGCGGTTGGCAATCGCCCAAGCTATCGTCAGGGTTCCCTTCTTGTGCTCTCCGAAATATTTCATTCCAAGGATTGCCGCGCAGTTCGTACCTGTATTGAAATAAGACAGGCATTTGCCGTCACATACATCTGTCTGGTCTGTCCCTGTCCACTGAGGATCTGATACAATATAAATATCCGGCTCATTCCCTATCGGACGAGAGCTCTTGTACATGCGCACATACTCATCTGACATATACTGGAAATTCAGCATCCAGGAATAGAGAATATTCTCTTCTCCTTCCGGAATCAGCAAGTGTGCCTTCACCATGAATTCGGGATCAAGACCGATGTACACTTCCGCGTGATACAAAGTCTTCCATCTCATATCATAGACAGCATCCATCACAATTTTATCAAGGGCATCACAGTTCACTCCCGGCTCCCCCGCGATCCTTCTCGCAGCCGCGTACCGTCCAGTTATGGAACCGTCGTTGAATAACAGCACCTTCGCGTCGCTCTCCAGCCCAAACTCTTCCCCGTGATATACCGGCATATCCGTCACCACAGTACCAGGAGAATTCTTAGCCAGCTCATAGGCTTCCTTCAGCGTATTAACCTTAATCACGTTGTTCCCATAAAAGACCGCCTCTATAATAGAACGTGTCTTGGCAAATCCTGGTTTGCCCTTACCGATTTCGCTCAGTGGGTAATTAGCCTTTGTAGACATCTTATACTTCCTCCTTCTAAAATATTACGCACATTATCTCATCTGCCCTGCAAAATGTCAATAGCGCCTGCCTCCTCCATAGGCTTTTACAAACCGTAGAAGGATTGCCTTAGCTTTCCATCCGCCCATTGCTTTCTTGCATTTCACAATTCTATTGTAATTCATTTTTTATAAAAATGGAACCTCTTTTTCCGATAAATTATATAATTTTTGCAAGCAGTTCAACCAAAACCTGCATTTTGAATTTCTTACAATTCTTACAATTTTATAACCTGTAATTGCCAGTCCTCGCTTGTTATGCTATAATGAGTATTAATGGTATTGATTTAACAGAATTCAAGAAAACTAAATAAGAAAGGATGTGACAGAATGCACACGAATGTCTATTCTGATTTATCCCCTGAAATCCTCTCCCTGTCGAAGCTGGCCCAAGATTCCAGTGAGATTGACCCGGAGCTTTACACCAAGTATGATGTCAAGCGGGGCCTCCGTGATATCAATGGAAAAGGTGTTCTTGCAGGTCTGACAGACATATCCGCCATCACTTCTTATACCATCGAAGACAATGAAATGATTCCATGTGAAGGAAAACTGTATTACCGTGGTATTAACATCAAGGATCTTGTCAAAGGTTTCGTCCAGGAAAACCGTTTTGGGTTTGAAGAGATTGCATATCTCCTGCTGTTCGGCTCCCTCCCAAGCAAGATGGAGCTTCTTTCCTTTACCAATCTTCTCGCTAACTACCGCACACTTCCCACCAGTTTTGTGCGCGATATCATTATGAAAGCACCCAGTCAGGATATGATGAATACTCTGGCACGCAGTGTTCTGACCTTATATTCCTATGACGACCGGGCTGACGATACGAGTATTCCCAATGTACTGCGCCAGTCTCTGCAGCTCATCAGCCTGTTTCCTCTGCTCTCTGTATATGGGTATCAGGCTTATAGTCATTATCACGACGGCAAGAGCCTGTTTATTCATTCCCCTCAGCCGGAGCTGTCTACAGCCGAGAATATCCTGCATATTCTGCGTCCTGACAGCAAATATTCCGATTTTGAGGCGAAGGTGCTGGATATTTTTTTTTTAATGATACGGCGACCACC
>CALWRT010000117.1 GCA_944384015.1 uncultured Lachnospiraceae bacterium | reverse complement strand
GGCTCACGGATGAAAGCGAGGTCTATGACTCCTTTGTCCAGCTTATCGATCAATTCGGAGGTATTGGCAGTGCTGGCGACCCAAAACGTTGTATCGGGGTATAGATCGTGATATTCTGCAATTAGGCCGGGCAGGCGATTGGCAGCGAAGGATTCTACGCCTCCCAGCTGGATATGCCCCTTTTTCCCATCCTGGTATTCTACGATTTGCCGTTCTGTTAATTCAAAGGCGGCGACAAGCTCCTCCGCACGCTTTTGTAAGAAGAGGCCGGCTTCTGTCAGCTGGATATGGGTCTTGCCTCGGATAAAGAGGGAGACACCGAGTTCCTCCTCCAGCTGCTTCATCTGCTTACTCAGGGGAGGCTGAGACATGTGCAGGCGCTCCGCGGCTTTGGTAATATTTCCTTCCTCCGCGATAGCCAGGAAGTATCTTAACAGTCGTACATCCATATACAATACCTTCTTTATAATCAAATATCAGTAATAATAGTTATGCGCTAATTATATCAGAAAATCGCCAGGTATACAATTCTGTACAAAGAAGAGCCCCGTGCAAGGCTCTTCTTCTAAGAGATCGCAAGTCCGCGTCTGTCGTTGCCAGACGGTTTATAGTATACCGAATGACGGACAGAATTTCAGCAGAGCATATCCCAGGACAGATATAACCAGAATGGCTGTGACGGTACCCGGCAGTCCCTGCCGGAACATATCACTTGTTTTTACGCCATAAGCAAGCGGCACGGCACGGCTGGATACCGGCATGCAGAAGGCGGAGGTGATCGCAGCTTCCGTGATGAACATCATCCCGATAGTAGGAAGGCCGGTGGTAGAGCATACCGCCAGGACGATCGGCATGAAGATTGCGGCGGCGGCTGTACAGCAGGCAACTTCCTCGATCAGGACAGCTAGGGAAACCAATACAAGGATTAGAATAAAATCATTGCTTGCGAAGCTGTTGATGATATCCGCAATGACCACATCGGCACCGGTACTTGTAATCATGCTGCCCATGGCGTTGGCTCCAGCAATTAGCGATAAGATGTTCCATATCAGGTTATCGGTCGCATACTTAAAGGTTAAGAGCGGCGTGCCATCCTTCTGTATAATGAAGAACGAAATAATCGCCGAGATCGTGAAACAGGCGGCTGGTGTCAAGCCGGGCAGATAGGCTTGCCAGAGCGGCCTTGTGAAGGAGAGAATGATGGGGATGAGAAACAGGAGTAAAGAGCACCATTCGTCTCTCCCCATCGGCGGAAGCGCTTCCATACTGGAAAGGATCTCTGCCTTACTTCCGGCAAAATTCTTCATATCATATTTAGGAGCCATCATCAAGACGACAGCTATAAAGTAAAGCGCGAGGAAAAACGGGAGGATACGGATGATCCAGTCAATGTAGAACAGCTCTCTGCCCAAGACCTGCTCCATATAGTTGGCCACAACCATACTCATAGAACCACCCAAGGGGGTTCCCATGCCGCCATGCTCTGCTCCCCAGATGATAGCCAACATAATCGTCGTGGCGGCTTTACTCTTGCTTACATCCCCAATGCCGACAAATTTCAGCATAGAATAGGAAATCGAACAGAGCATGACTACGACGACAATATTGGCCAGGACGGCAGACATCAGCGTTGCAACGGTGAACCAGACAATCAGTTGGACTTTTACGTTAGGCCCAATTACGCGGAGGATCGTGCCGGCAAGCCGTTTGTCAAACCCTGTCCGGCTCCAGGTGAGAGAAATAAGGCAGGCGCTGGCTTCCAGGAACAGCAGCTCCTCGGAGTAACAACCCAATACTTCCTCCATAGGCATGACGCACAGGAATGCGTTGATGGCGATGGGCAGAAGACCAGTAACACCCTGTGAGACAGGCTGGGTAACAAACCACCAGCTCATCCACAGAATCGTCCCAAGCGCGGAGCGAACGGGAAACGCTAATCCGCCGATCGGTACAGCGAGGAACAGCAGGAACATCCCTGGCCCCAGCAGTATATGTAACGTTTGCTTTTTATTTTTACTCATGGCTTGTCCCTCCGGTTTTTTGGGCTTGTATCAGTGGTTTTTAAAAACAGGCTGTCTTTTTTCGCGGAAAGCCGCCTGTCCCTCTTTTCTGTCCTCGCTTGTATGTGTAATGGGTGCAAGTGCACGCTCAAACTCCAGGGAAGACTCCAGGGACATCTCCATGGTTCGGTTCAACATGATCTTAATATAGCGCAGCGACATGGGGCAGCGGGACACCACGTCAGACATAATCTTATCTGCCAATTCCATCAGTTGCCCGGGTTCAGCCATATGGCTGGCGAAGCCTATTTCTACGGCTTCCTGTGCCGTAAAATGTCTGGCGGTAAAGAACAGCTCTTTAGCACGGGCCATCCCGATCAGCCGCGGGAGCCGGCTGGGGCCGCCATAGCACGCCATGCCACCTAAATTGGGCTCAGGAAAGCCGATTTTAGCAGTGGAGCTGATAATGCGCATATCACATGCGAGAGCCAGCTCAGCACCGCCGCCTAGGGCATAGCCGTTAATGGCCGCCAGCACAGGGTATGGGAATTCGGCAATCTTTTTAAAGGTATAATGTGAATTCTCTAACAGCTGCCTGCGGAAGCCTTCTATATAATTTCCCTCAATCGGCGGCATGCCTGTCTGGTCCGCCCCAGCGCAGAATGCCCGGCCAGCTCCGGTGAGAATGACGCCCCAGATTTCGTCATCGTCTTTCATGGCGTCGAAAATATCATTCAGGTCGCGAAAGACGGCGACATTGAGAGAATTGAGCTTCTCTGGGAAATTGATTGTCACATATCCGACATGGCCTTTCTTTTCAAAATGATTTTATGATAGCTTTCTTTATACATATAGTTGCCCATCCTTTCTATCCGATCTTCTTATTGGCTATTATATTTTTTGCGGCGAGCTGGGTAAAGAATTTAAAAAGTAGGAGGACGATAGTCAAAAGATATAACTGCGGACGGGTGGAAAAGGATAGGCGTCAAGATGCAGAGGAAAATAGGGAATAAATATCGAAAAGCTATGAATATCATTGCCGGCCTGCCTGTAGGAAGAGAAAGAATGAAAAAAGAATTCCCCTATTTCTCGGAGGACATAGAAGAAAAGTACAAAAAAAATATAGTTACAATATATAATAGCTATGATTCAAAAGCATAAATCACGAGAAATGGGCACTTTCCATAAACGGGGACATTAAAAACAGGCAATTATATCTGAAAAGTATATTTGCTATTCGTTTGAGTATTTTACATCTAAATTTCAGAATTTTATAATTTTTTTAGAAATAAGACGGGAGGGTAAAATACCATGTCAAAACCATTGGAAGGAATTCGCATCCTTGATTTGACTGCATTCCTGGCGGGACCCTATGCCACCCAGCTCATGGGGGCTATGGGAGCGGAAGTTATCCGTATAGAAACGCCGGGAAAAGGAGCGGGGGAGAGAAATAGTAATCCATTCGTGGGACCGAAAGGATTGAATAAGTCCAAGGAAACAGAAGAAGATATCTCTATGCTGACGCTGCGCAGGTGCCGGAATAAAAAGTCCATCACATTAAATCTGAAATCAGAAGCCGGTAAGCTTCTATTTCTTGATCTGGTGAGGAAGTCAGATGTGGTAATAGAAAATTTCCGCATGGGAACAATGCAGAAGCTTGGTCTGGGATATGAAGTACAAAAAGAGACGAACCCTAGGATTGTCTATTGCAATATCAGCGGCTATGGAGGTATTCCTGCCTATGAGAAGATGGCGGCACTGGATATTACAGTGCAGGCATTCAGCGGATTTATGAGCACAAATGGGGATAAGGACGGCCCGCCGACCAGATCCGGGGCGGTATCGATGGCAGATATGAATGCGGCAATGTACGCGACAGTGGGGATTTTATCTGCCCTCCTTGCAAGAGACCGGACAGGAGAAGGACAGCAGGTCAGCGTCAATATGCTGGAGCCAATGCTGAATTATATGCTGGATGAACCGTTGGATTATAATATCCGGCATGGAGCGCCGATGCGAGATGGAAGCCGGCTGCGCAGGGCGACCCCGTTCAGCAATTTCAAGGCGAAAGACGGGGATTTTGTATTGGCTGCCAACACCGACATTCTCTGGCAGAAACTGCTGACCGCGATTGGCAGGGAAGATCTCAAAGACGATTCGCGATATAAGCTTATGGGAGACCGGGCCGCCAATACATACGAAATCGATGATATC
>CALWRT010000116.1 GCA_944384015.1 uncultured Lachnospiraceae bacterium | reverse complement strand
CGATCCTGGCTTCAAGATTCCTTTCTCCTGCGCGTCCCTGATCATTTCCCAGGCCACGCGGTCCTTTGCGCTTCCCCCAGGATTAAAGGCCTCCAGCTTCGCATAGATTTCCGCTCCGGCATGATATCTTTCTCCCAGTCTATTGAGCTTCAGAATCGGCGTCCTGCCGATCAGCTCTTCAATTCCATTATAAATCTTCGCCATGTAATGCACTCCTTTTCTTTTACTGTCCGCTGCTGCCATCTTCTGTCTCATTCTCTTCTGTACTTGCATCCTCGCCGAACAAAAGCTCATACAAGTATTCCCTATTTGCTTCCAGATCAGGAACTAGTACCTGCATTCCCCGAATTGTCTGGTTCTCGTACATGCCATCTGCCGGCAGCCGATAAGATTCTATATCCGACTCTTCCATACCCATCGCGGTTGTTCCGAGACTGATCATATCCCCAATTCCGATATCCGTATCCAACATTGGGTAAATATCTTTAGCCAAGCTCAGCATGCTGATAATCCCCTGAGATTTCACCTTACGGAAAGCGCTCATCAGCACTTTTTTCTGGCGCTCTGTCCTTTCAAAGTCAGAGTTGCCCACCTGTCGTACCCTGGAATAAGCAAGCGCCTGATCCCCGTCCAGCGTCTGGATGCCGGCTGTTAGTGTCCATCCATTCTGCCAGTAAGCAGTGTTCAGATAATCCGCCTCTTCCTGACTCAAATCAATCTCGACTCCTCCCAGTTTGTCTACGATCTCTTTAAAGCTCTCAAAATCGATCTGAACATTGCCGTCTATCTTCACTTTAAAATTTTCTTCAATTGTTTCCTTCAGCAGGTCAACCCCGCCATAGGAATACGCCGCGTTGATTCGGTTATCTTCATATCCTGGAATCGAGACATACATATCTCTCATCAAGGATATCATCTTCACTTTGTCGGTTCCTTTATCTACCGACACAATCATCATAGAATCCGACCGGCTCCCGGAGACCCCTTCTTCATCTCTGCCGTCCTGACCAATCAGCAAAATATTTAGGACTCCGGTGTCGGACACAAGTCCTTCGGAATCTGTTCTCGTTCCGCCAAGCCCTATACTCTCCAGGATTCCGTCGCCAAACACGACAAAAACCACAAGGAGAACGATAATCACACCAATCAGACCTCCGACCAGTTTGATTACTCGCTCTGAAAATAAAGATTTTTCCTTCTTTTTCCCTTTTTTTGAAGGCTTTTTCCTGGATGCCATCTCTTCCTCTTCTTCCCTGGGATTCCGGTTCTCCCTCTCATCTCTTCTTGGCGCGGGCCTCCTCTCCCTGGGCGGCCTCCCGCTTTCCTCATACCTGTTGTTTCTTCTCCGCCTTGTGTCTTCTCGATACTCTTCTTCCCGGTATCTGTCTTCCCGATATCCGCTTTCCCGATACCTGCCTTCTCGGCCGCTCTCCTGCCCAGCCGCTCTCCTGCCTTCGTTCCTGTGTTCTCTTGTATTTCCAGCGTCCTCTCTCATCCGGCGTTCTCTTGGACTTCTGCCTTCCTCTTCCCGATAACGGCTGTCTCTGCGCCGGTCAGCCGCATTCCCCGGTTCCATATACCGTCCTCTCGGGCGCCGCCGACCGTCATCCAGCACGCTCTCTCCATAAGCCCCCTGTGGGCGTCCGCCATCTATATGAGATCCCTGCTCAGCACGCTTGCCCACAACCGTTCTTCGTAACTGCGGTCTTGGCGTCTCCTGCGGTTTTTCCTGCAAGGTATCTGTTTCCTGTTCCTGTACGCCATAATCCTCACCATACTGATCAATATATTCAGCCGCATCCGTGATGCGGTAATCTTCCTCGTCAGCCCCCTCATTTTCCCACTGATCCGTGTCTGTGCGCACTTCGATATCATCTGCGTAATCCGGCGTATCTCGTCTGTCCATTCACTTTCCTCCTTCTATAATCATTTTATTCTACCTAGTTTAAGTCAGGAATTCAAGGTGATCCGGAGATATTTTTACAAATTTCACAAAATCGTAAGATGCCAATAACGCACAGAGGAAAGAGGGTGTCTCCTTCTATGAACCCAAAATTCACAGTTTTAGACACCCTCCGTCATTTTTCTCTGTTCAGAATAATTTCTCCGGGTAGACGCCTGCCGCGATCAGTTCCCGAAATGCCTTTGCCACGTCGTTCTTGTCTTCCTTATAGGTCACGCCGAACCAGCGGTCGCGACTCTCCAGTATTTTTACCTGCACTTCTCCATTCTTCAGCATATCCCCGATAATTGTGGGCAAGAGATACTCCTTCTTGATATCGCCTTCGGGCACTTCCCTCAGGAACTGAACAAAGCCATCCTCCAGGTAAGTCAGGAAATCCGGCGTCATCCCCCACATATTCATTGATACCCGGCTGTCCATATCGATCCACCGGATGCTGCCGTCTTCCTGCCGCACCCCTGCCTTGCCGTCAATCTTCTCAATATTGTGGGTCTCCTCAATCTGCAGAAGATTATCATTCTCATCGCCTACGCAGACCCCCCTGGTCACCGCTCCGTTATCACTCAAAGTATTGCCAAGGATAAAGCCCGCCATGCAGAAATGGAACACATCCGTCTTCTTATTGGGCATCTGCAGCAAATAATCATGAATCTTCACAAATGCTTCTTTCCCATAATAGTCGTCCGCGTTGATCACTGCAAACGGCTCATGGATAATATCCCTGCAGGCCAGGACTGCCTGCCCGGTTCCCCACGGCTTCGTCCTGTCCGCCGGCCTCACAAAACCCTCCGGCAAATCGTCCAGCTCCTGATATGCATATGACACATCCGCGATCTTTTCCATACGGTTACCGATGATCTCCCGGAAATCCTTGTCTAAATCCTTGCGGATAATAAATACTATACGGTCAAATCCAGCTTCTATGGCATCCTTCACCGAATAGTCCATGATGATCTCTCCGTTGGGCCCTACCGGCTCCAACTGCTTAATTCCGCCGCCGAACCGGCTCCCAATACCCGCCGCCATGATTGCAAGTGTTGTCTTCATAAATTGTAACCCTCCAAGACTTTTCTGATTAAAACGGAAATATCCGCCAAAACGGATGCTTCCGCGTATAAAAGTCCCAGAACAGCTTCGCGCTGCGCGCTTCCGTCATTCTGCCCCTTTCTGAGCAATCCGGCCTGCAGGCTCGTCTGGCCTCTAGGGGTAAGCGTCTCGAAAGCATATCCGTCCGTCTCTGCTTCCAGACTGGACTCTTACAGTAAAATAATATCAAATTTTGGAGGAATATACAATCCTTCTGCGGATGAAAGACAGAAAAAGAAAGGCTTCCGCTGTTGGAAACCTTTCCTCTTCCATCATATTTTTCTGTAAATCATACTCTTTAACTTACACCAGCTCGATGATAACTTCCATCGCAGCATCACCTTTGCGCTGGCCGATTTTCACGATTCTCGTGTAGCCGCCCTTGCGGTCTGCGTACTTAGGAGCGATCTCAGTGAACAGCTTATCCGCCAAGTCAATTTCCTTTGTATTCTTCTTCTTTCCTGCAGCCTTCTTTGGAACTTCCTTTACTGGGTAGAGAACTTTAAGCATCTGCCTTCTTGCATGCAGCCTGGACGGCTGATCTTTCTTAATTGTCTTCTCCACCTCGTCATAGACGGTCTTCTTCTTACCGTCTACCACTTCTTTCACACGTTTTCCGTCGGCATCTTTACGGGGTACTTTCGCTGTCACAGTGACTGTGTCGAAATTGTCTTTCTCTCTCACAGCCATAGCAATCAGACCCTCCGCGATCCTGCGTATTTCTTTTGCCTTGGCCTCGGTTGTCACAATTTTGCCTCTGTATAACAGGGCTGTTACTTGATTTCTCAGCAATGCCTTCCTCTGGCTGGAAGTTCTGCCAAGTTTTCTATATCCTGCCATTTTACAATTCCTCCATTTGTGGAACGCTCATGCCACGCTCTTCGGGCTTACTGACAAAGCGCTGATTCTCCATAAATATTAATATTATTGTTAGGGAAACGATGATTGAAGCGCTTCCTTAGTTTTCATCGCTGGGATGCAGCTGCAGACCCAGTTCCTTGAGTTTTGCCAGCACTTCCTCCAAGGATTTGCGGCCAAGGTTTCGTACCTTCATCATATCCTCGGGAGTCCTGTTGCACAGCTCTTCCACCGTATTAATTCCGGCTCTCTTCAGGCAATTATAAGAACGTACAGAAAGCTCCAGCTCATCGATGTTCATCTCGAGTACTTTTTCCTTCTCATTATCTTCTTTCTCGATCATAACCTCTGCTGTCTTGGCATTCTCGGAAAGATCAATGAACAGGCTCAGATGCTCACTGAGAACTTTGGCCGCAAGGCTCACCGCCTCATCAGGAGCCAGCGTCCCATTGGTAAATACATCTAACGTAAGCTTATCATAATCGGTGATCTGACCGACACGCGTATTCTCAACTGTTAGATTGACGCGCTCCACCGGCGTATAGATGGAATCCACCGCAATAACGCCGATTGCCATATCCTCGCTCTTATTCTTGTCGGCTCCTACGTAGCCTCTGCCTTTGGTAATCGTAAGCTCCATATACAGCTTACAGTCAGCGCCGCCGCTTAAGGTCGCGATCACCTGATCCTTGTTAATAATCTCGATATCCTGATCTACCTGGATATCCGCGGCTGTCACGATGCCTTCGCCCTCGAACTCAATATACGCCTTCTTGGGCTCATTGGATTCGCTGGTATTCTTAATCGCAAGGCTCTTGATATTCATAATGATCTCGGTCACGTCTTCCTTGATGCCTGGGATCGAACTGAATTCGTGAAGGACGCCGTCAATTTTTACCTGGCTTACTGCGCAGCCGGGCAGGGAAGAAAGCATAATTCTTCTAAGAGAGTTGCCTAAAGTCGTGCCATATCCCCTCTCAAGAGGTTCAACTACAAATCTTCCGTACTTCTTATCTTCTGAAATTTCCGCGATTTCAATTTTAGGTTTGTTAAAATCGAACATTTCAAAGCCCCTCCTTATTCTGTGGGTGATCTATTTTTGAGGGTATCATATTCTGCCTAACAACTGTCATCAGCTATTATTTCGAATACAACTCGACGATAAGCATTTCGTTTACGGGCACGTCGATGGCTTCTCTCGTAGGAAGCTCCTTAATCTCGCCTTTCAAATTCTCCTGATCTACAATCAGCCATTCCGGTACAAGACGGCCGCCTGTCACCTCAAGGATGTCTTTATATCTCTGGCTGTCTTTGCTCTTCTCCCTGATCTCAACCACATCGCCGGCCTTGATCAGATAAGACGGAATGTTCACACTCTTGCCGTTTACCAGCACATGCTTATGGCCCACAATCTGTCTTGCCTCTCTTCTCGTCCTGGCAAAGCCCATGCGGAAAATTACATTGTCCAGTCTGGACTCCAGCATAACCATCAGGTTCTCACCAGTCTGTCCCTTCATGCGGTCCGCCTTCTTATAATAATTGCGGAACGGCTTCTCCAGAACGCCATAGATGAACTTCGCCTTCTGCTTCTCACGCAGCTGAAGGGCGTACTCACTCATCTTCTTTCCAGCTCTTGCTGACTGTCTGTTGGACTTCTTATCTATTCCAAGGTAAATCGGATCCATTCCAAGGGATCTGCATCTTTTCAGAACGGGTACTCTATTAACTGCCATTGTCTCCTATACCTCCTAATTAAACTCTTCTGCGTTTGGGCGGACGGCATCCGTTGTGAGGAACCGGCGTTACGTCCTTGATACTTGTAACTTCCAGACCACATGCCTGAAGCGCGCGGATAGCTGCTTCACGTCCGGATCCGGGACCTTTCACCATAACGTCAACAGTCTTCAGACCATGCACGAGAGCTGCCTTCGTAGCTGTCTCCGCCGCCATCTGAGCTGCATAAGGGGTAGATTTCCTTGAACCTCTAAAACCAAGACCACCGGCACTTGCCCAGGATAATGCATTTCCCTCGGCATCTGTCAAAGTAACAATTGTATTGTTAAAGGAAGACTGAATATGTGCCTGTCCACGTTCAACGTTTTTCTTAACGCGCTTTTTTGTCACTTTTTTTGTAACTTTTTTAGCCATTTTCTAAACTAACCTACACTTTCTTATACTTTTATTCTGTGCCATATCCCGCAGGGCAGCATACACCTTCCCGGGCAGGCATCATCTATCGGTTGCACACATACGTTCAGGCCGCGCTCCTTATCCGCCTGCCCTCTGCATGCGATATATGATTTCCTCTCTTTGACGCACTTGCTGCGTCATACAGGTAGATTCGGAAGTTTGCTTCCGAACTTATTTCTTCTTATTAGCAACAGTTCTCTTCGGGCCTTTTCTCGTTCTCGCGTTTGTCTTTGTCTTCTGTCCGCGGACCGGCAGTCCCTTTCTATGACGGATCCCCCTATAGCATCCGATCTCCTGCAGTCTCTTGATGTTCATAGCGATCTCTCTTCTGAGATCTCCTTCTACCATGTACTTCTCATCAATGATTGCGCTCATTCTCTTTACTTCATCGTCGGTAAGATCTCTGACACGGGTATCCGGATTTACTTTCGCCTCCTCCAGAATCTTGTTGGAGCTTACTCTTCCGATACCGTAGATATAAGTCAGTCCGATCTCTACACGTTTCTCTCTTGGTAAGTCTACACCAGCAATACGAGCCATTATGATTATTCCTCCATTTTCTAAGCCATAGCCGGTACGCAGCTCACTGTTTGCGGGACAGTGCCTGAAATGTTGTGCGCCCTTCCATCGCTCCGCATCATATTGTTCCTAATTGAGGCAGCCCTCACGGGTGCCCAACCGGGTAAATACCCGATCTTTCCGATACTTTACTTCTCGGTATTAAGCAATATCCTCGAGAATAATCTTCAGCGGGGATGCTAACTCCCGCATTGTCTGTACAGCGATATACAGACGTGAATTCTATTCCTTCATAAGATAATCAGTATGACAACGCCTCCTGGCGCGTCCTACCGCAGCCGCATAATTGTGAGGCAGAAATTCTCCCGGTACTTGGATTATCCCTGTCTCTGCTTGTGTTTTGGATTTTCGCAAATTACTCTGATACTGCCTTTCCTCTTGATGATCTTGCACTTCTCGCAGATAGGCTTAACAGAAGATCTAACTTTCATGGAAAACCCTCCTTTCCTTTCTTGGGACAAAAAAGTCCAGATAATATTGTAGCAAAGCCTTCCTGATTTTTCAAGCAGTATTTTAAAAAATTTTATTTAGAAACAGCAATGGTTCGCGGCAGTTCCGGTTATGCGCTGGCCGCTTTCACTGGAGGAATGGAATCAGATCAACAGCAATTCCGTAAAGGGATATGGCGATTATTACTGGCTGAGGACACCAGCAGGCACTTATACGCACTACGTAATCGCGGCAAAGGGCTCTTTTAAAAGTGGAAAGGGATCTAACGATAGTTTTGACACACGCCCCGCGCTCAGTCTGAATCTGTCGAAGGTACTGTTTACATTTAAGGCCAGCGGAGACAATAGCAAAGCCACGGCAAGTGCGGGAAATAATTTGACTGCCGCTACAGCCGCAGACAGCAGCAATCCAGTGAAACTCACCGCGAAGGATCCGAATTTGTCTCTGTCTGTGATCGCCGCCAGCAGTCAGGCGGAACAGAGCGGAAGCACTCTGTCTTTCAGCTATTCGAATGCGAGCACTGGGACAAACCGATATGTTTCCAGTATCCTAACAGACAGCGCCGGAACAGCGCAATATTATGGCCGGCTGGCAGATTGTTCCACAGCTGCCGAAGGCGGACTCTCCATTCCCCTCGCAGGCGTCGCGGACGGGACATATACGCTGCAGATTTTTTCGGAGCAGTCAAATGGTGAACAGCCTCCGGCGGAGACAACACCTGGCACCGGCACTTCGTCCAGCGATCAGCAGGCAAGCAATACAGCCGTACCTCAGACCAGTGACAACAGCCGTCCTGTCCTTTGGAGTATGCTTATGTTTGGGGCAGGAGCTGTTCTCGTCGGCACGATAGTATATGGAAGCAAAAAAGCACATAACCGTTAAAGCAAAATCAGCGTCCTGCAGATATCAACATCCACAGGACGCTAATTTTTTCTTAACAATCTGATAATTGCATACCTCTCCATACAGGGTACGGCGAGCCGCACCGCACGAATGCGAATTGGTCTGCGGACCGTTGTCTGCCCCGCCTCACTTGTCTCGCCAAATAATTCTGCCTTTGGAGAGATCGTAGGGGGAGAGTTCTATCGTTACTTTATCTCCTGGAAGAATACGGATAAAGTTCATCCGAAGCTTGCCGCTGATATGTGCCAATACTTTATGGCCGTTCTCCAGTTCAACCTGGAACATCGCGTTCGGCAGCTTTTCCACTACAGTACCCTCAATTTCGATTACATCAGCCTTCGACATGTTCTGACCTCCATATTTTAATTACTCTTTTTATATCCTCGTCTGTCCACGGTTGCCCTTCCACTTGCTTACTCAGAAGTTTCTCCGGAACCCCGGCTTTCTTCGCCACATGCATCTTCTTCTTTTTCTTCGGCCGTCCGACTGTACGCAGCCTTCCGTCACATAAGAACAGATACGGACCTTCCATCTCCATTACTACATACAGACTGCCTTTGTCATGACCGGCCCTGGACTCGACCAGCATTCCTACTTCAAGCTCCATACAATGCCTCCGTCAAATATCCCCGGCCGTAAGGGTAAGTATCTCCGGCTCTCCGTCAGTGATCAGAACGGTATTCTCATAATGAGCCGACAAGGAGCCATCCTCCGTCACTACGGTCCAATCGTCGTCCAGCCACCGCACCCTCCATGTTCCCGCGTTGATCATGGGCTCGATTGCCAGCGTCATCCCGGCGGCCAGCCGTAATCCCCTTCTTCTCTGGGCATAGTTGGGAATCTGCGGATCTTCGTGGAGACGGGTGCCGATTCCATGGCCTACTAAGTCTCTCACCACTCCATATCCGAAGCTCTCCGCATAAGCCCCTATCGCCGCAGATATCTCATAGAGATGATTCCCGGCTCTGGCATATTTTAATCCTTCAAAGAAGCTCTGCCTTGTCACTTCGATCAGCTTCTTCGCCGCTTCGCTTCCCTCGCCTCCGACAATATGGGTTCTGGCCGCGTCGGAATGATATCCCTTGTAAATCAATCCCGCATCCAGGCTTACCATGTCGCCCTCTTTCATGATATGTTCCCTGGAGGGAATCCCATGGACCACTTCCTCATTGACCGATACACAGATTGACGCCGGATATCCGTTATAGTTCAGAAAAGAAGGGATGCATCCAAAGCTTCGGATTACGTCCTCTCCGATCTTGTTGATTTCCCAAGTGGACATTCCGGGCTTTAACGCCTTTTCCATTTCTTTGTGAGTAATTTCCAGAAGCCTTCCGGCCTCTCTCATCAGTTCAATTTCCCGGCTTGATTTGATCGATACAGACATGTCTTATTATTCTCCCAATATATTGCAGATTGCCGCGAATACTTCTTCCATGTCCTTTGTCCCGTCAACTTCTACAAGGACATTCTGCTTTGTATAATAATCAATAAGAGGCTGGGTCTGCTCGTGATATACCGCGAGGCGTTTCTTCACAGTCTCCGGCTTATCATCATCCCGCAGAATTAACTTAGCTCCGCATCTGTCGCAGATGCCTTCCACCTTCGTCGGTATATGCACAATGTGATAGGTCGCTCCGCAAGACACACAGGCGCGTCTCCCGGACATACGGGTAATAATGTTCTCGTCAGGCACCTCTACGTTGACTGCATAGTCCACCTTCGATCCCAGCTTCGCAAGAGCAGCATCCAGCGCCTCTGCCTGCGGAATTGTCCGGGGAAATCCATCCAGCACATAGCCCTTCTCACAGTCGTCCTGAGCCACCCGGTCTACAACCAAGTCTACAACCAGCTCATCAGGAACGAGAAGTCCCTGATCCATGTACGTCTTAGCCTTCTTGCCCAGCTCCGTGCCATTCTTGATGTTGGCCCGGAAGATATCCCCTGTGGAGATGTGGGGAATCCCATACTTATCAGAGATCATCTTGGCCTGTGTCCCTTTGCCTGCTCCCGGCGCTCCTAACATGATAATTTTCATTTACAATATCCTCCCAATAAATCATATCGTTTTTTCCACTGGTTACTATTCACAGCCGATTCAGAATGAACAACCAACGCGTGGCGCTTGCACGTAAGCGTGTGTTGTTCATTCTGAATCAAGACTGTGAATAGTAACTTTCCACTATGATTATACATGATATTTTTCCTTTTCGGAATACCTTTCCTGCACATTTTTACAGGGAAGGCTCTTCTGCCTTCCCTGCCTGCATCATTTAGCCAAAAATCGATTTTTTGCTTGTGTAATAATATTCCGGCACGCTTGATTCAATCTGCTTGAGTGTCTCCAGGATAACCCCGACAATAATGATAACGGAAGTTCCCCCGAAGGAGACGCTGGCATTAAACAGACCCTGGAAAATAAACGGAATAATCGCCACAATTACAAGTCCGGCAGCACCGATAAAGATAATATAATTCAAAATGCCTGTCAAGTAGTCCGTCGTTGGCTTGCCAGGTCTGATGCCCGGTATGAACCCGCCCTGCTTCTTTATATTATCTGTTACTTCAATCGGATTGAATGTGATAGAAGTATAAAAATATGCAAAGAAAATAACAAGCGCAATATAAATCAATAGTCCAATGCTGTACAGCGGCTCACTGATTACAAACCAGTTGCTGGAGCTAAGCATTCTTAATATATGCCCGCCGATTCCGTCTCCTCCGTCAGTCCCAATGAAGCTTGCGATAATGCCCGGCGTCTGCATCAGTGAAGATGCGAAAATAACCGGTATGACACCTGCTGTGTTGACTCGCAGCGGAATATGAGATGCCTGTCCCCCCACCATCTTACGTCCCTGTACTTTCTTGGAATACTGCACTGGAATTTTGCGTACCCCGCCCTGCAGGAAAACGACCAGGACAATGACAGCGAGCACTACCACGATAATGACGGCAGCCGCCAGCACGCCCATCGGCACACTCTTGCCAAATACAAACTGCTGGAACAGATTGCTGAAATCACTTGGTATCGTAGATAAAATATTAATCAGGAGGACAATGGAAATCCCATTTCCAATTCCTCTCTCTGTAATGCGTTCGCCGATCCACATAAGAAATGTGGAACCTGCGATGAACGCCGCAATGACAACCACGCTGTTGACAAAATTATACTCTTCCAGAAGTCCTCTTCCGCCGAATCCAATGGTCATAGCCGCGCCTTCTATAAGGGCCAGGCCTACCGTTGCATATCTTGTGATCTGATTGATCTTCTTCCTGCCGTCCTCATCTTTATGCATCTCCTCCAATTTCGGAATTGCAATTGTGAGAAGCTGGACAATGATGGACGCTGTGATATAGGGACTGATGTTCAGCGCGAATATTGACATCTGGGTGAAAGAGCCCCCAGTAAACGCGTCAAAAAAGCTGAACACGTCACTGGTCTGGCTCGAAAACCATGCCTCAAAATACGCCCTGTTAACCCCCGGCAAAGGAATCTGGCTTCCTATACGGATTACAATCAGCATCAAGAAAGTAAAGAACAGCTTTTGGCGGATTTCTTTAATCTTCAATGCATTCTGGAGTGTCTTAAGCATTAGATCACCTCAGCTTTTCCACCTGCGGCTTCAATCTTCGCAACTGCTCCCGCGCTGAAAGCATTTGCCTGAACTGTAAGCTTTTTGGTTAATTCTCCATTTCCAAGAATTTTAACGCCATCCCTTGGATTTTTCACAATGCCCGCCTCGATCAGTGTATCTACTGATACGACAGCGTCATTGTCAAATCTCTCAAGTACGCTCACATTGATTCCGACAATTTCCAGGGTATTCCTGTTTGTGAATCCTCTCTTAGGAATACGTCTGTATAATGGCATCTGGCCGCCTTCAAATCCTGGTCTCTTGCCGCCGCCGGAACGAGCTTTCTGTCCCTTATGGCCCTTGCCGGCTGTCTTGCCATTTCCTGAACCGTGTCCACGTCCTCTTCTGAAATTATCACTGTGCTTGGAGCCTTCTGCTGGCCTCAATGTAGATAAATCCATTGTGACACCTCCTTATCTGAATTACGAATAACTATCTGAATTCTATTTCTCAAATCTCTTCCACTTTTACCAGATGCCTTACCCTCTGAATCATGCCTTTCGTGGCATCATTGTTGGGCAATTCAACGGTTGCGTTCATTTTCCTAAGTCCCAGTGCGGCCACCGTCGCCTTCTGCTTCGGAATCGCCCCAATGGGAGACTTCACTAACGTGATTCTTAACTTATCTGCCATTTTACGCTCATCCTCCTTAGCCTAAAAGCTCTTCTACTGATTTTCCGCGGAGCCTTGCAACCTCTTCCGGTGTCTTGAGCTGACGCAGTCCTTCGATAGTGGCGAGGACTACGTTCTGCTTATTATTGGAGCCAAGGGATTTTGTACGGATGTTCTTGATCCCTGCCAGCTCGATCACAGCACGGGCCGGACCGCCGGCGATGATACCGGTACCTTCCGGAGCCCTCTTCAGCAGCACGGAGGCACTGCCGAATTTGCCGATGAAGTCATGGGTGATACTGTTATTCTCATCCATTGCCACTGTTACAAGCTTCTTGGCGGCATCCTCTTTTCCTTTGCGGATAGCTTCCGGGATCTCGGCAGCCTTCCCGAGTCCGGCGCCTACATGTCCCTGGCCGTCGCCAACTACAACCAAAGCACTGAAGCGGAAGTTACGACCACCTTTAACAACTTTTGTTACACGCTTGATTGACACTACTTTGTCCTGTAATTCTAACTGGCTAGCATCAATGATTTCATGTCTCATGTGTTCTCTCCTCCTTCACTTAGAATTTCAGCCCGGCTTCACGGGCTGCCTCTGCCAGTGCTTTAATCTTGCCCTGATATATAAAGCCGCCTCTGTCAAATACTACTGTTGTGATACCTTTTTCCAGCGCCTTCTTGGCAATGACTGTTCCCAAGTATGCCGCCGCATCCACGTTGTTGGTCTTTTCCAGTTCCGCCTTCACATCTTTCTGGACAGTAGACGCAGAAACGAGAGTATTTCCAACTGTATCGTCGATGATCTGAGCATACATATGATTATTGCTTCTGAACACAGCCAGACGCGGTCTTTCTGCTGTTCCGCTGAACCGGTTACGCAGTCTTCTATGCTTATTTGCGCGGACTTCCGCTCTTGATTCCTTACTAACCATCTTCACACTCTCCTTACTTATTTCTTACCGGTCTTGCCAACTTTACGTCTGATAACCTCATCCGCATACTTGATACCCTTGCCCTTATAAGGCTCCGGTCTCCTCTTGTCTCTGATCTCGGCAGCGTATTGTCCAACCTTCTCCTTGTCAATTCCCTTGACAATGATCTTGTTCTGTCCTTCTACTACGGCCTCTACGCCTTCCGGATCGATCATCTCTACCGGATGAGAATAGCCTAAGTTGAGGGTTAATGTCTTACCGGACTTCGCAGCCCTGTAGCCGACGCCGTTTACTTCCAGCACTTTCTCATAGCCCTTCTCAACGCCTACTACCATGTTGTGGATAAGGGTTCTTGTCAACCCGTGCAAAGATTTCATCTTCTTCAGATCGTTGGGCCTTGTAACGATCACATGACCATCCTCGATCTTAATTTCCATTTCTTCCGGCAAAACTCTCTCAAGGGTTCCCTTGGGTCCTTTTACCGTCACTTTGTTATTTTCTGCAATCTCGACAGTAACGCCTGCCGGGATAGCGATTGGCATTCTCCCTATACGTGACATGCCCGTACCTCCTTACTTAAATTTTCAGGGTCTCGCCCTGTTTTCAGTTATTACTTTGACTTTCGCACGAAGCTCTGTCTTCGCCTTCGGCTCGCCACTCGCCAAGTGCGGGGTGTCACCACACGAATGCGAGTACTTCTCCGCCTACGCCAAGCTCTCTGGCTTTCTTGTCTGTCACTACGCCCTGATTTGTGGAAATGATTGCGATTCCAAGGCCGCCGAGTACCTTCGGGAGATCCTCTTTGCCGGCATACACGCGCAGACCCGGCTTGGAAATTCTCTTCAGGCCTGTGATGATTTTCTCGTTCTTATCTTTTCCATATTTCAGAGTTACATGGATCGTACGGATTGTCCCGTCCTCTACCAAGTCATATTTCTTAATATATCCTTCGTCTACCAAGATATTGGCGATTGCAATTTTCATCTTGGATGCCGGAATATCTACTGTGTCATGTTTCGCAGTATTCGCGTTACGGATTCTTGTAAGCATATCTGCAATAGGATCACTGGTCATCATGATTATTCTGCCTCCTTTTCTTTTTCAAATCTGCTGGGCACGCAAGCCGATTACCAACTTGCTTTCTTAACTCCCGGAATCTGTCCCTTATAAGCTAATTCGCGGAAGCAGATTCTGCAGATTCCGTATTTTCTCAGGTACGCATGTGGACGGCCACAGATTCTGCAGCGTGTGTACTCTCTGGTAGAGAACTTTGCCGGACGCTGCTGTTTTAATTTCATTGCTGTTTTAGCCATGAATCTTCCTCCTTTTATTTTGCAAACGGCATGTTGAACAACCTCAGTAACTCACGAGCCTCTTCATCTGTCTTGGCAGTCGTAACAAAGATGATGTCCATACCTCTTACCTTGTCAACTTTATCGTACTCAATTTCCGGGAAAATCAACTGCTCCTTAATTCCAAGCGCATAGTTGCCTCTTCCGTCAAACGCATTGGGATTTACCCCTCTGAAGTCACGCACACGGGGCAGAGCCAGGTTAATCAGACGGTCAGCGAACTCATACATCTTCTCGCCGCGAAGCGTAACCTTACATCCAATCGCCATTCCCTCTCTGATTTTGAAGTTGGCGATGGATTTCTTTGCTTTCGTCTGTACTGCTTTCTGTCCTGTGATGGTTTCCATATCTTTCATCGCGGAGTCCAGGATCTTGGCATTCTCTTTTGCCTCACCCACGCCCATGTTGACTACAATCTTGTCAAGCTTCGGCACTTCCATGATGTTTTTATATCCGAACTTTTTCATCATAGCATCTACGATTTCGTTCTTATATGTGTCTTTTAATCTACTCAACTTCTGCGACCTCCTCTCTCAAATTATTTGTCGATAACTTCACCGGTTGTTTTTGCGATGCGAACCTTCTTGTCACCGTCGATTTTGTAGCCGATTCTGGTCACCTTGCCGTTGTGGACATACATAACATTAGAAGCCTCAATCGGGCTTTCCTGATGGACAATTCCGCCGTTCTGGTTGGACACGCTTGGTTTCGTGTGCTTTGTCACCATATTGATGCCTTCCACGATCACCGTATTGTTTTTCGCATTTACGGCCAGAACTTTGCCCTCTTTGTCTTTATCTTTGCCGGCGATTACCCTCACGGTGTCGCCCTTCTTAATCTTCATAGCGGACATTTCGGCACCTCCTTATAATACTTCCGGAGCCAGGGATACAATCTTCATAAACTGCTTCTCACGAAGCTCTCTGGCTACCGGCCCAAAGATACGGGTTCCTCTGGGAGTCTTGTCATCTTTGATGATGACCGCTGCATTTTCATCGAATTTAATATAAGAACCGTCTTTCCGACGTGCGCCTTTTACCGTACGTACAACGACTGCTTTTACCACATCGCCTTTTTTAACAACGCCGCCTGGTGTTGCATCTTTGACGCTGGCAACAATGATGTCGCCGATATTTGCGTATCTTCTCGTAGATCCGCCCATGACACGGATGCACAGCAGCTCCTTCGCACCGGTGTTATCAGCAACCTTCAGTCTTGTTTCCTGTTGAATCATGCGGATTTGCCTCCTTCACAAATGATATGCACAAAGCTGACACGCTCTGTATTATTTTACTTTCTCTACGATTTCCACAAGTCTCCATCTCTTATCCTTGGACAGAGGCCTTGTCTCCATAACCTTTACCGTATCTCCGATGCTGCACTCATTCTTCTCGTCATGGGCCTTCAGTTTGTAGGTTCTCTTAACGATCTTATTGTAAAGTGGGTGCTTCACATGGTCTTCTACAGCTACAACAATGGTTTTATCCATTTTATTGCTAACGACTTTGCCGGTACGTGTCTTTCTCAGATTTCTTTCCACGATACTTTAATCTCCTTTCTTTTAGTCTTTCCACGCCTCCGGGCATGTCATGTCCCGGCATGCGCGTAAGCTGAAAGATTTTATTCCCCTTCGGGTATCTTACTGCGCAACCTTAGCCTTCTCAGTGATGACGGTCTGGATTCTCGCAATCGTCTTTCTCACTTCTTTGATCCGGCTTGTGTTGTCAAGCTGGTTGGTTGCGTTCTGGAATCTCAAATTGAAAAGCTCCTTCTTAGCAGCTACTAATTCTTCATTTAATTCTGCAGCTGATTTCTTTCTTAAATCTTCTACATACTTATTAATTTTCACTGTTATCACCGCCTTCTAACTCTGCGCGAGAAACAACTTTGCACTTAACCGGAAGCTTATGGGTCGCAAGACGTAGTGCTTCCTTTGCTGTTTCTTCAGGAACGCCGGAAATCTCGAACATAACACGTCCTGGCTTAACTACTGCTACCCAGTACTCAAGTGTTCCTTTACCGGAACCCATACGTGTCTCTGCAGGTTTCGTGGTTACAGGTTTATCCGGGAAAATCTTTATCCAAACCTTACCGCCACGTTTGATATAACGCGTCATGGCGATACGGGCTGCTTCAATCTGATTGGATTTGATCCATGCTGGCTCCAAAGCGACGATTCCGTACTCTCCGTTGGAAATGGTATTGCCCCTGAGTGCCTTACCTTTCATGGAACCGCGGAATTGTTTACGGCGCTTTACTCTCTTCGGCATTAACATTATTTATCGCTCCCTTCCTTTGATGCTTTTGTGGGAAGAACTTCGCCTTTGTAGATCCATACCTTTACGCCGATCTTGCCGTAGGTGGTATCTGCCTCAGCAAAGCCATAGTCAATATCTGCTCTCAAAGTCTGCAGCGGGATCGTGCCCTCGCTGTAGAATTCGGTACGTGCCATATCGGCTCCGCCCAGACGTCCGGAGCAGGAGGCCTTGATCCCCTTAGCGCCGGCCTTCATCGTTCTGCCCATGCAGGATTTCATTGCACGCCGGAAGGATACACGATTCTCAAGCTGCAGAGCAATGTTCTCAGCCACAAGCTGTGCCTCTCTGTCAGGCCTCTTAATCTCCTTGATGTCTACAATCAGCTTCTTATCTGTATATTTGCTGAGCTCACCTTTTACTTTCTCAATCTCAGCTCCGCCTTTTCCGATTACGAGACCCGGTTTTGCGGTATAAATAATGATTTTTACTTTGTCAGACGCCCTCTCAATCTCAATTCTGGAAACGCCCGCGCTGTATAATCTTTTCTTCAGAAATTTTCTGATGTTATAGTCTTCCACTAAGCAGTCTGCAAAGTCGCCTTCTGCATACCACTTGGAATCCCAGTCTTTTATAACACCGACTCTTAAGCCATGCGGATTAACTTTCTGTCCCATGATTGCCCTCCTTATCTCTCATTGAGTACGACCGTGATGTGGCTCATTCTCTTCTCGATCCTGTAAGCCCTTCCCTGAGCCCGCGGTCTGATTCTCTTCATTGTAGGTCCTTTGTTTGCGTAACACTCTTCAACGTAGAGCTTGCTGGCATCCATTCCGTTGTTGTTCTCAGCGTTCGCAATCGCCGACTCCAATAATTTCTTTATAATACTAGAAGCATATCTTGGGCTGTAAGTTAAAATTCCAAGTGCTGTCTGTACATCCTTTCCTCTGATGGCATCCAAAACGAAGCATGCTTTCTGGACAGACACTCTGGCATAAGACAGTTTTGCCGACGGCCTTGTATCCTTGTTCGCATTTCTCTCTCTCTTTATCTGGGATCTATGTCCTTTCGCCATTTGGATGAACCTCCTTTCAAATATAATCTCTATTAACGTACCTTGGATTTCTTCTCGTCTTTGCCATGTCCTCTGTAAGTTCTGGTTGCAACGAACTCTCCCAGCTTATGGCCTACCATGTCTTCCGTGATATATACCGGAACATGTTTTCTTCCGTCATGAACAGCGATCGTATGTCCTACGAACTGAGGGAAGATTGTGGAACGACGAGACCAAGTCTTGATTACCTGTTTATCTCCGGATGCATTGGATGCTTCAATCTTCTTCAGCAGGCTTGCATCTGCAAACGGTCCCTTCTTAAGTGAACGTGCCATTGATATACCTCCTTATTTGATCGTTTTACCGTCTCTTCTTCTTACGATTAACTTGTTAGACTGCTTGTTCTTCTTTCTCGTCTTCAAGCCGAGAGCAGGCTTGCCCCAAGGCGTGCACGGACCCGGACGGCCGATTCCGGTCTTGCCTTCACCACCGCCGTGGGGATGGTCGTTCGGGTTCATAACAGAACCACGTACCGTCGGGCGGATACCCATATGACGTTTCCGTCCAGCCTTGCCTACGTTAATCAGATTGTGCTCGCCGTTTCCAACAACACCGATGGAAGCACGGCAGTTCAGAGGTACCATTCTCATTTCTCCGGAAGGAAGTCTCAACGTAGCGTATTTTCCTTCCTTAGCCATCAACTGTGCCCCGTTTCCAGCGGAGCGAACGAGCTGTCCGCCTCTGCCTGGATGAAGCTCGATGTTGTGGATCTGGGCGCCGACCGGGATCTCGGACAGGGGCAGGCAATTGCCTACACGAACTTCCGCCTCCGGACCGTTCATTACCTTCATGCCAACCTCAAGTCCGGCAGGAGCAAGGATATATGCCTTCTCGCCGTCCTCATAGCAGATGAGGGCAATGTTGGCGCTTCTGTTCGGATCATACTCGATCCCGATAACATTTGCGTGGATCCCGTCTTTTCTTCTCTTAAAGTCGATGATTCTATATTTCCTTCTGGATCCGCCTCCGCGGTGTCTTACTGTGATTTTTCCCTGATTGTTACGGCCGGAATTCTTATTCAAAGAAATTACAAGGGATTTCTCCGGTGTTGTCTTGGTGATCTCGGAGAAATCAGAACCGGTCATATGTCTTATGGAAGGTGTATATGGGCCATAATTCTTGATTCCCATTACTGTCACTCCTTTCAATTCTCTCTATTTAGTATCACGCTTGTATGCGTATAGTTTGGGCCTTCGGCTCGTCAATCGCCTGGTCTTTTACAGGATGTTCACTCAACTAAATTCGAGCGGCGTCTTCGTCTTGCTCTCATTAAGGTTCGTGAACGGGCCCCGACCAAGGCTCTGTCTTCGCCTTCGGCTCGTCAATCGCCTGGTCTTATAGGCCCTCGAAGATTTCGATATCGGCGCTGTCGGCGGTAAGCTGTACGATCGCTTTCTTTGTCTTGGCTGTCTTGCCATAGGTCATGCCGCGTCTCTTTGTCTTGCCGTCCAGGTTCATGGTGTTCACGCTCTTTACCTTCGCGCCTGTGAACATCTTCTCAACCGCTTCTTTGATCATAGCCTTGTTTGCTTCAGGATGAACTAAGAATGTGTATTTCTTCTCTCCCATGCCGGCCATGCTCTTCTCGGTTACTACCGGTTTGAGGATGACATCATAGTACTGAATGTTTGCCATTATGCGTACACCTCCTCGATCTGCTCAACCGCTGCCTTCGTAGCGATTACGGTGTTATATTTCATTACATCATAGGTATTAATCGTATTGCTGAGCGCAGTCTTTACGCCGGGAATATTCCTTGCGGAGAGAACTACTTTCTCATCGTTCTCGTTCAGAACCACAAGCGCTTTGCTGACTTTGAAGCCGTCCAGAACTGCCTGGAATTTCTTTGTCTTAATCTCATCAAATTTCAGCTCGTCAACAACGATGAATTTATTCTCCTGAACTCTGGAGGTCAGCGCGGATTTCAGAGCCAGTCTTCTCTCCTTCTTGTTCAGTTTGATTGTGTAATCCCTAGGAGTGGGGGCAAATACCACTCCGCCGCCGGTCCACTGAGGCGCTCTTGTCGAACCCTGTCTCGCGTGTCCGGTTCCTTTCTGCCTCCAAGGTTTTCTTCCGCCGCCGGAAACTTCAGAACGAGTCTTAGCCTTCTGCGTTCCCTGACGATTATTTGCCAGCTGGCTGACAACGGCCATATGCACCAGGTGTTCATTTACTTCTACACCGAACACGGCATCGTTTAACTCCATTGTGCCAACTTCTTTGCCTTCCATATTGTAAACAGATACGTTTGCCATCTGTGTGTTCCTCCTTTCCTGCTAAAAGCTTACTTTCCGACCTTCACAGTCTCTTTGATTGTTACCAGAGATTTCTTCGGGCCCGGTACAGAACCTTTCACAAGGATGAGATTCTTATCTGCATCGACTCTTACCACTTCCAGGTTCTGGATGGTGATCTTCTTGCATCCCATGTGTCCAGGCATTTTCTTGCCCTTGAATACTTTGGACGGATCGGAGCAGGCACCGTTGGATCCTGCATGGCGATGGAACTTGGAACCATGAGCCATTGGTCCTCTGTGCTGATTATGTCTCTTGATTGCGCCCTGGAACCCTTTGCCTTTGGAAATAGCCGTCGCGTCGATCTTATCGCCCGCAGCGAAGATGTCCGCTTTGATTTCCTGTGCAAGGCTGTATTCCTGCGCGTTTTCAAACTTGAACTCCTTCAAATATCTCTTGTTGTCTACGCCGGCTTTCTTGAAATGTCCCTGCAGCGGTTTGCTCACAAGCTTGGCCCTCTTCTCGCCGAAGCCGACCTGAACAGCCGCATAGCCGTCGTTCTCTACAGTCTTCACCTGTGTCACCACACAAGGTCCAGCCTGAAGAACCGTTACCGGAGTTAAGACTCCGTCATCATTGAAGATTTGAGTCATTCCGACTTTTGTTGCTAAAATCGCTTTCTTCATTCTTTTTACCTCCTGTTTTCTCTACAGCGGATTAGGTTGCCTTAGCTCCCCAATCATCCTAGAACAGCGGATATAAGTGGAACACGAAAGCTTGTTGTTCTTGCTTTCTTCTATGTTGCTTCTATATCAACCCTTCAGGATTACTACCTTAAATTAATCATTACTTGTTCTTCATCTTGATATCAATGTATACGCCGGCGGGCATCTCCAGACGGGACAGGGCGTCCACGGTCTTCTGGGTAGGCGTGATGATATCGATGAGTCTCTTGTGTGTTCTCTGCTCGAACTGTTCTCTGGAATCTTTGTACTTGTGTACTGCCCTCAGGATTGTCACAACCTCTTTCTTCGTGGGCAGCGGCACCGGCCCGCTCACCTGTGACCCATTCTTCTTAACAGTTTCGATGATTTTCTTGGCAGATGCATCCACCAGCTGATGGTCATATGCCTTGAGTGTGATTCTCATTACTTGACTTGCCATAAAAAAAGTCGCCTCCTTTTCGTACTTTAACACTCAGTACGACAAGCGGTGACTGTACACTCTTCCGTGTGTGTCCTTAAGCCTCACACGTGGTATCCACTCTGTGGTGGACCTTTCTGCTAATTGTACAGTGACTTGTCGCCAGTTTCCTAACTTGACATTCGCTCCACGGAAAACCTGCCATTCTCAGGCAGCAACCTCACGCTTCAACGCTATCAATGTCACAGCAAGAGTTATTATATACGACTCTTCCAAAAAAATCAAGCTTTTTTTCCAAAACGGAGTTGCGATTCACAGCATACATTATAGAACGTTTGGCTTATGTCGCCTTTTCCCTATTGACACACTTGTCTATTCTTGATAGACTATACACATCAGAGGAAGTCTATTGCGAATAGACAGACAAACACAAATTTTTGAAAAGTCTGTACTTATATAATATTTATAGAAGGAGGGGATTCCTGTGAACGCATGGACGCTGGCCCCGGTGGAATCTAAGTTTGCTGATATTATATGGAGCCATGAGCCGATTGCCTCCGGCGAGCTCGCCCGCATTTGCATGCAGGAGCTCGGCTGGAAGCGGACAACCACTTACACCGTTCTCAAGAAACTGTGCACCCGTGGGATTTTTCAAAATAATAGCGGAATCGTCTCTTCCCTCCTGTCCCGGGAAGAATTCTACAGTCTACAGGGAGAGCGGCTTGTGGAGGACGCCTTTGGGGGCTCCCTTCCGGCATTCCTGGCCGCCTTCACCAAGCGCAAAGCTTTAACCGCTGAAGAAATTGCTCAGATCAGACAGATGATCGACCAAGCTGAGGAGGTGTAGCTGTGGGTGCCCTATTCCTTCAACTTATCAATATGAGCATTGCCGCGGGCTGGCTTGTACTGGCCGTTCTCATACTGCGCCTTCTTCCGCTGAGGATCCCCAAGTCTTACCGCTGTATCCTGTGGGTTTTCGTGGCTGTCAGGCTTATCTGCCCGATCTCTGCCGAGAGCATGTTCAGCCTGCTGCCAAGCGCCCGGACACTGCCCCAGAGAATCCTCACCGGCCCTTCCTTCTATATTCATACTGGCATTGCCGTCCTTGACAATCCAATCAATGAATATCTGGGAGACCGCTATTTTGAGGGCGTCTCCGTGCCGGCAGGGAATGGCCGCTACATTATGACTTTTTTCGCCTTTCTCTGGCTGGCAGGTATACTGGCTGTCATGCTTTACAGTCTCGCAGGTTTGCGGAGGCTGCGGCGGCTTCTTCAGTTTTCCGTCCCTCTGGCATCCAATACCAGTACCCCGCCCAGTGACGCTGTCCGGATTTGTGACTATATTTCGGAGCCGTTTATCTTTGGCGTGTTCCGGCCCCGGATTTATATTCCTTCTAACCTTGACCCTTCCTGGATCCCATATGTCCTCGCCCACGAAAGAATGCACATCAAGCGCCATGACCACTGGCAGAAGCTCCTTGGCTTCCTGCTTCTGGCCGCCTACTGGTTTCATCCCCTTATGTGGGCCGCCTATATTTTCTTCTGCCGCGACATGGAGCTCGCCTGTGATGAGGCAGTGATAAAAGATAGGAATATGCAGGATCGGAAGAACTATGCCTATGCCCTCCTGGCGTGCAGCGCCGCAAGCCGCTCTTCTCTTGCTGTGCCGCTGGCTTTTGGAGAGATCGGCGTAAAGGAACGAATCCGGTCTGTTCTGGCATTTCAGAGGCCCTCTCCCTTCATGGCCGCGGCCGCTTGGGTCATCTGCATTGCCGCCGCCCTCTGTTTCCTGACGAATCCAAGGCAGGAAGGAGAGCCGAACCTGTCCGGGGTCTATGAAAGTCCCGGCACGGTTCTTGTCACCGACGATGTATAATCGATCATTCATTATGGAGGAAACCGTATGAAAACAATTGGACTGCTTGGCGGTATGAGTTGGGAAAGTACCGTCACCTACTATAAGATCATCAATGAAACGGTTACAAGCCACATGGGCGGCCTGCACTCCGCTCAAATCCTCATGTACAGCGTGGATTTCGCGCAGATGGAAGCCCTTCAATCTGCCGGAGACTGGGAACAGGCGGCTGACATTCTGTCTGAGGCCGCCCAGAAATTGGAGGCGGCAGGCGCCGGCTGCCTTGTCATCTGTACAAACACGATGCACAAGGTTGCCCCGCAGATCCAGCAGCGCATACGGATCCCTCTGCTGCACATCGCCGATGTAACTGCCAGGGAACTGCGCCGGCAGGGCATCCGCACGGCAGCCCTGCTCGGCACAAAATATACGATGACCCAAGACTTCTACACAAAAAAGCTTCAGGAGGCCGGTATTCGTGTCCTGCTTCCCGAAGCTGACCACATTCCGCTTATCAACGACATCATTTTCCAAGAGCTGTGTGCCGGCATCCTGTCTCCCAGCTCCCGGGAGACATTCCTGCGCGTCATAGAGTCTCTCATCCGGCAGGGCGCTGAAGGCGTAATCCTCGGCTGCACGGAGATCGGCCTTCTGATACGCCAGGAAGATCTCCCCATCCCCGTGTTGGATACAGCAGAGCTTCACGCGAAGGCAGCTGCTCTGTGGGCCATTGCTGATTAAGAAGACATCCAATCACTTTCCCGCCTGTCTGTCAGGCAAGTTCAGCAGCACGACGGCCGTCAGGACAAGGACAATCCCAATAGCCCCGGCCGCCGTCGGCCTCTCTCCATACAGAATCATCCCGGTCAGCGTGGCGACCACCGGTTCAATGGAAGCCATAATGGACGCTTTGCTTGCTTCCACATAGACCAGGCCTACCGTGTACAGCAGATAAGCGGCCGCTGTCCCGGCCAGCACCAGGTAAGCAGCTGCCATACCGGCCTGCCTCCCGGCGCTGACTGCTTTCCATATCTGCCCCGGCCTGGAAAAGGGGAGCATCACGATAGAGGCTGTCAGAAATGTATAGGCTGTCACGGTCATCGATGTGTAGCCCCGGTTCAGCGCCAAACGGCCGAATATGCTGTAGAGCGCATAGCCGAAGCCCGCCCCCAGCCCTACCAGAAGCCCGCGTCCGGACAGGGCGGCACCGCCGCCGGCAATACCCGTCACGAACACACAGCCGACAAACGCAAGGGCCATGGCCAGCAGCTTCTTTCCCGTCAGGCTTTCCCCAAACAGCAGCCTGGACAGCAGGACGACAAAGATCGGCGCCGTGTACAGCAGCACTGCCGCCACAGACAGGGATGTCATTGTCATTGCCATAAAATAGCACGTATTGAAAAAGACAATGCTGCACACCCCAGTCCCGAGAAAGCACCAGATATCCTTAAGCCTGATACGCAGAAGCCTTCTGTCATAGAGGAACAAAGCAGGAATCAGAATCACAGAAGCCCCCCAGGCGCGGAAAATTACGCACTGCATTGCCGATAGCCCCTGGGCGTCCAGCACTCTCGTGGGAACTCCCAGCGTCCCCCACAGAATCCCCGCAAGCAGAATCATGCAGGGGGCTGCCCGCTTTGCTGAAAATCTTGAAGCTTTCCCTTCTCTGTTCATTTCAGCCGCTCCTCCAGTGCCCGCCGCAGCTCTTCCTCTGTCTTCTCCGCCTCTTCCCTGCTGCCTGCGCGGATAGACAGGTAAGCCTTCAGCTTCGGCTCTGTCCCTGACGGCCGTATGACGACAGAGCTGCCTCCATCCAGGACAAATTTCAGCACATCGGAGGGGGGCAGGCCTGCGATTCCCCCGGCATAGTCCAGCGTCTCCCGCACGCGCTTCCCGCCCAGGGCGGCGATCCCTTTGCGCAGCTCTTCCATGATCGCCTGCATCCGGCTGAAGCCTTGGGCTCCCTCATAGGTATAAGAGTGGAGCGTATTCAGACAGAAGCCGTATTGCCGGTACAGTTCCTCCAGCCTCTCGGTCAGACGCTTCCCCATATCCCGGTAATAACAGAACATTTCACAGATCAGCAAAGAAGCGTCCACCGCGTCCTTATCCCGCACGTAGGTACCGCTCAGATATCCATAGCTCTCCTCGAAGCCGAAGATATAGCAGTCTTCTCTGCCTTTTCTCTCCAGCAGGCCGATCTGTTCGCCAATGAACTTGAATCCGGTCAGCACATTGATGCAGGCCACGCCGTAGGAAGCCGCTATCCTCTCCGCCAGATCTGTAGTCACAATCGTCTTGATCATCACTGGATCTTTCGGCATCTTCCCTAATGTTTTCCTCCTGGAGCACACGTAATCCAGCAGCAGCAGGCCGGTCTCATTGCCGCTTAAGAGGACATACTGTCCTTCTTCATTTTTCACCGCAATGCCCACCCGATCACAGTCCGGATCGGTGGCCAGCAGCAGATCTGCCTCCTGTTCCCTGGCGCAGGCAACTCCCAGCGCCATCGCCTCCTGGATCTCCGGATTGGGGTAGGGGCATGTGGGGAACCGTCCGTCCGGCTGTTCCTGCTCCTTGACTACGGAGATATTCGTATAGCCCTTTTCCTGAAGCGTGCGCAGCACTGGCTTCAGGCCGGTTCCGTTCAGAGGAGTGTAGACGATGGCCACGTCCTTCTTCATCCCCTCTTTTTCCAGGGACTGTGCTTTGACCTGTTCCACAAAAGCCGTCACCACGTCTTCCCCAATATAAGAGATTTGCCCGGACCGCATGCCGTCGGCGAAGGATTCCCGCTTCACCCCGCCGAAGGTATCCACCTTCCCGATCTCTTCCTGGATGGCCTTGGCCGCCTCTGTGGTAATCTGGCAGCCGTCGTCTCCGTACACTTTATAGCCGTTGTATTTCGCCGGGTTGTGGGAAGCAGTCACCATGATGCCCGCCCCGCAGCCCAGGAAGCGCACGGCGAAGGACAGGCACGGCGTCGGCATCAGTTCCGGGTACATATAGACCTCGATGCCGTTGGCGGCAAATACTTCGGACGCCGTCCTGGCGAACAGCTCTGACTTGATGCGGGAATCATAGCTGACCGCAATTTTCTGCCGATCTGGCTGATAATGCGTTTTCACATAATTGGCCAGTCCCTGGGAGGCCTTGCCCACTGTGTAGATGTTCATCCGATTGGTTCCGGCGCCGATCACTCCCCGCAGTCCTCCTGTCCCGAATTCCAGCTCCCGGTAGAAGGCGTCCTCGATCGCTTTCCCGTCCCCCGCCATGTTCCGCAGCTCATCGGCTACGTCGGCATCTTCTGCCGCCCTGTCTTTCCATAACTCGTATTGTTCTTCTATTTTCTGTCTGTCCATTGTTTCTCCGTTTCTCCCGTCTGTCTGTGGTTCCGGCGGGTTTATTTCAGCCGTTCTCCATGCTTGCTAGCACGTCACAGTCAGGAACTGGGCCTTCCCGTGGAATTTTACTTCCTGGGTCCCCGCCGGAAGGAAGAAGGTGTCTCCCTTGAAAAAGCGGTAGTCCTCTCCTCCCGGCATGCTGATGGTCCCGCAGCCCTGCAGGCAGATGAACAGCCGGAAGGAATTCTCCCGCACTTGTATACTCGACAGTTCCCTTGTATTTTCCGTATTCAACAGATACCGTTCCACCTGGAAATACTGGCACCGGCACAGCAGTTCCATTGCCGCGCCCGGACGGTACTTCAGCACTCTCATCGGCTGTCTGGGCCTTGGACTCTTCGTCCTGGACGCCACCTCCAGAGCCTTCTCCATGTGCAAGGGTCTCATCTTCCCATGCTGGTCCACTCGGTTGTAGTCATACATCCGGTATGTCAGGTTGGAGCTCTCCTGCACTTCCACCAGGAGCGTCCCTGCCCCGATGGCATGCACCGTGCCCGCCTCTATGAAGAACACATCTCCTCTGCGCACAGGCACTTTCTGCAGGTAGCGCTCGATGGTGCCCGCCTTCAGGCTCTCCTTCAGCTCCTGATAGCTCAGCTCCCGGTTAAAGCCGTAGACAAGCCTGGCTCCTTCCTCGGCATCTGCCACATACCACATCTCACTTTTTCCCCGCTGCCCGTGCTCGTGCTCCCTGGCATACTCGTCATCCGGGTGCACCTGGACGGACAGATTCTCCTTGGCGTCGATGAACTTCACCAGGATCGGCAGTCCGTCTCCGGCCAGAATATTTTCTCCGGAGGGATGTGTCCCGATATACTCTGGATGCTTCTGCAAGACTTCCTTCAGTGTCTGCCCGTCGAAGCTGCCTCCCCTCACTGTGCTCAGTCCGTCCGGATGGACGGAGCATTCCCAGCTCTCCGCCAGAGGGACTTGTGGCAGATCCTTGCCGTATTCTGTTTTCAGCTTTTCCCCTCCCCAGAGATAATCTTTGCCCGCCGGCTGCAGGAACAGCGGCTCAGGTTGGGAACTGATATTTCTGTTTGTCATGTACACTGATCTCCCTGCCGAGCTGCACCTCAATCATCTTCAGCTCGGTCTCTGCTATTACCGTGTGGCGGCAGCCCGCCTGCATGGTAACCACGTCGCCGGGCTCTACGATCTCTTCCATGCCGTCCACAATCGTCCTGCCTCGGCCGGATATCACCGTCCACACTTCATCCCGATTGCTGTGGCTATGGTAATTCATCCTGTGTCCGGCGTTCAGCGTCACTTTGATGGTCATACTCTCCTCTTCCACATCCAGAACCGTGAAACTCCCCCAGGATTTCTCCGCGAACATAATCTGCTGGTCAATGGTATCCACGAAGGGCTTAATATAGCTGGACTGCTCCTTGTCCGATACGAGAATCCCCTCCGCGCTGGCCGACACGATGACATCCTTCAGCCCCATGCACAGCACCGGCACATTCAGCTCATTGATGATATGGACGTTCTCACACGTGTCGTTGTACAGCACCTGCCCGATGGACGGCTCAGACATCTCCTCGGTGAGGGTATTCCATGTGCCCAGATCCTTCCACTGGCCGGCAAACCGCATGACAGCAATGCTGCCCTCCTTCTCCGCCACCGCGTAGTCAAAACTGATTTTCTGCAGATTCTCATACTCGCCGTACATCCGGTCATAGTCATCCATTCCCAGCAATTCTTTCGCCCGGTCCAGCACATATCCCAGGCGGAAGGCGAACACGCCGCCGTTCCAGAGGGCGCCCCGGCGGATATACTCCCTGGCAGTCTCCTCATCCGGCTTCTCTTTGAATGTCTCCACCCGGCTGACAGCGCCTGCATCCTCGGGGATGATATAGCCATATTTCTCACTTGGGTATGTGGGCTCTATGCCCATCAGGACGAGCCTCGCCGCGTTTTCTCCGGCCAGCTCTCCCAGCCTTCCCAGAGACTCAAAATAATCGTTGTTCACATAAGGATCCACCGGGCAGACCACCACCGCCTCCTCCCGGGCCACTCCCTTCACATCGTGCAGATAGGCACAGGCCAGGGCGATTGCCGGAAACGTGTCTCTCCTGCAGGGCTCCACACATACCCCCACAGCTTCTCCCAGCTGGTTGCGGATGGCGGATACCTGAGAGCGGGAGGTGGCAATCGTGACCTCGGCCCCTGGATCCGTCTCTCTGATCTGGCGGTACACCCTCTGTACCATCGATTCATAGCTTCCATCTTCCCGCCGGAACAGCTTGATGAACTGCTTCGACCGGATATCATTGGACAGCGGCCACAGCCGTTTGCCGGAACCGCCGGATAATAAAATCATATTCATCGTCCTGTTCTCCTTCTCACCGCTCCGCTCTCATAGGATTGTTCAGGAAATCCTCATAGGCAAGCCGGATTCCCTCTTCCAGCTCCGTATGGTATTTCCATCCAAGCCTTTCCAGCTTGCTCACATCCAGCAGTTTTCTCGGTGTCCCATCCGGCTTCGACGTATCCCAGAGAATCTCTCCTTCATAGCCGATGACCCGGGCGACCAGCTCCGTCAGTTCCCGGATCGTCAGCTCCTGTCCGGTTCCCACGTTGACGGTCTCATTGCCGGAATAATGGTTCATCAAAAATACGCAGGCCTCCGCCAGATCGTCCACATAGAGAAATTCCCGCAGGGGCGTCCCGGTCCCCCAGCAGGTCACAGACGTCAGACCCTGCTCCTTCGCTTCATGGAATCTGCGTATCAGCGCCGGCAGCACATGGCTGTGGGTGGGATGGTAGTTGTCATTGGGGCCGTACAGGTTCGTGGGCATGGCGGAGATGTAGCCGGTTCCGTACTGACGGTTCAGGTACTCACAGTATTTCAGCCCTGATATTTTCGCCAGGGCATAGGCCTCGTTCGTCTTCTCCAGCTCGGAAGTGAGCAGGCAGCTCTCCGGCATGGGCTGGGGCGCCATCCTGGGATAGATACAGGAGGAGCCAAGAAAAAGCAGCTTCCTGCACCCGTTCTTCCAGGCAGAGTGGATCACATTCATCTCCAGCGTCATATTCTCATACATGAAATCCGCCAGCGCCTCGGAATTGGCCACAATCCCACCCACCTTCGCCGCCGCCAGGAATACGTAGTCAGGCTTCTCTTCCGCGAAAAACCGTTCCACGTCCTCCTGCCTGCACAAATCCAGCTCTTTGTGTGTCCTAGTGATAATATTACGGTACCCCTCTTTTTCCAATTCTCTTACAATCGCGGAGCCCACCATCCCCCGGTGGCCCGCCACATAGATCTTCGCTTCTTTCTCCATCATACAATATCCCGCTTTCTCTTCTTAAATCCTCATCTTAGGACGCCAGGGTCCAAATAGTCTAAGGAAATGCTGATTTCATCATCATTTCCTTAGATGCTCCGCAAGATGCGCACGGATTTGCAACAGAAAATACCGCTTCGCGGGCAAATCCGGCGCGGGAAACGCTTTCATCAGCGTTTCCCTAAGCTCTCATAAGTCTGCCCATCAGTGAGCGCAGGCCTGTGCGGCCGCCTGTGCCTTAGCCAGTTCTCTGTCATGCGCTGCCATAATGGCAACCAGCTCTTCATAGCTTGTCTTACGCGGATTCCATCCCAGAACCGTCTTCGCCTTCGTCGGATCTCCCCACAGGTTATCCACATCCGTCGGCCGGAACCACGCCGGGTTCACGCACACGAGCATTTTGCCCGTCCTCTTATCATAGCCCTTCTCGTCCAGCCCTTTTCCTTCCCAGCGGACCTCCATACCGTTGACGGCGAATGCCTTCTCCGTGAAATCCCGCACTGTGTGCTGTTCGCCCGTAGCGATGACAAAATCCTCCGGCTTGTCATGCTGCAGCATCATCCACATGCATTCCACATAGTCTTTGGCATATCCCCAATCCCGCAGGGAGTCCAGATTGCCCAGCTCCAGGTGATCCTGCAGTCCTTCTGCGATCCTGCCCGCCGCCAGCGTAATCTTGCGGGTGACAAAGTTCTCCCCGCGGCGCTCCGACTCGTGGTTGAACAGAATGCCGTTCACAGCGAACATGCCATATGCTTCCCGATATTCCTTCGTGATCCAGAATCCGTACTGTTTGGCCACCGCGTAAGGGCTGTAAGGATGGAACGGCGTCTTCTCGTTCTGGGGTACTTCCTCCACTTTCCCATACAGCTCTGAGGTGGATGCCTGGTAGATCTTCGTCTTCTTCGCCAGTCCCAGAATGCGCACCGCTTCCAGGATCCGAAGGACACCCAGCGCGTCCACGTCCCCGGAATATTCCGGCACATCGAAGGATACCTGGACATGGGACTGGGCCGCCAGGTTGTATATCTCATCCGGCTGTATCAGCCCGATAATCCGGATAAGGGAAGAAGAATCCGTCAGATCTCCGTCGTGGAGCGTCACCGCCCCCTGCTCCAGCAGATGCCGGATCCTGTCTGTGTTGGGCAGGGACGCCCGCCGGGTGATCCCGTGGACTTCGTATCCCTTCTCGAGCAGGAACTCTGCCAGATATGAGCCGTCCTGTCCGGTAATTCCTGTAATCAACGCTTTCTTCATATACTTATTCTCACTTTCTGTACACAATCATATGACAATAGTAACCATTCAGCATTTATGTCCCGCCATGCGCCGCGCTAATCATGCAGCGTGACCTCCGAGCCGAAGATGCCGCACCGCGTAACTCTCAATGCATGATGCATTCTTTAATGACAGGAAAGCCAGAAGGCTGAACTGCTACTGATTATACCCTCGGCCATTGCGGCAGGTAATACATTATCTTGCCCAATCATAGCACAATATTGACTTTGTCTCTTCCCTCTTGTATGATCAAAAACAAATAGAACCAGTAAAGGAGCGATATCTATGGATGCATCTATTTTCCAGGGAAACTTGGTCAGATCCGACCGGATTGTCTATACCCCTTCCCCTTTTGCCAAGGAGAATCTGATCTACCTGCAGGAAGTAGGAAGGCTGCAGGCTCTCCAACCTCACACAAGTCAGCGTGAGCATCTGGCCTCCTATCTGTTCTTCCTGGTAGAGGAAGGAGAGGGGAGCGTCCGCTTCGGCGGCAGTCAATTTTCTCTGCGCAAAGGAGACTGTGCTTTCCTGGACTGTACGACGCCATATTCTCATCGCTCTTCTGACCTCCTCTGGTCGCTGAAATGGGTGCATTTCTACGGTTCTAATATGCCCGGTATCTATGAAAAATATATACAGCGAGGAGGGGCTGTCTGCTTCACCACCGAATATTTTCAAGAATACAGCGGTCTCCTCGACCAGCTATACGACATTGCCGCCTCCGAATTCTACATCCGGGACATGAAGCTGTACGAGAAACTCACCTCCCTCCTCACCCTCTTGATGGAGGAAAGCTGGAATCCCGCTGTCCCATCGGCGGATACCCGGCAGGGCAAACGAGACATCCAGCCTATCCGCCGGTATCTGGAACAAAATTACCAGAAGAAAATTTCTCTGGACGAACTGTCAGAGCAATTCTATATCAATAAATATTACCTTACCCGTATTTTCAAAGAATATTACGGGCTCTCCATCAGCAGCTATCTCCAGCAGCTTCGGATTACCCGGGCCAAGCAGCTTCTTCGCTTTACGGACTTGCCCGTTGAGAATATCGGAACGCAGTGCGGTATCCCAGACCCCAACTATTTCTCCAGGATTTTCCGAAAAATTGAGGGGGTGAGCCCCGGACAATTCCGCTCCATGTGGAATAAGGGAAAAACGGATGACGGGCAGCAGTTCCGTCTTCATTGACTTCCGATGGAAAAACAGTATAATAGAAGGAAAGCTCGCGGGATGCGCGCGGATTTGCTATAGAATATGCCCCTTCGAGGCGCGAATCCAGCGCGTAAAACGCTTCAATCACCGTTTCCCCAGAAGAAACAAATCAGAGAAAGGCAGACAAAACATTATGTGGATTGCAGATCAATGGAAAGATTATGAAGTGATAGATACCTCATCAGGAGAAAAATTAGAGCGGTGGGGACAATATATACTGATACGGCCCGACCCCCAGGTAATCTGGAATACGCCGAAGGTCAGCCGTGGGTGGAAGAAGGTGAACGCCCACTATCACCGCAGCAAAAAAGGCGGCGGCGAGTGGGAATTTTTTGACTTGCCCCAGCAGTGGGACATCCATTACCGCAGCCTGACCTTCCATCTGAAGCCCTTCAGCTTCAAGCATACCGGCCTCTTCCCGGAGCAAGCAGTGAACTGGGACTGGTGTTCCGAGAAAATCCGGCAGGCCAACCGCCCGGTCAAGCTCCTCAATCTATTCGCCTATACAGGCGCGGCCTCCATCGCCGCCGCGGCTGCCGGAGCCTCTGTCACCCATGTGGACGCGTCCAAGGGGATGGTAGGATGGGCGAAAGAAAATGCGAAAGCCTCCGGACTGGAGGATACTCCTATCCGTTGGATTGTGGACGACTGCATGAAATTCGTGGAGCGGGAGATCCGCCGGGGCAATCACTATGACGCGATCATCATGGATCCCCCGTCCTACGGCCGGGGCCCGAAGGGGGAGATCTGGAAGATGGAGGAATCTATCCACAGCTTCGTACAGCTGTGCAGCCGTCTTCTCTCTGACGATCCACTGTTCTTTCTTCTGAACTCCTACACTACCGGGCTGGCCCCTGCTGTGCTCACCTACCTATTGGCCACAGAGCTGAAACGTTTCGGCGGCTATGTGGATTCCCAGGAGATCGGCCTGCCGGTCACTTCCAGCGGCCTCGTCCTGCCCTGCGGCGCTTCCGGGCGCTGGGAGCGGTGAGGTGAGGACTAGGGAAGAAAGCATCGCACAGGCCGCCGTTCAAGTTTTTTGTAAATACTCTTTCCCCACCATAGGGTTCACTGCGCAGACGGCGGGCTTATTGAAGAGAATCTTCTTCAGGCACGTATTGCAGGCGGCACATTCCTGGTACGGCAGTCCAGCCTGGAACTTATTGGCCAACTGAGGATACGCGATGAAGGCTCCAGCACAGCCCACGAACTCGAAGCAGCCTTCATCCAGCACCTGCTTTGCGGTCT
>CALWRT010000115.1 GCA_944384015.1 uncultured Lachnospiraceae bacterium | reverse complement strand
CTTCACACCGCCGGAGATGCCCAGAAACGCCGCTTTTGCCGTCGCGTCATTTAAGGGGGCGCGGAAGCCGTTCAGCGCGGGTGAGAAAAAGACGCCGCCTGCATCCGGCACGCTATGTATGATTCCGTGCAGCTCGCCAAAGTCATCCATCAGATGCGCTTCATTTTTCAGCCACTCCAGCGCGCTTCCTGCCGTAGGCAAAAATCCTTCTGCCATAAAACGAACCTGGTCGGCCAGCTTCCAGCCCACGATGCTGGCGTAGGGGCCTTTTCCTTCCCTGCGCTGATCTCCTAAGTTGAAGGTGACAAAGCTTCCTGTCCCGTTGGTGGATTTTACGCTCCAGGGTGTCAGACATGCCTGAGCGAACAGAGCGCTCTGCTGGTCGGCCGCCACACCGGTAATTGGAATCTCTACCCCCAAAATATTTTTGTCCAGCATTCCGTAGTCGTCAGCCTCGTTCTTCACCTCGGCAAACATATCCGGACGGAAGCCTAAAAATTTCATTGCCTCTGTATTCCAATCAAGGGTACGGTTATCCAACAGCCTTGTTGTACCTGCGTTGGATGCGTTGGACGCGAATACCTTTCCTCCCGTCAGCTTGTAGACGATCCAGGTATCTACTGTCCCGAACATGAGCTCTCCCTCGTCCATCATTCTGTGCAGATTCTCGTCGTTCTGCAGCTGCCAGCCAAGCCCGCATGCAATCTGCTGAGGCTGCAGCGCATGGTACATCTCAGGGAACTGTTCTTCAAACGCCTTGTTCTCTTTGAGTTCCCTAAACCTGGGAATTCCCCGTTTGTCCATCCATGTGGCCATGTTCATCAGCGGCTCTCCGCTGGAACGCCTCCAGGGGACCCAAGTCACACGCTGTGTGGATATGCCGATGCATTCAATATCCTTCGGATCAATCCCGCCGCCTAAGACCGCCTTCTTAATCGTACTCACCGTACGCTCATAGATTTCCTCGGCCGACTGTTCCACGAATTCCGGATGGGGATATAAAAGTGTCAGAGTCTCATATGCCTTCGCCTTTAAGTTCAAAGCACGATCAAAAATCATTGTACGGACACCTGTCGTCCCCTCGTCGATGACCATAATATAGTTTTTCATCTTTTTCTACACCTTTCTCCATTCTCCAAATTTCAAAATACATTTTTTTGTACTTTTGTGTCTAAAATTGCTCCTCATGTCAGCTTGCCCTGACGCGGCCGTCATGAGGAGCCATCTCTCTTCCGATCTTTTCCTTCTTTTCTTCCTCCTTCCCTCCTATCGAATCGATTCTAGGTATGTGAAAGCGCTTTAATTTACATTTTTTTGTACTTTCTTTTTATGGCTTTATGATACTCCCTTACGATGCTTTTGTCAACGCCTATTTTACAATTTTTTGTACATTATGGCTACGATCTGTTTCTCTGTCCATCCAAACTTGTATTTTTTTACTATTTATCTCGATTATCCTTATCATTTACTTTCGTCAAACAAAACAATTCTTAAAAAGAATACTTTTTTGCACTTTTCCGGCCCAAACCTTGTCTGTCCCTCCCGAAAAATGATATACTGTATAAATAAGATACGCAGAGGACAAAGGCTTATGAGTTCGTCAAAATATGAAGAAGTAGGGGGGGGCAGCAATGAGAACGAAGGACTCTTACCGGCTGAAAATCGGGCTGGCTTTGAACAATCTGGCCCGAGAGATGATGACTTGCCATGTGGGAGACCGGATTCCGGCCATTGCGGAACTGGTAGACCGTTATCAAGTGTCCAGGGGAACGATCCAAGCTGCCATCGGGCAGCTCTGCTCTGAAGGAATGGCCCTGAATAAATGCGGACATATGGGGAGCTTCATTACCTTCATTGACTACGGAAAGATATGGAAATATACCGGTTGGGATACTCTGGTGGGCGCCATGCCTCTCCCGTCCAACAACTCTCTGAAAGGGCTTGCCACAGCTTTCACCACTTGTATGGAATATGCCAGTCTGCCTTTTAACCTGGCATTTATGCAGAGCGCGGAGAACCGGCTTAATGCGCTGTTGGCTGGAAGATTCGACTTCATCGTCGTATCCAAGCTCTCCGCTGATGTGTGCCTGAAGCAGCATGAACGGCTCGCCGCAGCTGTGGAATTGCCTGAGGGCAGCTACAATAAATCTCATGTCATCGCATTCTATGATCCTAAGGAAACTCAGCTGCGGGACGGGATGCGCATCGCCTACGATCCCTGTTCCTATGACCAGGCCTATCTCACGAAGCTGTGCTGCGGCGGGCTGCACATCCAGTATTTCCATATGCCATACCGCTCTACCCTGCACTGCCTGGAATGCGGAGGCGTAGACGCTGTCATTTATCTGAAGGAATCTGCCATGAAGAGTTCCCGCCGCTTGGGGATAGCGCCAATTCCCTATCAGGATCCCCTGGCTAAAACTCAGCGCGCTGTCCTTCTCACATCCAAAGACAACTATTGGTGTTCGGAGCTGCTTCGAGCCTTCGTCTCCTCCGATGTGATCATGAACCTGGCCCAGAAGGTGGAATCCGGCACAACTCTGTCTTACTATTGATTTCGGGACACAGCGCGCAGACAGCTGCAACGTCTCATCCCGCGGTGCTCCTTCGGCAGACTGCTCAGACATATCAAAAGACCGGCATGTAACAAGGGCCGGTCTTCACTCTTCCAAAATTTTCATCTCTTATCTTTCAGCATCATGATGCCGTCACAGCTGATACATTTTCGTAGCCAGGGCAAAGTAGATCAGAATAGAACAAGTGTCCAGGATGGTTGTAATCAAAGGCGCCGCCATAAGAGCCGGATCCAGTCCCAGCTTCTTAGCCAGCATCGGCAGGGAACATCCAATGAGCTTCGCCAGGATAACAATCAGGAACAGAGAGATCCCCAGGAGAACAGCCAGCTTGATTTCGCTGTACATCAGAATAATCCGCAGTCCATTTACTACTGCCAGCGCTGCCCCCACAAGAGCCGCCACCCGTATTTCCTTGAATACGACTCGGAACCAATCTCCGAACTGGATCTCATCCACTGCGAGTCCTCGGATAATCAAGGTCGAACTCTGGGACCCGCAGTTGCCGCCTGTCCCCATCAGCATAGGTATAAATGTGACAAGCACCGGAACAGCGGCAAAGGCGCTCTCATAGTAGGACAAGACCATTCCTGTAATGGTGGCGGAGAGCATCAAAAACAGCAGCCATACAATCCGATTCCTGGCATGCTGAAGCACCGAGGTACCAAAATAGTTCTCCTCGCTTGGCGCCATAGCCGCCATCACCGACATGTCTTCCTCCACCTCATCCTGCCATACTTCCAGAGCGTCGTCAAAGGTAACGATTCCTACCAGACAATGCTCCGTGTCTACCACCGGTATGGCGATAAAGCCGTATTTGTGGAATAGTTTAGCCACGTCCTCCTTATCGTCGTGGGTGTTGACACAGATGATGTTCGTCTCCATGATGTCTTCGATGTATTTGTTGTCGTCCTCGATCAGCAGATCTTTGGCTGTCACAATGCCGATCAGCTTCCGGTTCTCAATGACATAACATGTATAGATGGTCTCCTGGTTGATGCCAATGCGCTTAATCTTCTTCAGCGCTTCCTTCACTGTCATTTTACGGCGCAGATCAATGTACTCGATGGTCATGATGCTCCCCGCGCTGTCTTCGGGATAGTTCAGCAGCGTGTTGATCCTCTGCCTTGTCTCCGCGTCGGTGGCCTGCAGGATCTTGTCCACCACATTAGCTGGCATCTCTTCTACCAGATCTACCGTGTCGTCCAGGAACATGTCGTCCATGATCTCCCGCAGCTCTTTCATAGAGAAAGCCTGAACCAAAGTCTCCTGCATCTTCGGCTCCATATTGGCGAATGTCTCCGCCGCGTCCTCCTTATTAATCAGACGGAACAGCATAATCTGCTGCTTCTGCGGGAATCGTTCCAACAAATCCGCCAGATCCACCTCATTCTTCGTGTTCAAATATTCTTTGATTTTCGCGTATTCCCGGTTCTCCAACAACTCCCAGATCTCTTTATCTTCCATGGCGTTCCCCTCTATCTGCCTTCTCGAGATATCGCATCACACCGGCAGCCTGCCACCCAGGACACAGCCGCCTTCCTCTTCATTTTATCTGCCAGATACCGCCCTGTCAACGGGTTTACACCCGGATTTTTTCCGCCCACACATCCTCCGAAATTCTCCAAAGCACAAGGAATGCGAGAGCCAGCGCCAGTACTGTCGCAGCAAGGAACATCTCCCAGGAAGAAATCATCCAGGAGAACCAATCCGTCTCCGTGACAATGACCGAATAGATATTGGCTCCCATATGGAACAGGATCGGCGCCGCCATCGTTTTGTACCGTTCCTTCACATAGATCATTCCAAAGCTGAGGCAAAAAGCATAAATCCCCTGGGTCGCGTTGCCGTGCAGCACTCCGAAAATCAAGCTGCACCATAATGCCGCCGCTCTGGGAGACAGAATGTCTTTCATTCTCTCATAGGTAAGTCCCCGATAGACCAGTTCCTCCACCGCCGGGACAAGAAGTCCCAAAATAAGCAGTTCACCCCAGATACCAGTGCTGTACAGTGACTGAGCCGCCTCTTCGTAGCCAGTAAAATAGCGGTCGATGGCAGTAAGGCTGATGACATTATTCACCCCTGCCGCCGACAGCATCCCGAGAATCGGAATATAGAGAAAAGTCCATCCCCCTGACCGCGTATAGCGGATCATCGGCTTTCTTCTCTCGTCTGTCCGTTTCATCCATAGCAGGATAGGGAGACAGATAAGACAGGAAAAACCGGTAGCCCAGAAATAGAACTGATTCTCCCCCATCGGCCAGACATTTCTTCCAGTCATCATCACAGAAGCCATCTCCGACACCGTCCACAGAACCAGGAACAGCCAGGAACCAATCCCCAGACAGATCCGGTGAACCAGAGGAGGTATGATGACCCTCACAATATCCCGCAATCCAACTTGTCTTCTCATTCGTACTTTTCTCCTTATGGGCACGGCAGTACTATTTGCCCAAAATTAATTGTTCCAGCTCCTCTACCGTACTGACAATGTAGTCGCTCCCCGCCTTCGTGAGTTCTTCCATACTTCCGTAGCCGAATGTCACTGCCGCCGTCGGGATATTGTGGACTCTCGCCCCTTCCACATCATGTCTGCGGTCCCCCACCATCAACACATGTTCTGTCTGTCCTGGTGGAATATGAAGTCTTCTGAGCGCTTCCGCAATGACTTCCGCTTTCCCGGAATGCTTCTCATCCATAGATCCTCCTACCTGCTCGTCGAACCACCGGTCAATCCCGAAATGTTCCGTAATCCTCCTGACAAAGGGCTCCGGTTTGGAAGAGGCAATGCACAGGCGTTTCCCTTTTGCCTTCAAATTCGCAAGCAGCTGAGGAATACCCGGCAGCAGCTCATTTTCAAAAATCCCCGTATCCTGGAACCGCTCCCGGTATTTATCGATCGCCAGCCGGGCCTGTTCCTCCGTGATGCCGTATACCTCTTGAAAGGCGCTCATAAGCGGCGGACCGATGAACTGCTCCAGCTTCGACAGATCCGGCTCGTCAATCCCTACAAACCGCAGCCCATATTGGCAGCACTTCGTGATTCCCACCTTGGGATCTGTCAACGTCCCATCCAAATCAAATAAAATGGTATCAAATGCCATAGATATATTCCTCGATCTCCTTTCTTCTCCCGCGGATACAGCCCTGGGCCATCTGAGCAGACCCTCCGCCCCTTCCAGCAAACCGTTCATTCATGTCCCGGCAGACTTCCCTCACATCCCTGTTCTTTCCCGCCAGTATATAGTCATACCCGCCGTCCGGACGAGCTGAGAACACTGCCGCCAGACCGTCCGTCCTGTCCGCAGCATCTCCTGCCAGCCTGCGCAGCGCCTTCCCCTCCAGCAGTTCTTCAAACAGGCATATATTGTTCGATGTATACGGTATGGCCTCTGCCTGGCAGCAGGCAAGCTTTCCAGACACAGCCGCATAAGCCTCTTTACACCGGCCAAGTTCTTCCTTCATCCTGCCGACCGACTTGGCTGTCTCCTCTTGCTTGGCAGAGAGCAGGATGGATATCTTACGTACACTCTCCTGCTTCTTCTGGTAATCTGCCAGCGCACGCGTCCCGCATAGGATGGTGACCCGCGTTCCTCCCTTATAGTGCTGGGAGTCCGCTATTTTGATACAACCGATCTCTCCGGTTCTACTTACATGGGGAGCGCAGCAGGCGCACGCGTCCACGCCTGGGATGGTGACAATCCTCACACCTTCATCCAAATTCAGCTTACTCCGATACTCTATGCGCTCCAGCTCTTCCTTGTCGGGAAAAGACGCCAGCACCGCAAGATTGTCCCACACTGCCTTGTTCGCCTTCTCCTCGATCTCCTCCAGAGCCCCTTCTGGAAAAAGGCCGTTAAAATCCATCGTCACCTCATCTCGTCCTAGGTGAAATCCCACGTTGTCGTAGCCATACATTCGATGCACAAGGCCGGACACAATATGTTCCCCGGTGTGCTGCTGCATATTTGAGAACCGCTGTTCCCAGTCTAGAATACCATGTACCGTGCTCCCCACTTCCAGGGGACTTCCCGTCTCATGGACAATCTCTCCCTCCCGCTCCTGCACATCGTAGACGGCTGCCTGCTCTCCTCCTTCCACAGTCAAGACGCCGGTGTCAGCGCACTGCCCTCCCCCTTCCGGGAAAAAAGCTGTCTGATCCAGACGCACAAGCCAGCGTTCTCCATGCTTCCTGCAGTCCAGCACTTGGGCGTCAAACTCCCTCATATGGCTGTCCTCATAGTAGAGCCTTCTCGTCCTGCCGTCCTCTGCCCCCGGCTTCAGCTTCTTCGCCTCCATCGGCTACATCCTCTCCGGAGCTGAAAATCCCAGGACATCAATACAGGCTTCCAGCACCCTCTTCGCAAGGACAAGCAGCGCAATATACCCCTGCTGCTTCTGCTCGTCCTCCTCTCCCAGTATCCTTGTCTCATGATAGAAGTGGTTGAATTCATTGGCAAGGTTGTAGATATACGCGCAGACTTTATGGGGAGCCTTCTCTTCGAAGGCATTCTCCATCACCTCGTTAAATCTCGCAAGCTCCAGCATCAGCTCTTTCTGCCCATTGCCTGCCTCCCCCTGGATACTGCAGCGGGAGGCGTCCCCTCCGCTCTCTCGGTATTTATTCAGGATCGACTTGATGCGGACAATCGTATAGAGGATATACGGCCCTGTATTTCCCTCAAAGGAGGTGAAACGGTCGATATCAAAAATATAATCTTTGGACGCCTGGTTAGACAGGTCTCCATATTTGATTGCTGACAGCCCGACAACCTGTGCTGTCTTGCGGGCCTCCTCCTTGTCCGTCTCATGATTCTCAATAATCTTACGGTACATCTCCTCATTGATGCCTTCAATGAGATTTTCCAGGCGCATCACGCCTCCCTCTCTCGTCTTGAAAGGCTTGCCGTCCTTCCCGTTCATCGTACCGAATCCAAGAAAAGTCAAAGCAGTTTCTTCCCCGACAATTCCCGTCTTCCTCGCGCAGCGGAATACCTGGACGAAGTGAAGCTCCTGCCGCTTATCTACCACATACAGTATCTCATCCGGATGATAATCCTCCATCCTCCACACAAGGGTGGCCAGATCCGTCGTATTGTACAAGGCCGCGCCGTCCGACTTCAAGATCATGCACGGCGGAATCTCCTTCGTATCCGACTCTTCCTTCACATCCACCACAAGAGCCCCGTCGCTCTCATAGGCATAGCCCTTCTCCTTCATCATCTGAACCATTCCGGGGATATAGGGATCTGCGTCCGACTCTCCCTTCCACAAATCAAAGCTGACGTCCAGCTTCTCATAGTTTCGCTTCAGATCGGATACCGAGACACTCAGAATATGCCCCAGCAGGGCCTGGTATCCCCTGCGCCCCTTCTGAAGCTCATACGTAGCCTGCATTGCCCGCTCTTTATACTCCTCGTCCTCTTTCGACCGGCTGCTGGCAGTGGGATAAATCTCCTCCAGCTCCGAGATAGTAAACGGCGCCTCGGCTGGATATTCTCCGTCATAGCTCTCATCAAAATAAGGAAGGTCCGGCTGTCTCTCCTGAAGCTCGGTGATAATCAGGCCCATCTGCAGTCCCCAGTCTCCCAGATGGACGTCCCCGATCACCCGGTGTCCCATATACCGGCCCAGCCTTTTCAGGCTCTCACCGATAATTGCGGAGCGCAGATGTCCCACATGGAGAGGCTTCGCCACGTTGGGGCCGCCGTAATCAATCATAATCGTCTTAGGAGCCGCCGCCTCTTCCACGCCAAGCTTCTCCTCCGCCAGCATCCCGTTCAGATAACTGCCCACAAAACTGCTCTTCACCTTGATATTAATAAATCCAGGCTTCACAACCGATACGTCCTCGAATATCTCTTCGTAGCCCTTCGTATGCCTCAGCGCCTCTGCCGCCTCTTCGGCGATGAGAAAGGGCGCCTTCTTATATTTCTTCGCTCCGGCCATACTCCCGTTGCACTGGTATTCGCACAGATCCGGGCGGTTAGACAGCACTGCCTTCCCCATCTCTCTCTCATAGCCGGATGCCTGGAACGCCTCTGCCAGCGGTTCTGAAATCAAATCCAATATCTTTTTCATCGAATCTTCTCCTTTGCTATAGCTGCCCCATCAGGGCTGAACTGTTATTAAGGAAAAGACAACTGTCGTTGTCTTTTCCTATAAACCCTCCGGGGTATTCGCACGATTTTTGTAAGAAAAGTTCGGCGCTTTGCGCGGCAAAAATCGGCGCAGGAAACGCCATAATAAAAAATATTATGACGTTTCCTATAACAGTATACCACCTTGTCAGCCTTTCGAAAAGACAAAAATCATCTGGCTTTCGAAAAGACAAAACACTTGAGTTTTCCCGTGAAAAGCCATATACTCATAAAAAGCACAGCGCAGCCGGCGCTTCCCTCAATGCTTGGCAAGACGGGAGGCCTCACCCAAATACAATATAGAATATCCGGCACAAGGAGGTAGATAACGTTGATCATCGGTTCCCATGTCAGTATGAGCGGCAAAGATATGCTCGTCAATTCTGTAAAAGAAGCGCTCTCCTACAAGAGCGATACTTTTATGATCTATACAGGCGCCCCCCAGAACACGAAGCGCAAAGATCTATGTGATCTTCACATAGAGGAAGGCCAAGCTCTCATGAAAGAGCACGGTATGAAAGGGCTGATTGTCCACGCCCCCTATATTATCAACCTAGCCAACACGGTCAATGAGCGGACCGCCGAGCTTGCATCTGAATTTCTGCAGCTTGAGCTTACCAGAGCCCATGCCCTCGGAAGCCCCTTGCTCATCCTCCACCCGGGAGCCCACGTGGGAGCCGGAGCCAAGGAAGGCATCGCCAAAATCGTCCAAGTCCTGAACCATATTCTGACTCCTGATACCCCCTGTCTCCTTGCCCTTGAGACAATGTCCGGGAAAGGTTCTGAGATCGGGCGGAACTTCCAGGAATTAGCTGCCATCTATGACGGCGTCGTATACAGCGAGAAGCTTCGCGTCTGCTTCGACACCTGCCATGTCCATGACAGCGGCTATGATATTGTACATCATTTTGACGGCGTCATCCATGAATTTGACCGGCTCATCGGGATCAATCAGATTGCGGTCATTCATCTCAACGACAGCAAGAATCCTATGGGGGCCGCGAAAGACCGGCATGAGAATATTGGATTCGGCTGCATCGGCTTTGATGCTCTCTGCCGCATCGCTCACCATCCGGCCTTCCTGTCCGTCCCGAAAATATTGGAGACTCCTTATGTTGCCTCCTCTCACAATCCGAAGAAGAAGTATCCTCCTTATGAGTATGAGATTGAAATGCTGCGTTCCCAGACATTTTCCCCGGAAAAAATAAGAGCGCTGCAGGACCGTCAGGATTAGACGGTCTTGCGGCGCCTTCGGCCTATTCAGCCGCACGTCCCCTTGGCAAAGGGACTTCCAATATCACATCTGCCGTGGTGGTATGTCTTCTGAAAGGTCTGCTCTTCCTGGCTGTCGGATACTGTCACTTTCATACGCCCGGAGCCGGACATTGCCAGCTGATCCAGCATCTCCACCACATTGTCAATGTCTTTCTGGGTTATATCAGACATGAATCCTCTTCCTCCTATTCCTTCTTCCCCGCAGGCGCCTCAACCGGCGCGCTTCGTCATTCTGATATTTCTGTCTGTTTTATTCTAACATAATACAAATTTATTTTTCAATAAAAATCATTCTTCATTCCCATTTCCCATGAATTTTTCTCTTCCTGCAATCAGCCGCAAAAAGAAATCAGTTTTTTCTTGATAATATTACATATATCTGGTATAGTTATATTAAAGTATTAGTACAATAATATAAAGTTCTCACGGAAAGAAGGAATAGCCCATGTCATGGAATCTTACCAATGACCGTCCCATTTACATACAGATTGTCGAACGAATCCAGATGACAATTGTCTCCGGGGAATACCGTCCGGGGGAGAAGCTGCCTTCCGTGAGGGAACTGGCGGCGGAGGCTTCTGTCAATCCCAATACGATGCAGAAGGCGCTCAGCGAGCTGGAGACCAGCGGCCTTGTCTATACACAGCGGACGAGCGGCCGCTTCATCACAGAAGACAGGGAGCTGATTGCAAGCACTCGCAGGCGTCTCGCGTCGGAGAAATTTCAGACCTTTCTGCAGCAGATGCAGGGGCTTGGATATACCCGGGAGGACATCATCAAGCTTACGAAGCAATTATTAGAGGAGGGAACGAAAGGTTATGAGTGAATTGCTGACCTGTCAGAATCTGTGTAAACGATTTGACTCCAAGTATGCGCTTGCGGAGGTGACCTTGACGCTGCAGCGGGGTCAGATCGTCGGTCTGCTCGGACCGAACGGCAGCGGGAAGACAACTTTTATCAAGATTATCAATGGTCTGCTCGTCCCCACAGAAGGCAGCCTGCTTATAAACGGGTTTACGCCCGGCGTGGAAACGAAACGGCAGATTGCCTATCTGCCGGAGCGTACCTATCTGAACAGCTGGATGAAAGTGAAGGATATCCTGCAGTTCTTCGCCACTTTCTACGATAATTTCAACATGGATCGCGCTATGCAGATGCTGTCCGACCTGCGCATTGATGTGGGGGAACGCCTGAAGACGATGTCGAAGGGTACGAAAGAGAAGGTACAGCTTATCCTTGTGATGAGCCGGGACGTGGATCTCTATGTGCTGGATGAGCCCATCGGCGGGGTGGATCCCGCTGCCAGGGATTATATTCTGCACACGATCCTCTCCAACTATAATCCCAACTCTACCATCTTGATATCCACTCATCTGATCGCGGATATTGAGAATGTGCTGGATGACGTTATCTTTCTTCAGAACGGACAGATCGCCCTTCACGCTACTGTAGATGAAATTCGGAGCCAGAAGGGTAAATCCGTAGATGAATTATTCCGGGAGGTGTTCCGATGTTAGGCAAATTAATCGCGTTTGATCTTAAGGCTTCTGCCAGGATATTGTTCCCCCTCCATGCGGCTGTGCTTCTATGCACCCTCGTTGGAAGACTCATGCTGAGTGTTCGCATAACAGAATATATACCGGAGCTCATGTTGGCTCTCATCTTCTTATTCTATTTCCTGCTCCTGGTGGCCACGGTTGTTATCAGCTCTTTTTATTTTATTTACTGGTTCTATAAGAACCTGTTCACAGACGAGGGCTATCTGATGCACACCATCCCGGCTCCCTCCTGGATGCATATTACTTCCAAGACCGTCGGCATGATCCTATGGCAAGTCATAGACCTGGCCGTTGTCGTCGTCTGCATCTTTATGCTTCTCTTCTCCTTCCGGGAGTTCGCGGAAGCTTTCCCGCAAATGATGAAGTATCTCTCGGTATTTTTCACTTATTACATGGATCTGGAAGCCTGGGGTGCCATCGCCCTGTCGGTGCTGATCTTCCTGCTGTCCATCATTGTCCACGGTCTAAGCGCTTTTATGTGCATCGCCATCGGGCAGCTGTTCAACCGCCACCGGATATTGGCTGCCTTCATCGCCTATATTATCTTAAGCATTGCCGTCTCCTTCATCAGCTCCTTCATCATGATTGCAGTTGGCTACGATACGATGGGCAGCGATACGTACCTTCGCTTTTCTTATCTGAGCGAGCTGTTCTCCTCACTTGTGCTGAGCGTCATCTATTTTATCGTCACAAACTATCTGATAAGCAGACGGCTGAATCTGGAGTAGATATTGGTTCTATTCACAGAATTCCAAATACAACGCCACTGCGGCCCAGGCCGCAGTGGTAATTTCTTGGCCATAATAACCATGCCGCAATTGTTCTGCCATACAGCGGCCAAATTCGCCTCCTTAGCTGCCAGATTCACATCCAACGGCTATAATTTTATTCATACACAGCCTCCTTTTCCACAGACAATTTCTTTGTATACCGCCTGATCATACACACCACATAAATTGCCACACACAATTCCGTTATCGGCAT
>CALWRT010000114.1 GCA_944384015.1 uncultured Lachnospiraceae bacterium | reverse complement strand
TCCCTTATAGGACGTACCGTCAAAAGAGAAATCTATCTTAAATCTCTGCCGCATCATCTTCAAAATCCAGCGCCGCGTCCAGAAGCTCCTTCGTGTAAGCCTCCTTCGGATGGTCGTATATATCGTCAATATCTCCCTGTTCCACAATCCGCCCCTTCTTCATAACCAGCACCCGCTGACACACCTGATATACCACATTCAGGTCATGGGAGATGAACAGGATGGACAGGCCGAACTCTCTGCGCAGGGCAAGAAGCAGATCCAGAATCTGCGCCTGCACCGTCACGTCCAGAGCTGACACCGGCTCATCGGCGATAATCAGCTTGGAGCCTCCGATCAAAGCGGACGCAATGCTGACCCTCTGGCGCTGTCCCCCGGATAATTCTCTTGGATACCGATTCTTGTACTCTCCGGGCAGTCCCACTGCCTCCAGCATATCTTCCACTTTGCGCCTGCGCTCCTCCCGATTCATGCCGCCTGCCAGCTTCAGCGGCTCCTCCAGAATCCAGCCGACCTTCTTCGCCGGGTTCAGAGAGCCGAAAGGATCCTGGAAGACTACCTGAGGCCGCTTCGTATGGTGGATGACCTCTCCCTCATACGTCCCCAGCATGCCAAGCAGCACTTTGCACAGCGTGGATTTGCCGCAGCCGCTCTCCCCCACAAGCCCCAGGATCTCATTCTCCCCGATCTGGAAGCTGATGTCGTGCAGCACCGTCTTCTTGGCTTTTCTGGACAGAGGCCCCTTCTTGACCGGGTACCAGGCGTTCAGATTCCTCACTTCCAGCGCGTAAGCGTCTGCCATTATGGATTCCTCCTTTTCTTCCTTGTGGGGATCGCCGCGATCAGCCTGCGGGTATAGTCTTCCTTCGGATGGCGGAAGATCTCTTCCACAGTCCCCTGCTCCACCACCTTCCCCTGCCACATCACAATGGCCCGGCTGCAGATTTCCTGAATGACCCTCAAGTTATGGGAGATGAACAGGACAGACATGCCGGTGGACGCGTTCAGCTTCTTCAGCAGCCGGATGATCTGCGCCTGTATGGTCACATCCAGGGCGGTGGTAGCCTCATCGGCGATCAGCAGCTTTGGCCTGCACACAATGGCCGACGCGATCATCACTCTCTGGCGCATCCCGCCGGAGAGTTCGTGGGGATAGCTCTCATAGATTTCCTCAGCGCCCGGCAGCTCCACATCCCGAAGAGCCTGCAGCGCCAGCTCCTTTTTCTCCTGCTTCCCCAGCTCTTTCCGATGGATTGACAGGCTCTCCTCCACCTGGAACCCAACCTTCTTCACCGGATTCAAGGACGTCATCGGCTCCTGGAAGACAATGCTCATCGTGTTCCCCTGGATTCTTCTGCGTTCTTCCCGCGGCATGGCAAGCAGGCTCTGCCCGTCGAACAGAATCCTCCCGTCTATCACTTTCTCATTTTTCTTATACAGTCCCATCAGGCAGTGGGCCACCATGCTCTTCCCGGAGCCGGACTCGCCTACAACCCCCAGGATCTCCCCCTTCTCCATGGAAAATCCTGCATGCTCCACCACGATCTGTCTCTCCCTGCCTTCCTCGAAGGCGATTGTCAAATTGTCCACTTCCAGCAGCTTCATATCCCAGGCTCCCTATCCTCTGTTTTCCCGTTCTCTGAGCCCCTCGCTGATCATGGAGAAGCCCAGTACAATGATGATAATCGTAACCCCCGGAAAAATGGCATACCAAGGCGCGTTGAACAGATAGCTCTGCGCCTCGAACAGCATCCGTCCAAGACTGGTCTGGGGGGGCTGAACGCCGAGCCCCAGGTAGCTCATGCTGGCTTCCGCCAGCACGGCGTTGTTGAATCACACCGCTGCGGTGGTCAGCATACTCACAAAGATGTTGGGCAGGATATGGACGAACATGATCCGCAGATGGCCCGCCCCCATAATCCTGGCGCTCCAGACAAAATCCTGGCTCTTCAGCCTCATGTATTCTCCCCGGACAATCCTGGCGAAGCTGGGGATAAACAAAATGCCCAGAGCGACAATAATATTCGTCGTGCCGGGCCCCAGCAGGCTTACGAGCACAAGAGCCAGCAGCACGCTTGGGAACGACAGCAGCACATCGTTGATCCGCATGACCACATTGTCCAGCACTCCCCCGAAATAGCCGGTCACAGCCCCGATGATGGTCCCGCCCACTGCCCCGATGAGCACGGTGCAGATAGCCACAAAACAGGTCGTAAACGTCCCGTTCATAATCCTGCTGAAAATATCTCTTCCGAAATTGTCCGTCCCGCATATATGCGCCAGCGTCGGCCCATCATTCCGCAGCGCCGCGTTCATCGCCGTCGGGTCGTAGGGTGTCCAGAACTGGCCGATCACCGCCAGCGCCAGCACCGCGCCGCTCAAGATACAGCCGATGAGAAGGCTGTAATTCCATTTCTTCATACCGCAACCTCCTATGCTGTCATCCGCCGGCCTTAATTCTCGGATCCACCGCCTGATACAGCAGATCCACCAGGAAATTAATCACGACAACCAGCGCCGTCACATACATCACCACTGCCTGCACCACCGGGTAATCCCGGTTCAGAATCGCTGTGATCAGCAGTCTCCCCACTCCCGGCACAGAAAATACCTGCTCCACAATGATGCTGCCCGCCAATATTTCCGCGATCAGCAGGGCCAGGAAGGTAATCACCGGGATAAAGGCATTCTTCAGCACATGCCGGTACAGCACCGAACTCTTCGTATTGCCGCGGCTGTACGCCGTCCGCACATAATCCTTCTCCATCTCTGCCAGCACCGAATTGCGCAGGAATTTCACTACCATCGCAATCTTCGGCAGGGCAATGGCGATCGCCGGGAAGACCAGATAGCACAGGCACGCCCCCAGATCTTCGTCTGGCTGGACGAACTGTCCTGGCTGGAACCAGTGAAGGACAAGGCCGAACAGATAGGTGAGCAGGATGCCCAGGAAAAAGGAGGGCACCGCCATGATGACCTGTGTGACAAGATTCATGCCAATATCCGGACCCCGGCCGGAGAACCTGGCCGACAGAATCCCAAGAGGGAAGGCAATGACGAGAATGAGCAAAAAAGACATCACCGACAGCATGGCGGTAACCGGCAGTCTGTCTGAGAGCAGGCTTGCCACTGTCGTGTTGTCGTATTGATAAGAGTCCCCGAAGTCTCCCCGGACTGCTCCCGACAGCCATCTCCCATACCGCTGCAGGATAGGGTCATCCAGCCCCATCTCCTGCCGAAGGGCTTCCACCTGCTGGGGCGAAGCGTTGACTCCCAGCTTGGAGACAGCCGCATCCCCCGGGATAATAGAAAAAGCCCCGAAGGTAATGGCTGAAATACATAACAATGTGATAATGAGAGTGATAAATTTTTTTAAAACGTATTTCATTTCCATACCTCCGGGGTTGTGATTACATCGTGATGCCCGCGCAGCTGGCATCTCTGCTCATTCGGCAGCCCGAATGCTTATTCGGCAGCCTTATAATAGATGGTGGACATATCGTACGCCGCCGTTGGATAGAAGCTGTATCCCCCCAGCTCTTCCTTGATGCCCACGAAGTCCGCAGGCTCCTGGATATAGACATTTGCCGCGTCTTCCGCCAGAATCATCTCGGCATCCCGGTAATACTGGGACTTCTCCTCCTGATCCACGGCCGAATATGCCTGCTCATACAGCGCGTCAAACTCCTCGTTGGAGTAGTGCATAAAGTTCTCTGCGGAGTCGCTGCAGAACCGCTCCAGCCAGTCGCTGGGCGCCAGCGTACCGTCGAAGGCGATCACCGTCGCCTCAAAATTGCCGCCCATGTACACTTCTGTCAGCCATGTATTCCATTCTACCAACTCAATCGTTGCGTTGATATTCACCGCTCTCAGATTCTCTACAATAATCTCAGCAGTGCTCACATGCTGGCTGTAAGAGCTTGGCACCGTAATAGTTAAATCGAAGCCGTCCGCGTATCCGGCTTCCGCCAGCAGCTCCATTGCCTTCTGGGGGTCGTAGGAATATACATTCTCCGTATCCGCGTTGTAGTACTGGGTCATAGACGTGAGCATATGGGTGCCGATCTTCTTGCTCTTGCCGCCGAAGAGGAAGTCATTGATCGACTGGGTGTCAACGGCGTAGTTCAGCGCCTGGCGCACCCGGGCATCTGACAGAGGGCCGCTTCCGCTGTTCAGGAACATTCCCTGCACCATGTTCATGCTTCCTTCTGCCACCGTATAGCCGTCGGCAAGGGTCTCCACCTGGTCGGTGGTGAGATAATCCAGGATATCCAGCGTGCCCGCCTGCAGTTCCATGTAGGCGGTCTCCACGTCGGCTACAAATTTGAAGGTCACCTCATCCAGATAAGCCATCTTCTCCGTATTCCAATAACCGTCGTACCTGGAGATCACCAGGTTCTGCCCCGGCGTGTAGGATACGTACTGGAAGGGGCCTGTCCCGATAGGATTGCCCGCCGGGTCCTCGTTGGAAGCTGGGATAATCCCCAGCGTCAGCTCCGGCAGCAGCTCTGAGTTGCCTTCTGTCAGGTGAAGCTCCACCGTATTGTTCTCGCTGTCGGCCACCACTTCTTCCAATATAATAGAAAGTGCGGAGGATTCGCCATAAATCTCCGCATATCGTTCGATGGAATATTTAACGTCTTCTACGGTGACTTCGCTTCCGTCATGGAAGGTCACACCGTCCCTTAACGTAAAGGTATACACCTTCGCGTCTTCTGAGATCTCGTAATCGCTGGCTATCGCCGGCACAAGCTCACCCTCTGTCGTGGGCTTTACGAGACCTTCATAAAGGTTGAAAACAACACTTCTAGTTCCTGCGTCCGATATTACGTGGGGGTCAAGACTAACCAGGTCCTGTGTCATGCCTACCGTGACACTTCCGCCTGTGGTTGGTTCACCTGTCTGTGAAGAATTATTATCAGCTGCCTCAGCTGATTCCTCCGCTTCCTCTGTTTCTTCCGTTCCTGCCGGAGTGGACGAATCCGCTGCGTCGTCTGTACTCTTATCGCCTCCGCACGCGCAGAGTGCAACAGCTACAGTGAGTACCATGACTAGAGAAAGGAGCTTTTTCAAAGCTTTCTTTTTCATAGCGCTATACCTCGTTTTCTGAAATATTTCTCCCATTATTCGATTGTCCTCTACATTGTATCATAACAATCGGAAAAGGCAAGACTTTTTTTCATTTCTAATTGTACCCGCTGTTATATGATTTGAAACCGATAGCCTACGCCCCAGACTGTCTGGATTAGTTTGGGGGCGGAGGGATGATCTTCTATTTTCTCCCGAAGTTTATTGATATGTACGGCAACGGTGGCCATGTCCCCAACCGCATCCATTCCCCATACCCGGTCAAAAAGCTTCTCCTTAGAAAATACAATATTCGGATTTTGAGCCAGAAATAGCAGCAGTTCGAATTCACGGCTCGTCAGATCCACTTCCCGGTCATCCTTGTACACCCGGTAGGCGTCCGGATAGATTTTCAGGTTTTTTATCTTTTCCTTCTTTCACCCGCTTTGCTCCCGCCCCCAAATTCTTCACAGAGCTCCTGCCGTCATTCAGCGTAACTGAATCTGCTTCTGTTAAGACATCTCCTCCAATCTGACGAATGCTCTGTATCTCGCTCTCTGACAAATTGGAATATACGGTTTCCCCGTCAATAGCCACCGAAAAATGATAGTTCATTCTCGCCAGTTCCTGTCTCAGTTCTGTCATTTTGGGCGACTGGGTCAGATGGATGGCATCCGTTTTATCCGTATCCGCTTGCTGATTCTCAGCTCCTCCTTCGATTTCCTTCCAGTTTGTCGCCCACAATTCTTCCTGATATGCATAAATGATATTTTGTACAGACAAAACTCCATTTCTGTCTTCATACATTTCTTCCAAAGGCTTCCAGTATTTTTGTCCCGCAGTCTGAATCCATAGAAGTATGAAAACAGAGGTCAGCAGAATAGGGACAAATACCATGATTAAGTTGGATAATATAATTTTCTTTTGTATGGTCATGGTTCTCTCCGCCGCACCATCCATACGGCATTCCGCCGCATGCCGCCCCATTCTGATCTTCTTCCTGTTTTCATCTTGGCCTCTTTCTTTTTCTGTCCATCCGGCTGAAATGCCGTGAAGATTCCCAGCAGAATCGTACTAACGCAAAGGGTATATAAAACCCACGATGCATGACTCATAAAGTCCATGTAAGGATTATACCAGTCCAGCACATGAACCGCCAAAAGAATCAAACTGCATATGATATTGATATGTAAAAATAATTTTATCATTTTTCTCATGATCGCCATATTTTAGCCTCCTGTTTCAGACTTGCCTGAGGGTTGGGGAGGAAGATTCCGGCCGGCTGCGCCGGCACTGCTCCATACCGAATCTCTGCGCATCCGTGCGGAGCGCTTATCAGGCTGGATTTTTCTCCTCTCTGATAAAAATGCCGTCAGGAACTTCGTGTTCCGGCTTATAGGGATGGCTGACCACATTTCCCTGCATCGTCATGAAGGAGCAGTGTCCGCCGTCCAGATTATAAGCCGCTTTGCAGCCCAGACTTTCGAACAGACTCGCCATCTCATCCAGAAACATTCCTCTGCTGTCTTTCTGCCGGCCGTCCACCACGAGCAGGCAGTAGTGGCCCGGTTCATAATAGCCAATTGCCGTCCTCGGATGTGACTGCCGGATGTAGTCCCAGGTCAGAAACGACGTCTTGGCCTTTCCGTTTTCGTCCAGCAGGCTCGGGCCAAAGATCCAGCTCTGGTATGCTCCGTCCTGAATCAGCTGCTGGGTATTCAATTCTTCCGGCTGATATATTTTCATAGTTCCGTCCCAGTTGAGAACGCAAGTTTCCATATCGGTACTCTGCGCCCGGTAAATAATGCCGTTGCGGATAATCGTCCCATTGTCCTGATGGCGGTTATTATTATAAGAATCTCCATTGACGGCGAGGACAGATGAAAGCCGGTCTGACATATCGCTCAGCTTTTCAGAATAGCCAACGCCGTACGTATCTTTGGCGAAGGCCGTCTGAAGGCAGGTGATATCTCCCACATAAATATCCGCAAGCACATAAGAGACGTTGGTTCCGTATTTCTCGTGCGTCCCATTGCTGGTAGTATCCAGGATGCGGCTGTCATAGCCTCCGTAGGAAAGATGTATGGACAAGTCCGGGCTGGTGTAAGAGGTATCTATAGACTTGGATAAAGTTCACAAAGATATGTTTACTGTTTTTTACACAGGTTTTATTGATAAAGTTGGCTATGGAAACAAACTATATTTTACAGAGCACCCGCAATTATCCAACGAACTGATCGAACGATTATTGGATAAACATATCAGTATGATCGGTGTGGATTTTGCCGGAGTACGGCGCGGAAAAGAACACGTTCCTACCGATCAGTCTTGTGCTGAACATGGAGTATTTGTTATTGGAAATCTTTGCAATTTGCGAAAGCTTCCCGCGTCTAAGGATTTTATAATCTATACTTTTCCAATGAATTACGCTGAAATGACAGGGCTTCCCTGCAGAGTAGTAGCAGAATTGGATTCTCCTGTTTTATTGCTGTAGTTAAAAGGACTGTCGGGAAATCAACGGATTCTTTCACCCGGAAGACTCGGCTCTCTCTGGAATAGACCCGTCCCTTTATCCGATATAATAATAAGAAAAGCGCCTTATGCAGCTGAATGCATAAGGCGCTGACCGTCTGTCCATATTTATTTTCATCGCGGCCGGATAATTGTCCAGCGGCTGCACAGCATCAGCTGCTGTCTCCTGTCTAATTCAAAAATTTCTTCAGTTCATCCATGAAAGTGTTCACATCTTTAAATTCTCGGTATACCGAGGCAAAACGCACATAGGCTACTGCCTCCAGATCCTTCAGCCGCTCCATAACCATCTCGCCGATCTCACCGCTGCGGATCTCTCTCTCCTCCCGGTTGAAAATCTCTGTCTCTACCGAATCCACAAGTTCATTGATCTGATGGATAGAAATGGGACGCTTATGACATGCCCGCAGTACTCCGGCCAATATCTTATTCCGGTCGTACTGTTCCCGGTTGTTGTCCTTCTTAATCACAACCAGAGGTATCGTCTCCACCTTCTCATACGTGGTAAAACGCTTCTGGCACGCATCGCACAGCCTTCTCCTGCGGATAGAGCTGTTATCATCCGCCGGCCTCGAGTCTATTACCCTCGTATTATCTTCCCCGCAAAACGGACACTTCATTCAATTACCTCCCAGCCGCTTATTCTGCCGTACTTATTCCATTGACATAATCATAATAAGCATCCAGATTAATCTGCGCCTGCGAAGTATCAGGACGGTTCACCCAGTCCACAACCGAGTATCCCAGCCATCCGATACATACAACAGCTACCAGCGCCGCAATCGTCTTCCTTGTGTTGCTCTGGCGCTTCTCCTTCTTCATGATCTCCTTACGGTTGGCCTTCTGTTCCTTATATCTGTCTACCTTCTCCTGGCTCATCGCATATAGCTCCTTCCTGCTTCCGGGCATCACTGCCTGAATATATCTATTGTACTAGAAACAGACAAGTTTTGCAAGAAAAGTATAATTACCATATATGAAAAAGTAGGATATCAATATTACAGTTGCTTGATTTCGTTGACAATCATAGCCACAGTTTTTTGATTGGTATCAATTTTAATGGTATTGAGCGCTTGATATAGCGATATTCTTGCAGCACTTCTTTCCATAACATCCGCCGTGCGAATACCTCGTTCAACATCATTGGATAATCTGTCCCGCAGGCTCTTTTCGTCTGCGACAAGAGAGATACAATTCACAGCACAGTTTTTTGTATCTAACTTTTCAATAATAGAATCGATCACACTCTGCTCATGCATAACCCAGCAGAAAATAATATTTTCATATACGGAACATTTTAGAAAGTTGTTTAACAAACAGCAGATATTGTCGATCACCATAGCTTTGGTTTCATCGGTTACTTGGAAGGGACTTGCGTCCCAGCACCAATCTCCGTCAAGAAATACGCTGTTCCTCAAATCTCGTTTTAGCTGTTGGCATACAGTTGTTTTCCCAACCCCCATAGTGCCGCCTATCATATATAAGGTTTTCATCATTCACACCTGCAAATTACAATTTATTTCAGCAAATATTTTTCAAAAGCTTTATGATTATCTAAGTGAACATCCTTAAAAAACAAAAACAGCCAAACAATATAGGCAAGAATAGCCATGTTCTTACTAAGTTCATCTTCCATCTTCCTATTTCGCTTATGTGCCGAAAAGGCGGTAAGCTCAAAACTTGCTCACCGCCCTAACTGCTTGTCTTGCTATGCGTAGATAATTTTGCTGAAAATTATATCCCTAACTCTGGACTGTATTTCATTCATGAAAGCGACAAGTTACAAACCGCACTTTTCACAGTTCTGGCCGCTTCCCTGTGTATGCCTCCTCGATGTCTCTGATCAGGTCGACTCTCGCCGCGTGTCTGCCTCCTTCGAAGATCGCGCCGAAAAATTCATCCAAAATCATCTTCGCCAGCTCGCTGCCTACAACTCTTGATCCCATGGCAATGATGTTGGCGTTGTTGTGCTGAACGCTCAGCCGGGCAGTATAGGGTTCGCTGCACACGGCCGCGCGGACACCGGGCACTTTGTTAGCTGATATGGAAATCCCCACTCCAGTCCCGCAGATCAGAACCCCCTTCTCTACTTCCCCGGATATGATTGCCTCCGCCACCTTGCGGCCCTGCACCGGGTAATCTGCCTTCTCGCCCGTGCTAATGCCGTAATCCACGCATTCATGCCCCTTCTCTTCCATATAGCGCATCAATTCCTCTTTCAGCTCTGCCGCAGCATGGTCACATCCAAAGCCAATTCTCATCTTCCAGTTCCTCCTCTTCATCCATCTGTGAATCCGTCCGGCATCTGAAGTCCTGCCCGCCTTGATAAGTCCTATCTATGTCTGCCGTCCGGAGTATTTTTCCTCATAGCGGAATCTTCGTTCCTCTTACGATAAAAATAGCATTGAGACACATACTTGTCAACCAGATTGTATGCCGAGCAATGCTTTACACACACATGATGATCCCGCCGTCGTTGGCATACAGGCTGCTGATCCCTCTCGTGTCCAGCACGAGGATTTCCCGGAATTTCATATCCTTCTCAATTTCCTTCTTCACTTCCATCGCCCTGCTGTAGCAATTGCAGTGGGAAATGGCCAGTATCTTCTCTGCCGGATTAACCACCTCTTTTTTCATGATCTCCACCATTTTCTTCAAGGCTTTGTTGATTCCTCTGGCCTGGCTAAGCTGGCAGATCGTCCCCTGGGGCGTCGCCCCCATCACCGGCTTAATGTTCAGGGCTGAAGCCACGAAGGCCTTCAGGCCGGTTAAACGCCCATTCTTGCGGAGAGTCTCCAGGGATTCCAGTACAAAATAGGTGTTCATCTCCTCCACATACTGTTCTGTCCCTTCCACAACCTCCTCGAATGATTTCCCTGCCAGTTCCAGTTCCTCCGCCTTCCTGCCGATCAGCGTCTGCCCAATGGAGGCGCTGCGGGAATTGAACACGTGGATCTTCTTGTCCGGATGCTTCTCCCGGAACATATTCATCGCGAGCACCGCGCTGTTATAAGAGCCGCTGAGCTGCTCCGACAAAGTCACCGCATAGATATGGTCCGCATCTCCTGCCTCATATGCCCGGATATACTGTTCCGGCGAAGGACAGGAAGACTTGGGACATTCCGGACTCGCCGCCACTCTTCTCAGAAAGTCAGCCTGGTCAAAGCTCTCATCGTCCACAATCCGGCACCCGTCCACATCGATCTCCAGCGCAACATTCTCGTATTTTCCGTCTTCTTTCCACTTTTCTGGTATTTCTCCACAGCTATCTATCACAATTTTGTAGTCCACGTCTATACCTCCTTAAATCACGCACCACTACGCAGCACTCACTTTACCGCAAAACGTAGTATTAAATACCATGTTATCGTACCACAGTTCCGCATATTTGAAAAGAGATTTCTTAACAAATATATGAACTTTCTGATACCCTATGAAAAACTTTCATGAATGCCTTTCTTGACAAGCTTATCTGTTCGAAGGTAAGATATATACAACCATCTCACGGCGGCTGCTTTTGTATGACGTAGCAAACGAGACAGATGGAACAACAATTTGGGAAGGGTGAACACACAATGAATTACACAGAAGAATATGCTTCCAAGCTTACAACCGCCGCGGAGGCTGTCAAAGTGATTAAGAGCGGAGACTGGCTGGACTATGGCTGGTGCGCCGGACATCCGGCTGCTCTTGACCAGGCGCTGGCGGACCGTATGGGAGAGTTGGAAGACCTGAAGATCCGGGGCGGAGTTGCGCTGTCAGTGCCTGCTATTTTCCAGGTGGAAAATCCCGCAGACCATTTCTGCTGGAATTCCTGGCATATGTCAGGCATTGAGCGAAGAGCGATTGCTCAAGGATTCGCTTACTATGCTCCCATGCGCTACTCGGAGCTTCCCCGCTTTTACCGCGAAAATGTAGAATCTGTCGATGTCGCTATGATCCAGGTGACTCCCATGGATGAACATGGTTATTTCAATTTTGGCCCTCAGGCCTCTCATCTGGCAGACATGTGCCGCAAAGCGAAAGTGGTTATCGTTGAAGTGAATCAGAATATGCCCAGATGCCTCGGCGGGTTCCAGGAGGGCATTCATGTGTCCCAGGTAGATATGATTGTGGAGGGCGAGAACCCTGAGATCGGCATTCTCCCCGGCGCTGCCCCTTCCGAGGTGGACGAGGCAGTGGCGAAGCTGATCGTCGAAGAAATTCCCGACGGTGCCTGCCTGCAGCTTGGAATCGGCGGAATGCCGAATGCTGTCGGTTCCCTGATCGCCAAGTCCGATCTGAAAGATCTTGGTGTACATACAGAGATGTATGTGGACGCCTTCGTAGACATCGCCATGGCCGGCAAGATTAACGGAAGCAAGAAGAGCATTGACAAAGGCCGCCAGGTATACGCTTTCGGCGCAGGTACGAAGAAGCTCTATGACTATCTGAACGACAATCCGGAATGTATGTCGGTGCCGGTAGATTATACGAACGACGTCCGCACGATCGCCCAGCTTGACAATTTCATGTCCATCAACAACGCGGTGGATATCGACCTGTTCGGCCAAGTCAACGCAGAGAGCGCAGGTACCCGCCATATCAGCGGCGCCGGCGGACAGCTGGACTTCGTCATGGGCGCTTATCTGTCCAAGGGCGGCAAGAGCTTTATCTGCTGTTCCTCCACTTTCAAGGGGAAGGATGGACAGCTGAAGTCCCGTATCCAGCCTACTTTAACCCCTGGTTCCATCGTGACGGACACAAGGGCCAACGTTCACTATCTCGTGACAGAGTACGGCAAGGTGAATCTGAAGGGTATGGCCACATGGCAGAAGGCGGAAGCCGTCATCTCCATCGCCCATCCTGATTTCCGCGACGATCTGATCAAAGAGGCTGAGAAGATGAATATCTGGAGAAGAAGCAACCGCAGATAATCATATCTGCAGCATACAAGAAGGCCCGTGGAGCTTCCTGCCGAAGTCCCGCGGGCCCTTACTTTTCTTCTCTATCTGTTCATGATCTGCTGCGGCCGTTGGTTCCCGTTCCCCTCCTGTGTTCTACAGACGGTAATATGCGTACAGCAGGTCGGTCAGGCTCTTCTGATCCTGTACTCCCATCAACTCCCTTGCGGAATGCATCGCCAGCAGAGGCACTCCAATATCTACCGTTCTCACCGGAAGCATCGCCGAGGCGATACTTCCCAGGGTGCTTCCGGAAGTGCCGTCTGAGCGGTTTACGAACTTCTGATAAGGGATCCCCTCTCTATCACAGATTTGCTGTACAATTCCCACCGCCTCGCTGTCGGTGGCATAGCTCTGAGAGGCCGCTTCCTTAATCCCAATGCCCCTCCCGAGGATTCCCTTGTTCGTCGGGTCGTTTTTCTTCGTATAATTGGGATGCAGGCCATGCCCCACATCCACGGACAAAAGAAGGGAATCTTCCATCGTTCCAAGGAATGCCCCCCTCTCTCCTCCGAGAGACAGCATAATTTTCTCCAGCAGCATATTCAGCAGGTTAGACCCCGCCCCCTGCTTCGTCCTGCTGCCGATCTCCTCATGATCGAAAAATGCCGCCACATTGATTCCGTCCTTGCGTCCAGGACGGACAATTGCCGACAATACCGCCTGCACGCTGGTTAGATTATCCAGTCGGGGAGCCGACAAGAATTCCCCTGACAATCCGGTATAACAGCCCTCTTCTGTATTATACAAGCTCAGCTCAAAGTCCAGAATATCCTTCGGTTCCGCCTGCAGCTCTTCCGCCAGGAGGTTCAGGAAGAAGCCGTCTTTATCTTCATTGCCGTTCAGCAGGCCTGCCACCGGCGCCATATCTGTCTGGCGGTTCAGCTCCACCCCTTTGTTCACCTCTTTGTTCAGATGGATGGCCAGGTTGGGGATAATAAAGATCGGCCTTTTCACATCAATCAGCCGCACGGTTGGCCGGAAAAGGTCGCCGCTTCTGATTGCCACTCTCCCTGCTGCGGACAGCGGACGATCCAGCCATGTATTGAGAATAGCACCTCCGTACACTTCCACGTTCAGCTGCTGATATCCGTCTGTAGTAAATTCCGGATGGGGCTTGATCCTCAGCGCCGGGAAATCCGTATGGGCCGCCGCAATACGGAAGCTGCTGCCCTGCCTGTACTCTTCTCCTACCGCAAATGCAAAAAGGCTGGAATCGTGGTGCTTCACATAATATCTGCCCCCTCTTTCCAGCCTCCAGTCATCTCTCAGCCGCAGCTGCGCAAAACCGGCCTCCTCAAGTCTCTTCTCTGCGGCCATAACAGTGTGAAACGGAGATACCGCTTCCTTGATAAAGGTTAAAAATTCTTGTCTATCTTCTGATTCCTTCATAAATCCTCCTCCTTCTGTCTTATCCTGCAAAGCAAGCTGGAACGCATACCCGCATCGCACAGACATATGCCGCCGCTTCCAAGAAGTTTCTTGTCTGCGCCTCCCCTTCCATAGTATAATAGACCCAAATGATACTAAGGAAACGCTTTCATCAGCGTTTTCCTAATCTGGCCAACAGCCGGCCAAGAAAAAGGAGGCCTCTATGCTTGCTCTGCAGATTCCAGAAGTCAAACCCTTCATGTCCAAGCTTCTGCTTGGCGATACCTTCGACCGCTTCCTGATTGTGGAAGCTTCTGTCACTACCGGCTTTACAGCTGTCCTGGACGGACATATTCATCCCGAATTCTATCCCGAAGAGCAAATCCCGAACCATGAAGCCGGCTATCTCTTCTGGGCACAGCTTCGTCCTGTCTGCCTGTCTCTCATCCGGGGACAGCAGACGCCCCTTGCTTTCCAGATTACTTTCCGGCTGTCAGATTCCAACATGCACCGCCTTCTGGCTCAGACGCCGGGAGAGTGGGAAGCGTCGGAGGTGGCGGGCCTGTTCCTGAACATCAAGTATACAGGAGGCACTCTTACAGCCACCACCGCCACTTCTCTGCGGCGCTTCTCCCTGGATAAATCGCTGGATCAGACATGGGACACGATGGCAAAAAAATTCTTTCTCCAAAAGGGACTTCCCTTTGAAGAGGTTGTCTGAATTATTCCTTGGCAAGTTTCATCATAATGTCATTGCTGCGGGCAATAAATTTCGTCATCTCGTCTGGGCTTAACGGTTTATGGGCCAGCATAGCCAAGTCGTACAGCTGCTCGCACATCATCTTCGTATCGTCCGACTCCTCATGCTCCGCAATATATTGGACGAGGGGATGCTTCGCGTTCAGGACAAGAGTCGCTGAAGACCCGAACATAGAAGGATCCATTCCGCTCATGCCGTACATCCGCATCATTTCCTGCATTCTGCGGCTGTCCTCAGACAGGATCATCATGGATGCAACCTTCTCATCCTTGAGACGCTCTGTCTTCACTTCCAGTTTCTCATTGCCCATCACCCTGCGGAACATGCCGGTTAACTTCTCACCGATTTTCTGAAGCTCCTCACCGCCATCTTCCTCTCTCAGCGTGTCTGTTACATCCGCGTCAATCCTCTGGAAGCGGATATCTTCGTTTCTGCTCTCCAAATGAGTAATAAAGGGGCTGTCAATGTTGTGCTTCAGGATAACCGCATCCATCCCGGCCTCCCGGAACATGTTGATATACTGGCTCTGCTGGATCTCATCCGTCACGTAATAGATAACTGTCTTCTTAGGCTCTTTCTCTTCGCCTTCCTCCCCAGCGGCATCCTCCTTATTCTCCTGCGCAGACTGTTCACCCTCATTGCCGGAAGCTGCGTCCCCGGCGGCATCTTCCTTGGATCCGGCCGCCTCCAAAGCCTTCTTCTCATTTTCTTCTTTGCAGTCTTTCAGCGTTAAGTACTTGCCGTCCAGATTCTTGAACAAGATATAATCCGACATCCGCTCACAGAACTTATCGTCCCGGATGCAGCCAAATTTGATAAACGGGCTGATGTCGTCCCAGTATTTCTCATAATTCTCCCGATCTGTCTTGCACATACCGGACAGCTTATCCGCCACTTTTTTCGTAATATAATCGGAGATCTTCTTGACAAAGCCGTCGTTCTGCAGGGCGCTTCTCGACACGTTCAGCGGAAGATCCGGGCAGTCCAGGACACCTTTGAGCAGCATCAGAAATTCCGGTATAACCTCCTTGATATTGTCGGCGATAAACACCTGATTGTTGTACAGCTTGATCGTCCCCTCAATGGAGTCGTATTCGGTGTTGATCTTCGGGAAATACAGGATCCCCTTCAGGTTGAAGGGATAATCCATGTTCAGGTGGATCCAGAACAGCGGCTCTTTATAATCATGGAATACCCTGCGGTAGAATTCCTTATACTCTTCTTCCGTGCACTCGTTGGGGTGCTTCGTCCACAGCGGATGGGTATCGCTGAGAGACTCCGGTCTCTTGTTGATCTTGGCCTTCTCCTTGGCCGGGGAGATCTCGATGACCTCCTTTGTACCGTCCTCGTTCTCCTTCTCCTCGGTCTTCGCCTCCTCGGTGAAGCGTTCCGCCACCACGTCGTCCTCTGTCACCTCAGATGCGTCCACAGTCTCATACTCCTGAGGCGCGCCTGCCTTTTCCAGGAAGATTTCCACCGGCATAAAGGAACAGTATTTTGTGATGACCTCCCGTGCCCGGTACTCGTTGGCAAACTCCAGGCTGTCCTCATTGAGGAAAAGGGTGACGGTCGTCCCCACGGTGTCCTTCGTCCCGTCGCTCATGGAGAACTCGGTGCCTCCGTCGCATTCCCAGTGCACCGGTACAGCCCCCTCCTGGCAGGATAGGGTGTCGATGTGTACCTCATCTGCCACCATGAACGCCGAATAGAAGCCGAGGCCGAAGTGGCCGATGATCTGATCCTCGTTCGTCTTGTCCTTATATTTCTCCAGAAAATCCGCTGCCCCGGAGAAGGCGATCTGGTTAATGTACTCCTCCACCTCGTCTGCCGTCATGCCGATCCCGTTATCTGTGAAGGACAGCGTCTTCTTCTCATCGTCCACCACCACGTGGATCGACGGCTTATACTTCTCGGGGAACTGATACTCCCCGATCATCTCCAGCTTCTTCAGCTTCGTGATGGCGTCGCAGCCGTTGGAAATCAGCTCCCGGAAAAAGATGTCGTGGTCGGAATAGAGCCACTTTTTAATAATAGGGAAAATATTTTCACTGTTGATAGAAAGGCTTCCATGCTTCTCTGCCATATGACACATCTCCAATCTTTTATGTTTCATACCCTCTTGGCATGACTGTTACTACCGTTTTCCTTTATACTAATACGGTGATTCACAAATGTCAAGAAAAAATTAGCACTCATCAGAAATGAGTGCTAATAAGATGTTGCTATTCACAGCCGATTCAGAAGGACTGTGAATTGCTCTTCATCAATTCCGCTGCTGTATTTGTTCTCTGATATCCTGCATTTCCACATCGGTCCGGTTGATCTGGTCGGCAATCTGCGCAAGCCTGGCGACGATTTTCTCTGCCCCTTCAATGTCCTGTTTATATTTCATCTGGTGCTCCAGGCTGGCCCAAAAATCCATAGCGATCGTCCGTATCTGAACCTCCACCCGCATGGGGAGCGTCTCATCGGAGAAAAATACTGGTATTTCTACGATCATATGATAGCTGCGGTATCCGTTCTTCTTCGGAAACTGTATATAGTCCTTCACCTGCAGCACGGTTATGTCATCCTGAGAAGCAAGCATGCCGGCAATTTTATAAATGTCGTCGATAAATGCGCAGATCACCCGAATGCCTGCCACATCGTTCAAATTCTTCCTCACAGAGTCCACCGATATCTCAAATCCTCTGCTCTTGAGTTTTTGACAATACTGGCAGGCTTCTTAACCCTGGATTTGATCATTTCAATGGGATTGTGCGGACTTCTGATCGCCAGTTCATCATTGAGCACTTCCAGCTTCGTCCGAACCTCCCTGATCGCGCAGTTATACATCATCATCAGCTCCTGGAACTGCATGAGCTGTCCCATAAAAGCTTTCGAGTCTTCGGATATCTCCGTCCTCTCGGGAATGGTCTTCGTCAAATCTTCCTCTATCATGTGTCCTCCGTTCCTTCTTCTCCCTGTTCAGCGCATCTCTCATAAATGTCAAAAAAGGTCGCATTTCCCAATGAGCCGTCAGCCGGGAAATCCAATTCCTCTATCCTTCTCTCAGCCACCTGGCATACCAGCTCCCCGGCTGCTTCCTCATAGATCGACTCAAATACATCCCACCGCTTCTTCTTCTCCAGCTGGATCTTATACTCGTCCGTAGCCGCCCGGTCAAAGCTGTTCACGCATAAAATGATATGATAGCCCTGGGCAGATTCGATCACAGTACTGATCTCCCCGTTATCCAGGGAAAACGCCGTTTCCTCAAAAGTCTCGTCCATCCGTCCTCTCCCAAAACTGTATTCTACCTGTGTATCCTCAGAATACTGCTGGGCCAGCGTATCAAAATCTTCTCCCTGGGAGAGCCTGTCAAAAATCTCCAGCATCTGTGAATAGACCGATTCCTTCTCTGCTTGGGAAAGCCCCCCGGTCTTCATCATAATATGCTTCACAGTGATGACTCTCGCCTCGTCGTCGCTAACCTCTGTGTTCTCCTGGGCTGTCAGCTCCTGAAATACCTTATCAGCCAGCGCAAGCCGCTCCATAAGCGACAACACATCCTCCAGATCGGACTCTGTGTAGGCAAGATCTGCCTGACTCATGCCGTCATAGTATTCCTCAGCTCCTTCCTGAAGCCGCTTCCGCTCTTCTGCTGTCAGGCGTATCTGGTAGGTGGAGGCCATCTCGTCCATCACCATGACCTTCCCCAAAGTCTCCATCACACTGTCCTTCACCTGCTCTTCCAGCGTCTGTCCTCCGGTATCTTGCTGCAGGATACCGCTCCCATAGAGAGTCTGGTATCGCACAAGCTCTGTCATCAGAACGATCTTCGCCTCCTGTGCGGTCATCTCTTCCTCTTCTATCCGAAACAGTCCGTCTCTTGACAGACCGGTTGTAAAAATCGGCCTAAACGAGGCGCTCTCGCCGGAACAGCCGGTTAGGCTGCCTGCAGCCAGCATACATAACAGAATATATCCTGGGATTTTTCGCATCCTCATCCCCCTAAGCTTCTACTATAAGATATCTCCCGTCCGGCAGGGCAAATACTTCAGCAGACTGGAGGAGTTCTTCCTCATCCATTCCTTCCACGTCTGCCCCTTCTTCCTCAAAATATTCCCTGGCCTTCTGGGGCGTATCCACAACCACAGCCATACAGTCGCTCAAAAATTCATCTGCCTCTTCCGGCGTCTCTGCCACCGGTCTGTCAAACAGCTGCCCCTGCTTTTCTAAAAATGTCTCCAGGACAATCTCTTCGAACTCGTACATATTCCTCGTCTCCTCCTATGGATTCCTATCTGCGGGCAGCAATCATCAAAATCTCCTGCGGCTTGTCCACCAGCACCTGAGCGCCGCTGTCTATCAGCTCCCTGCGATCCCGGAAGCCCCAAAGAACGCCGACTCCATACATTCCGGCCGCACACGCAGTCTGCATATCGGTATTCGTATCTCCGAAATACAGGCAGTTCTCAGGCTTCACCCCAAGGCGCTCGGCAATAGCTAAGGCCCCGTCCGGGCTCGGCTTTCTGCGTATCCCTTCTGTCTGTCCCTGCACTTCGTCAAATACCCCTTCCCCGAATAAAGCGGTGACAACGTCCTTCGTCCGCTCATGACGCTTGTTGGATAGCACAGCTACACGATAGCCCATATCTCTCAGCCCCTGAACAGTTTCCACGATGCCGTCATAAGGCTTCACATGGTACATGCAGCCCTTCTCAAATATTTCTGAAAAAATCGGTTCAATCTCTTCCAAGCGGCTCAGCTTCGTATCTCCGCTGGCAATAAGCGCCCTGGTCAGCAGCATTTTGGCCCCGTCTCCCGCATAATAGCGGTAGCAGTCTGTCTCAAGCGGCTCATAGCCGATGGATTCCAGAGCTTGGTTCGTACAGTGGGCAATGGATTCCAACGTATCGGCCAGCGTTCCGTCCAGATCAAAGACAGCCGCCCTGCCCTCCGTCAGATTGCGGTAAACCCGGCAGAAATGGTTCAAAGGAAAGCCCACCACATTCCAGTAATCCCCTTCTATTTTCTCCACATACCGGGCAAAAATCCCTTGGATGCCATAGGCCCCGGCCTTATCCATTCCATCATTCGTCTCAATATAGCTGGTAATTTCTTCCTCTCTCATGGGAGATATGGTCACATCGGTCTTCTCAGAGAACAAATGCGGCTCTCCCTTCCACCGTATACAGACGCCGGTATACACCTGATGCGTCCTGCCCGCCAACGACCGCAGCATTCTGAGAGCATCTTCCTGATCCTTGGGTTTTCCAAGAATTTCTCCGTCCAGCACGACGATGGTATCCGCGCCGACGATACATTCTGCCTCTCCCTCGATCCGGCGAGCCGCGTCTTCTGCCTTGTCCCGGGCCAGATTCTTCACAATATCCTCCGGGGTCTCCCCGCTGATCTTTTCCTCGCTTCCGCTTGGCACTATCTCAAAGGCAAAACCTGCTTTCTCTAAAATCTCTTTTCTTCTTGGCGATGCGGATGCCAATACAAGCTTTCCCATCGTTATCCTCCTCCTTTGTTCTCTCCCATTATACCTGAATATGTCCGGGGCTACAAGGCCGGTTTTGTAATCATCCCGGGTCTGCACGGCATGCGCAGCTAGGATACCATGCCTCCCAACATTCCGCTTCCTATACAGATCGCGGCGGATGTCAGAAGGTCTCCCGCCACAGGCACCCCGCTCTCCTTCATTCCGAAGGATACTAAGAGGAGGATCCCGTAATACAGGCAGCCAGACACCATCCCCCACAGGAATTTTCTCGTCCTGCACAGTTTGCCCATCACAAATCCCCCGAGAAAACATGCCAGCACATAGATGGCTATGATCCCGCCGTTCACAGCCGCCTCCCCCAATTCAAACTGATACAGCAGGAAAGCCAGCAGCAGCAGCAATCCCCCTGTCACGATATACGACAGAAACAGCACTTTTACCAACCTTGCAGCAATGGTCTTCTTCATAAAACATCCCTCCCATACGACAATATATGGAAGGGATGCGGATGAATATACCTATAATTCAAAGTTTTCCAGTATGCAGTCTCTCATCAGCACAAGGGCGGCGCTCACGGAGCATTCCCGTATTTTCTTCCGGCTGCCGAAGAATTGACATTTGCGCACGGTCACCTTGCCTTTTAGGCTGCAGGCAATATAGACAAGGCCCACCGGCTTCTCCTGCGTACCTCCTTCCGGTCCCGCGATGCCGGTAATAGACACTGCCATATCACTTCCTGTCCTGAGCAATGCTCCCTTTGCCATCTCTCTGGCTGTCTTCTCACTGACTGCCCCGTTGGCTGCCAAAGTGTCTTTTTTTACCCCCACCAGCTTACGTTTGGCCTTGTTAGAATAGGTCACATAGCCCTGCTTGAAAATATCCGATACTCCCGGCACGTTTACCAGCCGTCCGGCCAGCAGCCCGCCCGTACAGGATTCTACGGTGGTGAGCGTTAGGTTCTGCTGTCTCATGAGCCCTACCACCACGTCCTCCAGCTGGGCATTCTCATCAGTAGAGTAGATATTTTTGCCGAAGCGGCATTTCATCTGTCTCACATATGGTTTTATCAGCCTCTTAGCTTCGCTCTCCGTCTTTGCCCTGGCTGTCACCCGAACGGTTACCTCCCCAGTCTTGGCATAGGTGGCAATTGTCGGGTTGTCTGTCTCATGAATCAGGTCCCTTAACTCCTGCTCAACGCTGCTCTCCCCTATTCCGCATATTTTCAGCACTTTGGACAGGATAACCTCTCCCACCCGGTCGCTCAAGTAGGGGAACACGCTGCTCTCGAACATGGGTATCATCTCCATCGGCGGCCCTGGAAGGAGGATCAGCGTCTTCTTCCCCTCTTCCATGATCAGTCCCGGCGCAGATCCATTCTCATTGTCCAGGATGATCGCCTGCTCCGGCACCAGCGCCTGCTTCCAGTTATTCTCCGTAGCCTCTTTGCCGATTCTCTCAAAATAGGCAGCTATCCGCCTCTTCGTGTGCTCGTCCTCCACAAGCTCATGACTGAACAGCTTCGCCGCCGTCTCCTTCGTCAAGTCATCCTCCGTGGGGCCAAGCCCGCCGCCCAGGAAGACCACGTCCGACCGGCTAAGGGCGAGACGGATCGTCTCTGTAAGCCTCTCTTCATTGTCTCCCACCACGCTCTGGTAATACACACAGATACCCAGCCTTGCGCACTGCTCCGCCAGATAGGCGGCATTAGTATTCACGGTATTGCCCAGCAGCAGCTCCGTACCTACCGATATAATCTCCGCAACCATTTCCCTTACTCCTTTCCCATAACCATTCCCGTCTCCCCGCAAGGAGTCGTCTATCTCTGCCAGGTCCTTATTCCTGCTCCTTCAGCACCTGTCTATTTTTTACCATGTAATCTGCCAGGGAGATAACGGTTAAGATAAGGGCAAGGTAGATGAGCAGCTGTTCCAGGAGCCACGCCCCTTCTCCAATATCCAAAATCAGCACGATAATCATCACCATCTGGAATACCGTCTTAAACTTCCCCCAATAGCTGGCGGCAATGACAATCCCGTTATCGGCAGCGATCAGCCGGAACCCACTGATAATAAATTCCCTGCTGATAATCACGATGACGATCCATGCCGCAAGCCTTCCCTGGGCGGTTAAACAGATCAGGGCGGAGCACACCAGCAGCTTGTCGGCCAGCGGATCCATGAACTTCCCGAAGTTGGTCACCAGATGATATTTCCTGGCAATCTTGCCGTCCAGCATATCCGTCAGACTAGCCGCCGCGAAGATCGCAAGGGCAACATACTTCCCAGCCTCCCCTCCTAAATCTGTCAGCATAAAGACGACGAAGAACGGGATCATCGCCACCCTCAGCAGCGTTAGTTTATTCGGCAAATTCATCGGCATATACCATCTCTCCTATCAAATCATATTCCAGCGCCTTCGTGACTCTCGCCCGCACAAAATCCCCGCTCATCAGCACTTCATCTGTCTGGAGGAATAAATATCCGTCCACATTGGGGGCGTCCTTGTACGTCCGGGCCACATAGGCGTTCTCTCCCGACACCTGCCCTTCTATCATGACAGGCAGCTCTCTCCCGATCATCTCCTGGGCCTTGTCAAACGCGATCTCCTGCTGAAGCTCCATCAGCTCTTCCATCCGACGCTCCTTCACCTCTTCGGGAATCTGCCCCTCCATCCCCGCCGCGATCGTGCCTTCCTCCGGCGAGTAGGAGAATACCCCCAGACGGTCAAACTCCATCCGGTCTATGAACTCCATGAGTTCCTCATGTTCCTCTTCCGTCTCGGTAGGGAATCCGCAAATCAGTGTCGTCCGCAGGGCGATATCAGGGACCTGTGCCCGAAGCTTCGCAATGTTCTCCTCCAGCTTCGCCTTTGTCGTCTTTCTTCCCATCAGCTTCAGTATCCGGCCGCTGACATGCTGAATAGGAATATCCAGGTAACGGCACACCTTCTTCTCCTCTTTCATCACCTGGATCAGTTCGTCGTACAGCTCCTCCGGATAACAGTATAAAATGCGCAGCCAGTACAGCCCCGGCACAGCGCACAGTCTTCGGATTAATTCGTGCAGCATCTTCTTCCCGTAGAGATCCACACCGTAGAGGGTCGTCTCCTGGGCCACGAGGATCAGCTCCTTCACGCCGTCCTCGCACAGCTTGGCAGCCTCCGCCACCAAGTCTTCCATTGGCACGCTGCGGAATTTTCCCCGCACCTTGGGTATAATGCAGTAGGTACACCCCTTCTGGCATCCCTCGGCAATTTTCAGATAGGCATAATGGCCTCCGGTGGTGAGGATCCTTCTGCCGTCTGTCCTCACAAGACGGCTCAAATCGTCTGTCTGTACAAAACGCTCTCCTTGGAGCACCCGGTCAATCGCGTCGGCAATCCTGTCGTAAGAGGCTGTGCCCAGCACGGCGTCCACCTCTTCCACTTCATCCAAAATCTCCTGTCTGTAGCGCTCCCCCAGGCAGCCGGTCACAATCAGCGCCTTCACCCGGCCTTCCCTCCGCCAGTCGGCTATCTCCAAAATCGTATTAACGCTTTCTTCCTTCGCGTCTCCGATAAAGCAGCAGGTATTGATGACAATTACCTCTGCCTCTTCCTCGTCGTCGGTAAAAGAATATCCTCTTTTCTCCAATATGCCAAGCATAACCTCGGAGTCCACAAGATTCTTGTCGCATCCGAGGGAAACAAACAGCACCTTCATATCGCCGCTCCTCTTCCTGCATGATATCTGTCTGCCGCCTCTTTTGCGGCGTCCATATACCTGTTCATTGTACTATCGGCCCCGGGAAAAGTCAAATAAGATGAAAAAGGATCCCGCAAAGCAGGATCCTCCCTTGGGCTGTAAATCGCAGCCTTCTTATTTCTCTTCCAGAATCTTCTTGACATAATCCTCCACGATCTGCACTGTCCGCTCATAACTGACCGCGCTTGTATTGATGCAGATGTCGTAATTCTCCATCTCCATCCAATCGTGTCCAGTATAATGCTTATGGAACTCGCTGCGGTACTTGTCCGTCTTGTCGATCAGGCGCTCCGCCTCCCGCTTGCCGATGCTGTGCTTCTCCATCTCATGGACTACACAGTCCTCAAAGGGAGCGTACAGGAATATACGGATCAATCTCGGGTGATCCTTCAGGATAAAATCCGCGCATCTTCCAATCGCCACGTAGGATTCCTGCTGGGCCAATTCCTTCAGCACCTTTGCCTGATAATTGAACAGGTTCTGGTTCGTGGTAAAGTCATCGCTCTCCGGCGGAATCAACTCTCCCTTATACACTCTCTTGGATACTTTGTAGAGAAGGCTTCCCTTCAGCCGCTCATCCGCATTGGCAAAAAGCGCTTCGCTGATTCCGCTGTCCTCGGACGCCAGATGCAGCAGGTTCTTATCATAAAAGCTGATGCCCAAATCCTGTGCAAGCCTCTTCCCAATGGTCGTTCCGCCGGCCCCGCAGCACCTGGATATCGTAATTACAAATTTCTCCATACTCTCTCCTCCTCCGCGCTGAGTTATCTATCTTTATCGTAATACATTTCCCGTCTGCTGTCAATTATTTGGCTCTTATTTCATGATTTTTCAGAAATTTTGTTTTATTTATTCTTTATTTACATAATAGTGGGACTTTTTAAAGGCATGACAATTTCTTCTCTGCTTCCTCTAGAGAGGCATACCCGTAACGGCGCACCGTATTCTCAATGATCATCTCATTGAGATTTTTCCCCTGCAGTGCCAGCTCCTTGATAAACTCCCCGTATAGGACGACTGTCTCCTCTGAATAAGACAGCAGTTCCCCCCTCAAGTACGTCTGGGAAGAGATCTCTTCCTCGCTGTCCTGGGATGTATGCACTGGTCTTGCCCTTCCCGCCAGATGCGGATAATTCTCCGCAAAGGATTCCATCCAGCCAGCCTGGATGGCCGCAATTGCGTCTGCCAGCCGGCGTTTCCTCTCAGGAACAGCGGGAAGCTGATCTTGAAAAGCCTCATACTTCTCAGGGTCTGTCGTCTCCATCATTCTGGCGTATTTCTGCTCTACCGGGTTGAAGCCTATGGCCGCGTCCTCCCTCAGATCTGCCAGATAGCTCTCCAGCAAATTGTCAGGCCACGCCTGGAACTGGCTCTCCCGCATAATGGAGAATGTCTCCCAGTCGTCCTGGCATCCTGCCCTTCCCCCTTCATTCTTTGTATTTTGGAAAAACTCCCATTCTCTGCCCACAATCTCCTCGATCATCTGCTCTCTCGTTATCTGTTCTCCTAACGCCTGTTCACTCGCCGTCTGTTCTCTCATCACCGCTTCTCCTTTCTCTCTCGCTTATCCATTTATCAGCAATGCCGCCGTCAATCACTGCCGTCTCTCCTGCCTCTCTCCTATATGGGACAAAATCTCCTGAACGTGGTTTTCCAGGAAGGGATCCCGGCATGTACTCAGTCCCTGGACGCGCAGCTCTTCCCGCACTCTGCGGCAAATGGTCTCTATATAGACGACCCGGTAATCTCTAACGTTCAGGAAGCTTCGGTAGTCCTCCTCTGACATCCCCCTCCATGCCTCCTCCTGATCCGGCAGGCGGACAAGCTCTTCCATATAATCCGCCACATCCCGAAGGCGCTCAAAATCCTGCATTCCACGGAAAATCCACTTATAATACGGCATGTATACCCGGTTCAGCAAGTAACACATCCCTGCTGCCGCCTTCAAAAACTCTCCCAGAGCCAGTGAAGCCCCAACACTGTCCCGGCGCATCATCAGGCGCGGGTAATTATACTGGCCGGACTGAGCCATCAGCACCGCCTGCACTCCAATCTTCTGCAGCCACACTGTCCTAGGATAATAAGCCAGTAATGTACGCCGCACTTCCAGGAACTTCCCCTTTCCCTCTTTGAAAATTTGCCCGTTGGCCGCGCAGGCCAGCTGTTTATCCGAGAGTCTTCGCCAATCGTCCTCTGTTCGGGGGCCTGCTTCCATCCCAAGCATCTCCCCATAGAATGCCTCTGTGCAGCAGACGCCTACCCGTCCTTGGCCTCGGGCGGACACCTGCCTTGGCCCAAGCCCCATAAACTCTCCAGGAAGGCTGTCGTACACTTCCTGAACCTGGCCTCCGAACCGGACATAATCCTCTCTGTCCAGCCAAATACAAAAAGATGGGCCATAATCATGATCCCCGGACAGCCCGTCATCATAGCCATAACACTCGGAGCCGTGGCCTGCAAGACCTATAGTCATCCTGTCAAACAATTGAGGGAACCGCCTGGATAACAGCTCTCTCCCCCGCTGGCTGTAATATTCCCTGCAGATATCCATCCCCTGCACGAACACCTCCGCCGTCCCTGCCTCCTCTGAATCATCTGATCTATGATGCTGCCCTTTGGCCTCTTCCTCTATTGGCTCTGCCTGGGCGGTCTCTTCCTCCTGCCTGCGCCTGGCTTCCTCTTCATTTTCTCTTAAAATTCGGTAGGCGTCATTCTCACCGAAACTTCTCTTCGTCTCCTCACAGGCTCTCCCATACAGCTCGGCCGCTTCAGCGTAATCCCCCAGCTCATAGCGCACCTGGGCCATACCGGCCAGGGCCGCCCCGTAATGGGCATCCCTTCCGCCGCCCCTCGCCTCGTAATCTTCAAAGAGCTTCTGAGCCGCCTTTAGGCATTCCTGCGCTTCCCCGATATTCTTCTCCTGAAGATGCAGCAGCGCCAGATTCGTAAGGGAGGTTGCCCGCTCTGTGTCTGTGCCGTCAATCCTCTCTAATATGTCTATCGCCTGCTCCAGGCATCTCCTGGCCTCAGCTGTTCGCCCCTGCTTCTCCAGAAGGAGGCTTTCATTGTTGTAAAGCCCTGCTATCTCATAAGAGTCCGTAACGCCGGCCGCCCTGTACGCCTGCCTGGCCTGACGGTACAGTCCGGCAGCCTTCTCATACGTCCCGGCTGCCCGATACGCCGTAGCCCCGTTCAGCAGCGTCGTGGCATAGCTTTGTGTGTCAGCAAGCCCCATCTCTTCTGCCAGCAGTCTCGCCTCCTCGAACAGTCTGCATCCTTCCTCTGCTCTCCCTGTACTCCGGAAGTATCCAATCTCTTCGTTGAGAACAGCCAGAGGTCCCGCTTCAGCTTTCTCTTCCATCGCCTGCCTATGATGAGCCGCAAGCCACTCACCGGCTTCCTTCG
>CALWRT010000113.1 GCA_944384015.1 uncultured Lachnospiraceae bacterium | reverse complement strand
TAAAATGTCTGGAAGGAAAAAGCAAGATGTCTACACGTTACGATTCACAGCCTAGCGTCGCAAGGCGTGAGACGGAAGCCTCGAAGAGGCGGCGGATGCGAATACGGGCAGGGCGGCTGTGGGGTGTCACGCCGCGCGGGCGGCGGGAGCCTGAGATCTTCAGGCGCCAAACAGCGAGCCTGGCAGGCCGTGAGTATCCATTTACGGCAGTGAAGCCGGCAGGCTGAGCTGTTACAAAAAGTGGGTTGTAATCGCAGAAGTTCAATGATAAAATGAAAAACGGGTATATTAATTTGAGTAAGCCGAGATGTACTGACACGAATCAGCAGCCATCAAATACGGCTTGACGTTATCAGAAGGAGAAGATTATGAGGAAGACAAAGATAGTATGTACGCTGGGACCAGCGACAGAGGATGACGAGATTGTTAGACAGCTTATGCTGGAGGGAATGAATGTCGCCCGCTTTAACTTTTCCCATGGTGATCATGAAGAACAGCTCCGCAAATTGGAGAGAGTGAAGAGGCTTCGCAAGGAGCTCAACCTTCCGGTGGCGGCTCTGCTGGATACGAAGGGGCCGGAGATCCGCCTCGGGACGTTCAAAGATCACAAGAAGATACATCTAAGCAAAGGCCAGACCTTTATTTTGACTACCGAGGAGGTGGAGGGCACCCAGGATAAGGTCAGCATCAGCTACAAAGGGCTTGTGAAAGATATCACGGCAGGCAGCCGGGTGCTCATTGACGACGGGCTGATTGAACTTACCGTTGTGAATGTGACGGATAAAGATATTATCTGCCGGGTGGTAAACGAGGGAGAAGTCTCGGACAAGAAAGGGGTTAATGTTCCGGGAACGCATCTGTCCCTCCCATTCGTCAGCGACAAGGATTACGACGACATTGTATTCGGAATTGAACAGGGCTTTGACTTTATCGCCGCGTCTTTTACGAGAAGCGCGGACGACATCCTGCAGATCCGCAAGATCTTCCAGGAGAAGAACTGCAATACCATTAATATTATCGCGAAAATCGAGAATATGCAGGGCGTGGAGAATATTGATGAGATTATCCGCGTCTCAGACGGAATCATGGTGGCTAGAGGAGACATGGGCGTGGAGATTCCCCTGGAGGACGTGCCCGGGATCCAGAAGATGATTATTAAGAAAGTATTTAACGCCGGCAAGCAGGTGATTACGGCGACGCAGATGCTGGATTCGATGATGAAGAATCCAAGGCCCACAAGAGCTGAGGCTACCGACGTGGCCAATGCGATTTACGACGGGACAAGCGCCCTGATGCTCTCCGGTGAGACAGCGGCAGGCTTGTATCCGGTGGAAGCTCTGAAGATGATGGTGAAGATCGCGGAGCGCACCGAAGAGGATATCGACTATGCCGGCAACCTGCGCAAACGGGAAGTGATGGAGAACCCGGATGTGACAAATGCCATCTCCCACGCCACCTGTACGACAGCCCACGATCTGAATGCGGCTGCGATTATTACGGTGACGAAATCAGGCAAGACGGCCCGGATGCTCTCCAAGTACCGCCCGGCCTGCCCTATTGTAGGATGCAGCCCTAATGAGAACGTATGCCGTCAGATGAATATGTCCTGGGGAGTGTATCCGTTCCTTGTGCCGGAGAAGAAGACGACGGATGAACTGTTTGAAGCGGCGGTGGCTGCTGCGGAGAAAGGCGGCATGGTGAAGCAGGGAGAACTTACGGTTATCACTGCGGGAATTCCCCTTGGGATCTCAGGTACAACAAATATGATCAAGGTGCATGTGGTGGGCCATATCCTTCTGACGGGCAAAGGACTGTCCAACAAGAAAGCCTGTGCAGGCCTGTGCGTCTGCCAGGACGCGAAGGAACTGGCAACTCATTATAAACAGGGAGATATCATTGTCGTTCCGAAGACAACCAATGAGATGCTTCCCCAGATTAAGACATGCTCCGGACTGATTGTAGAAGAAGGGGGCATCAATTCTCATGCGGCGATTGTAGGATTAAGCCTGGATATCCCGGTGATCCTGGATGCGGCCCACGCTACTCGTATTTTGAAGACAGGAGCGATCGTGAGCATTGACGCGGAGAAGGGAATTGTAAGCTGCAATTAATAGGAGTTATCCAGACAGGCCTGTCCGGTGAGACTGGGCATCAAGAGAGGAGGAACATGCATGGAAGTGATATCCATTGAAAAGGAACTGAAAGAGAACGCTTATCCGGGCAGAGGAATTATCATAGGCCGAAGCGCGGATGGCACGAAGGCAGTGTGCGCTTATTTCATTATGGGAAGAAGTACGAACAGCCGCAACCGTATTTTTGTGGAGGATGGGGACGGTATACGCACTCAGGCATTTGACGAGTCTAAGCTTACCGATCCAAGTCTGATTATTTATGCGCCGGTGCGCGTCCTTGGCAATAAGACAATTGTCACTAACGGCGATCAGACAGACACAATTTATGAGCTGATGGACAAGCAGCTGACCTTCGAGCAGGCGCTGCGCACGAGGGAATTCGAGCCGGACGCTCCCAATTATACGCCGAGGATATCCGGTATCATGCATGTGGAAGGGAACCAGTATAACTATGCCCTCTCGATTTTGAAGAGCGACAATGGAGATCCGGCGTCCTGTAATCGATTCACCTTCGCTTATAATAACTGTCCTGCGGGGATCGGCCATTTTATCCATACGTACCGCTGCGACGGCAATCCCCTCCCGAGCTTTGAGGGAGAGCCGAAGAGGATCGCGGTCCCTGATAATATGGAAGCCTTTGCTTCCCAGCTGTGGGAGAGCCTGAATGAGGAGAACAAAGTATCCTTGTTTGTACGTTATATTGATATTGCCACAGGGACTTACGAGTCTAAAATTATAAATAAAAATCAATAGGAGGCAATGGCAAGATGAAAGAGCTGGAGTTGAAATATGGATGCAATCCCAATCAGAAACCTGCGAGGATTTTTATGGAGGAGGGGGAGCTTCCGATCAAGGTGTTGTGCGGGAAGCCGGGATATATTAATTTTCTGGATGCTTTCAATGGCTGGCAGCTGGTCAGCGAGCTGAAGCGGGCGACAAATCTGCCTGCGGCGACTTCCTTCAAGCATGTCTCCCCGGCTGGAGCGGCAGTGGGCCTTCCCCTCAGCGAGGTAGAGGCGAAGATATACTGGGTGGATGATATGGGAGAGCTCTCCCCGCTGGCATGCGCTTATGCCAGGGCGAGAGGAGCTGACCGCATGTCTTCTTTCGGAGACTTCATCTCCCTGTCGGATGTGTGTGACGTGCATACGGCGAAGCTGATTAAGCGGGAAGTATCCGACGGCGTCATCGCGCCGGGATATGAGCCGGAAGCGCTGGAAATCTTAAAATCCAAAAAGAAAGGGAACTATAACATTATTGAAATTGACAAGGACTATATACCAGCGCCCGTGGAACGCAAACAGGTGTACGGAATCACCTTCGAGCAGGGAAGGAATGAGCTGAATATTGATGAGAATTTCTTCTCAAACGTTGTGACGAAGAACAAGGAGATTCCTGAATCAGCCAAAATAGACCTGGCAATTTCTATGATTACACTGAAATATACACAGTCCAATTCGGTCTGTTTTGTAAAGGGCGGACAGGCAATCGGCATCGGAGCCGGACAACAGTCCCGCATCCACTGCACGAGGCTGGCCGGGAATAAAGCTGACAACTGGTACCTGCGCCAGTCGCCGAAGGTACTGGGCCTGAAGTTTATTGATAAGATCGGCCGGGCGGACAGGGATAACGCCATTGATCTGTACATTGGTGAGGATTATATGGATGTATGTGCCGACGGCGCCTGGGAGAATATTTTTAAGGAAAAGCCGGAGATCTTTACAAGGGAAGAGAAGAGAGCCTGGCTGGATGGCTTGACGGATGTAGCCTTGGGTTCCGACGCGTTTTTCCCGTTCGGGGACAATATTGAGCGCGCCCACAGAAGCGGAGTGAAGTATGTTGCCCAGCCGGGCGGTTCCATCCGCGACGACAACGTTATTGCCACATGCGACAAATACAACATGGCTATGTGCTTTACTGGAATCCGGCTGTTCCACCATTGATAGGAGCTGGTATTTTATGGAGCAGTCCAAACGGCGGGAACAGATTATCCAGATGCTGGAAGGAGAGAAGAAGCCGCTGTCGGGCACGGAGATTGCCAGACGGCTTCATGTGAGCAGGCAGATCATTGTGCAGGACATCGCCCTTCTGCGTGCGGGTAACCGGAATATCCTGTCTACGAACAAGGGATATTTGCTGTATCAGCCTGAAGAACATCCTAGATTTCGCCGTACCGTCTATGTAGAACATGGGGATGAGCGAATCGAGGAGGAACTGTACACGGTCGTAGACTGCGGAGGCAGGATGCTGGATGTGGTTGTAGAGCATGAGATATATGGGCAGATTACCGTAGACCTCATCATCACGAACCGCCAGGATGCGGCAGAATTCGTGCGGAGGCTGAAAGGACATGAAACAAGAGGTCTGAATGCCCTGACATACGGCAGACATTATCATACAATTGAGGCAGACAAAGAAGAATATCTGGATCTAATGGAGGAGAAGCTGCGGGAGAAGGGGTTCCTGATAGAAGGCTGAACTGGATGGAGATAAGGCCGGGAGGACAGCACTCAGGGAAGAGGGATCCGTCTGACGTGGAGAAGAATAGGAAAGTGTTGATTTAATAAGTGTTTTCTCAGACCAGATAATTTTATGCTTGATTTCTTGCTGCAACTATGGTAATCTTCTGTTTGACTGACAAGACAGCGGGATATACAGCTGCAAGGCAGCTGTATATCCCGCTTTGTGTGTCAACACGATAAGGCCAGAAAGTTAAGGAGAGGATTGCTATGGAAAAATTGAAAAAGGTGCTGAACCATATTTTTATAGACGGTTTGAGCGGGATGGCCTTGGGTCTGTTCTCCACTCTGATTATCGGGACGATTATCCAGCAGCTGGGGAATCTGATCGGGGGAAGCGCAGGCAGCTGCTTATATTTGTTCGGGAAGGCCGCTTCTGTTATGACTAGCGCCGGCATTGGAGTTGGAACCGCATATAAGTTCAAGGAGGGTACTTATGTGACGCTCTCTGCAGCTACCGCCGGCATGGTAGGAGGATACGCGTCTCAGATTCTGGCGGGAAGCTTCATGGATGAAACGGGGGTGATTACTCTGTCCGGCCCGGGGGAACCTCTGGGTGCCTTTCTGGCCGCTCTTGTGGGAATTGAAGTGGGCCGTCTCGTGGCGGGAAAGACGAAGATTGATATTTTGATAACCCCGTTCGTGACGATTGCGGCAGGTTCCGCGGCGGGACTGATTGTGGGCCCGCCCATCAGCCAGTTTATGAATGGTCTTGGCGCGATGGTGAACTGGGGAACACAGCAGCAGCCCTTCTTAATGGGGATTGTCGTATCGGTGCTGATGGGGATGATCTTGACGCTGCCCATCAGCTCAGCTGCCCTGGGAATTATCCTGAATCTGTCCGGGCTGGCGGCGGGAGCAGCTACCGTGGGCTGCTGCTGCAATATGATCGGATTCGCGGTGGCAAGCTACCGGGAGAACAAAGTGGGAGGACTGTTGGCACAGGGCATTGGAACGTCCATGCTTCAAGTGCCTAATATCGTGCGCAAGCCGATTATCTGGCTGCCGGCCATTCTGTCCAGCGCAATCTTGGGACCGGTGGGGACAATGGTTTTCCATATGACGAGCAATGCCACGGGATCCGGGATGGGGACAGCCGGCTTGGTGGGGCAGATTATGACCTATCAGGTGATGGCCGCCTATGAATCTCCGGCCATCGTACTGACGAAGATTGTGTTGCTGCATTTTGTATTTCCGGCGCTTATCAGCCTGGGCATATCGGAATTGATGCGTAAGAAGGGATGGATTGCCTTCGGGGATATGAAGCTGGATGCGATGTAGAGAGGATGACAGCGCTGCCAATAAGACTGTACAGACGCAGCGCTGCAAACTTGACACGCCAGGAGAACTGTGTTAGAATTGGGAACGCTCGGAGGGCGAATCATTCAACGGAAATGATAAGCTGGATAAAGACGCAGATTGAGATGTCTGTTCTTTATCCAGCTTTTTTCGTAGTACTTCGTAGGTTTACTAGAAAGGAGAACTGACACAATGGATCTGTTAAACGGTAAAATCAAAACTCTCTATTTTAAATATCTTGCGGCGGCCTTCGGAAGCGCGCTTGTCACTTCTATCTATTCGATCGTGGATATGGCCATGGTGGGCCAGTATCACGGGCCGGAAGGCGCGGCGGCGCTGGCGGTTGTGGCTCCCATCTGGAATATGATCTATAGCTTGGGACTCTTGATGGGGATCGGCGGTTCGGTTCTGTTCAGCACAATACGAGGGCAAGGGGAGTCTCAGACAAGGCGGTCTAACGAGTATTTCACTGTCTCCTTGATCGGATCAGGGATATTGGCGGCGGCCGCCTGGATACTGATCGCGTGCTTTGACCGGGAACTGCTGTTGCTCTTCGGGGCGGAGGAGACGACGCTGGAATTGGCCTTGGAATATGTTCGTCCGATTAAATATATCATTCCCTGCTTTCTGTTCACCCAGACACTGGCAGCCTACCTGCGCAACGATAAAAATCCCACCCTTGCCACTGCGGGGGTACTGTTTGGGGGGATTTTCAACATATTTGGCGATTACTTTTTTGTATTCGTCTGCGATATGGGAGCCTTTGGCGCCGGACTGGCCACAGCAATCGGTACGATAGTCTCTATCATCGTTATGGTGTCGCATTTTTTTACAAAAAAGAATACGCTGCGGCTTGTGCGCCCAGCTCATATGCTGCGCAAATTTCGGGAAATCTGTATGACAGGGTTTTCCACATTTTTCATTGATATTGCTATGGGGATTCTGACAATCCTGTTCAACAGGCAGATTATGGCTTACCTGGGAACAAACGCGCTCTCGGTATACGGTGTGATCGTCAATGTCAGCACATTTGTCCAGTGTTGTGCCTACAGTGTCGGCCAAGCTTCTCAGCCGATTTTATCTACGAACTTTGGCGCGGGCAAGGGCGGGCGTATCAGGCAGACGCTGAAATATGCCCTGGGGACGACGACATTTTTCGGTGTATTCTGGGTGATGCTCTGTTTAGCGATTCCGAATCAGTTTATACGCTTGTTCATGGATGCCACCGAGGAAGTGCTGCGGATTGGGCCGGGGATTATCCGCAGCTATGGATTGTCCTTTCTGCTGCTGCCTCTGAATATTTTTTCTACTTATTATTTCCAGGCAATCATGCAGCCAAGGGCAGCATTCCTTGTCTCAATATCTAGAGGTCTTATTATCAGCGGCATTTTGATTCTCCTGCTTCCTGCCGCTGCAGGGGCTGACGCTATCTGGCTGGCAATGCCGATAACGGAATTGTGTGAAGCTTGTATATTCCGACGGCGAAGGCGAGAGCACG
>CALWRT010000112.1 GCA_944384015.1 uncultured Lachnospiraceae bacterium | reverse complement strand
AGCCCAAAAATAAAGAGCAGGCAAACAACATGCCTGCTCCGCATTTCCCAGCTGTTTTCCGTCTTATTATATGGTATTTATCTTTTAGCCCTGATATCTTGGCATAGCTGCGCAGCCAGTTTATATGATGGATATCTGCCTATTCTATTAATAACATCTATTGTACCATTGATAAAATAGTCTGGATGCCGGCAATATAGTCCTTTGTAAGTCTCTGCTTCTCCTGCCACTTTCCCACCGCTTCTCTAGTGTCGCTTCCATATTTCCCGTCTGTATCCAGTCCACTCCCCAACACAGTATTCAGTCTCATCTGCAGCCACAGCACGGCTGCCCCGGCAGAACCGACCCGGTAATGACTTCCCGTCCATTCTCCTGCCCTCAGGGCAACTTTTCCAAGCGCCTGCTTTGTCCTCTTGCCTATCAGGCCATCCAGAATCAGTTTATTTCCTTCCGCGTCCCTATAGCCGTCATAGTTCAGCGCCTCCTGCAGACTCCTTACTGCTTCATGCCGATCTTCCTGGGCGGCCGTCTCTTGCTCGTAGTCTTCTGTCGGTGCTTCCCCGGTATTTCCCGGCTCCCCATACAGGATATTCAAATCTACTCTTCCTGTAATGCCCGGGACTTTTCCGGCGCTTGTGTATTGCCATCCCCACAATACCTGTGACACGAATGTGGGTTTATACCGCTCATCCGGGTTATCCGACAGTTCCATCTCCTGGGAAGAGGGATACCTTGCCAGCCACACCGGGCAGTCCAGGGATGCGCTGTCCAGCACGTTCTCATACCAGTCCTTGTTACAGTACACGCCGAACGGATATCCGGCTTTTTCCGCCTCTTCTTTTGCCACAGCGAGAATCCTCATGAGAGCAGTCCTTTTTAGAGCCTTCTGTCTGTCGTATTCCATATCCCACCAGATACAAGTTGTCTTCGGGCAGTCATGTTTCTCTAAAAGTTTCATTACCAGTTCTGCCTCCTTGCGGCTTTCCTCTTCTGAAAGGGCATAAGAATATTTATAGATATCAAATGGCATACCGGCCTTTTTGCATCCTGCCGCATTTTCAGCAAATCGTTGATCGGCACTGCCATCCTTGACGACAGAGCGTAAGACTGCATGGACTATCCCCGCTGCTTTCACAGCCTGCCAGTCAATCATCCCCTGGTAAGATGACACATCTACCGCCTTCCTCATTCTTCTCCCTCCTCGGGCATAGTTACTTCAGGAAGTCCAGCAATACTTGTCAGCAAAGATACAATCCCCGACAACACCGCCGTACTAGCCATCAGCGGCCAATTCACATCTCCGAGAGCCGCGCTCGCGCCGATAGCTCCCACCGCTGTCTGAGCGATTGTCTTAACCGCGCGGATCCCGGCAGCTTTCGCCCACGTAATCCAATAGTCTCTATTTTTAACAAGTTTGACTTTCATAATTGATTTAATTCCTCCTTTACAATATTATCATATGCCATGAAAATCAGGAGAGCCCGTTGCCAAGCTCTCCTAATTTTCCTTTTTTCGACCGATATCGGTCGCTCTAAGGACAGCTATTCCTTTACCAGTTATCTCATTATGCCTGCGATAACCGCTCCTACGACTGCCCCAATAGCAGCTGTGGTCACACTGTCCCACCGCTTCCCAGGAATATTCTCCATGCTTGACATTTTGGAGGTAAGAGCAGCCAGCGTTTTGTTCATGAACTCAATTTCCTTTGTCATACCCGCCATCTCCTGTGTCAGTTGGTATACAACATCTGCAATTCGCTCCACCTCATTCATCCGATGCTTGAGCGAACCAATCTCATGTTGATGGGCTGTCAATTCCGTCACAATTTCTTCATCTGTCAACTGCATTACCCCCTCAAATTATCACTAAAAAACAAATTGCATTGTATATCCAAGTACCCGGTCATCCCGTATTTTTGGCAATTGCTCTATATGGTATAAATTATCTAAATGTATTGTAGTAAAACACGGATATCAGCAACCTTACTGATTCTGTTGGTGGGGAGGTTCCTGCGTCCCACACTCATGATGACAAATATTATACAGAAACAGAATCCAAAAGCCTGCTGAATGGCCTCTTGTTGTCAGAGATGCAAAACTTGACGCTGCCAAGCACGATGGAAGGTGGAGTATTCAGCGGGACTCTAAGCGTTACAAAAAGTGGGGACACGCCTCTCGGCGTAGTAGGATGGGGAACCGGGCAATCCCATTTCTATCCGGCTGACTTATCTGTCTCTGGGACAACGCTGACTTATAGATTCAAAAATAGTAATTCTGCCGCGCATAATGGCACCTGTCGGATATATATTTTATACCGAAAAAATAATTAGGTTATCCGACAAATCCCATAGGTATTTTAGCGACCAGTGTAGCGTCCACGTAAATCTCCAGATAGCTTGCGTTCCACGAAAAAGATACGGCATTGTTGCGACTATATGCTATTGTGCGGTATTCGCCATTGTATAATACCTGTGGGGCAGAGTTGAACTGCTTCACTCCTGCGATAACTTGATTTCCACTTGTTTTAACGCATTCGTTCAGCTGTGCCTGCACATTACCTGTTGTCCCGTCAAGATACCCTAGTTCCGTCGCGGTGACAGCGCTTACAGCCACTTTCCCAGATCCATTACTTACAAGCGCTCTATTGGCAGTTAGGTTGCTGGAAGTTATTGTACTAGCTCCGCCTGATATCGTTGCCTGTTTGCCGTTTAATGTGCTTTGCAGGTTTGACACCTGGGCTATTGTGTGCGTGTGAGATGCATTAGCTTTATCCGTATTTAGTTGTGCAAATTCATCTAAGATATCTTTCGCGTCCGCAAGATATCCTCTCTCTGCTACAGTCCCCGTATTCCACTGTGTTTCTGAAAGTACTTTGCTGGAATCCAGCTTGGACGCAAGACTGGAAAACAGATTGGATAATCCTCTTGTTGCCTTGCCGAGCCAAGTGTTCAGAGCATCTCCAGACGCAGGTGCCGTATAGTCTGCCGGCGTATCATAAGTCACCACCATATCCATATTGGCTTCTGTACTGCCGGCCGGCCCGGTTTCTCCCATTTTAGATACAGAGTAAGAGACTGTGCTGTTTCCATCTGTATATGGAATCGTCGTCCTCGTCCACAGATAAGAGCCATTTGCCACCTCAGGAATATTCTGGCTCCAAGTTCCTGACGGGATCTCTGTTCCGCTGTCTGACTGCTGGTACTCCACCGCAGCTGACTCACTGTTAATACCGTTTCCTGTATTCCCCCTTGGAATCACAAAATCCAAGATTGCGTCTCCGGCAGTCCCAGAATTGGTCACGGATGCATCGCTTCCTTCTGCTCCCGTGGTAACTGTCCCAATCTGGATTGTGGCAGCGTCTCCCTTTAGACCATTTTCCTTGAGTTCCTCTACCTCCTGTAATGCAGTCTGCAGCGCGCCGAACTCATTTGTACTCTCTACTGCCTGGTCATCGATATTCGTAGGCAGGATCGTCAAGTTGAAAATCGGCGTAGACAGCACCCCATCTCCATAGGTCATCTGTAATTCAGCTTTCGCTTCACCTGCAGCGGCAAGAGACTGAGCGGTAAGGGGGATGACGATTGTCGCCCCTTCCAGCGTACAGCTGTTGTAAATGAGTGTCCCGTCTGGTTTCTTAATATAGATATCTGGTATCACTTCAGGGTTAATTTCGTTTCCTCCAGCTGTAAGCGTCACAGCAATCTCCCTCTGACTATCACCTTGCTTCACATTTACATAGGGGGGGACAGACGGATTCCATAAATCAACGGTGATGTTTGTCCTAATCTTCATTGTTCCTTCTCCTCCTTTTCCTTCTCTCTAAATTTCTCATAAGATTGCCTATCATACGTTAGCTCCTGCTGGGCAGCTACGTTCAGTTCACTGCAGATACCAGTCACTACAGGCAGCAGAATTGTGGCCGGCAGCTTTGCACTATTTAATACTGTCCATATCTCTCTCTTCGTATCATCCAGAATAATCGTCACCGGTTTTTCCATACAGCTTCTCCACCTTTCTGTCTAGTTCTTGTACTGCTCCTACAATATCCGCAAGCAATTCTGTATATGCCAACGTATATCGGATGCTCTCTTCCCCGGTCTTACGATCTGCATGCGGATATTCGGTCACCACGTCCCAGCGCCCGGTATTGGATTCAGACATTGCCTCTAACACATCCTGCGCAATAAATCCACGGCGTACTTCTTCCTTATTTTTATAGCGGAAGCTGGCAGGCTTCAGGCGGCGAATGAACGCCAAAGATAACTCTGGCAAAAGATAATCTATATTTCTTTTCAGCCGCCTGTCAGATGAGATATAACTGCCGTCCTCATAGAACATTCCTTCCATTGCGAAAATGCCGCCCGGCGTGTCCCAAGCTCCCAGATAGAGCCGGTTGCCCAGTCCATTTATGGAAAGATTCGGGTTGTTTTCAAATGTGTATGGCCGTATAATGCCGAATACATTTCCCTCGAAATCTTTCATCCCGATAAAAGAGTCATTTCCGACAATAAAGCTCCCTCCATGGGTTTCCATACCATTACCCGTAATCGTATTGCCTCCGATTGTCCCTGACGTAGCCGTAATTTCTCCACTGATCTTGGCATGTTCACAATATAGATATCCCGTATCCGACACACGGAACCTCCCTGCTCCTGCCCAGAAGGCCCAGTCTGAATTGTATCCCATCCCGCAGTTATTCGTTTCCCGGCTGCCGTCAAAGGTCTGGCTGCTGCAGAGCATATTGGATGTGATATACCAGCGTCCTATTTTGCCTGACTGGGCAGTAACCTCGCCGGAAAAGGATCCGGTCGCCGCCTGGAGGCTTCCCTGGAAGGTTCCCTTTTTGGCTGTAATTCCGCTGCTGTCCCATCGTCCTATCTCATTCCCTGCGGCATCCTCTATCGTCAATACTCCTTTGCCGTTGGATAATCCCCCCAGTTCCAGCGTTCCCCCGCGTATCCGGTCGCACAGCATCTCCCCTGTGGTAATCATATTCGCGACAATTTCCCCGTTCATTGTAATTGCGGTACTATAACGAGGATTATTATAGCCTTGGCTGCTGTACCCCAGCCCGCCCATATTCCATCGCCACAATTTCGTGGCTGTCTCTTTGCTGGGTGTATCCATAATCAACAGCTCTGTTATATTGCCTTCCTCATCCTTTGGAAGGATGACATATCCTTTCTCAGCAAAAGCTATTTTCTCCGTCGCGCTCTCAATAGCCGCCTGCATCTGCTGGCGGAAAGGACTGCTTGGATTATCCTGGTTATACTGTAGATGCTTTACAGTGCTCTGGATCTTGGGCGCCACCGTGGACAAAGTAACCACATTCCTCTCCGGATAGAAGGGATACCGCCTGTACTGTACCACCTGATGATTCACAGACGTACCTTTTACGTCATCTACCAGGCGGATCACCTGCATTAGGGAAAAATTCTGGTGGGCATACAGCTCGGGGTTGGTCTTAGCCAGATCCATGACGCTGCAGGAATAGGATACGGACGGCACCGACAGTTCCTTCAGCTTCTTCTTCATATCTTCCAGAAGAGTCTGCTCATCTGTATACCGATCGTCCTTCCAATAAGCGCATATGATTTTGTCGGCATAGTCCCGGTTCTCCACATAGGGCTTTCCGCCATTCACAGAAGCCACGGACAGGCCGTCTTTGCCGTAGCCGTACAGCCTCGTGGCAAAGTCCGAGCTTTTTCCCTTATAATTGATCTCTTGCAAATTCAAGTCCCGGCTTGCGAATGCCCCCATCGGTTCAAAGCTGTCCGGGTCCCATATATGTACCTTCTTCTCCTTCACGTCATACCTGATGACTGCAGAATAAGTCTCCTGACACTGGGAAATCACGTCAAAGGGTGTCCCCGCCTCCATCTCAATCGTACGCTCGTTGATAAAGTAAGCGTGATCCGCCACCGTCCATCCACGCGGCAGCACTTCCTCAATCGTATCCCTCACAGTCTTGCCGCCGTTGTTGTAATTTAGCAGCATATCCGCCTTCAGCTCGTCCACATCCAGCTGGCACTTCACCTTCGCTGATGAAGTTCCGCCGTCTATCGCTTTGACCACATATGGCTGTTCATATTCCACGATGGACTCTTCTAATATCTCCTTGTAATTGGGATCTGTGATGGGAATATCAAAGACCAGCTCATCCAAACCAGACCAAAGTTCCTCGATATAGAAATCATCAATCATCAGCACCGGATTACTGCTGCCATTTAACAGTTTCAGCATAGATACACCTCCTTAAAAGTAGGCCGGGTAAAACTCTGCTGTCACCGTATCCGCGCATGTGATCATGTTTTTCCCTGGCACGAGATATGGAAATTCCAGCCACTGCGCCCTCGCAGCCCCCGGCGCCCCGTTGACCAGTATCCGGCCGGTGATCCCGTCTACGCACAGCACGTCCCCCGCCGTGACATCCAGAAAGGTCACACTGCCTAACTGATAGCTGCTTTCCCCGTTTGTGACAGTCACCGTAAGACGGCAGTCTGTCTTGGGAAGTGTGCTTGTACAGTATATCGTGTTGCCTGTGACAATTTCCTTCTTGCCATGGCGAATTCCCACACATGTATAAATCGTCTCCAGCAGTTGTTCGCCGTGACAGATTTCTTCCCCATACTCAGAACAGATCGCCGTATAAGTGAAGCCATCCGGGAGCACCAATTCATTCTTTCCGTAGATGGCCGCGTCAAATTTCGACTTCCGGGCCGATGCCTCCTGGCGGTCTTTCCCCGCAAAATCTACCGGGAGCGTAAGCGTTTTCAGTCCCAGCACCGTTCCATGGTAGAGCGGATTACTCCGGTTCCTTCCTATGGAATAGGAGTTCTCAGTGATCTCCATGCCGGTAACGGTGTATTCGCTCTTCAGGCTCCCCCCATATTCTTCTACCGATACTCCATTGATATAAAACATTACAAATCCTCCCAATATTGTTGTTCGCCTATGTACTCCGCAGTGCTTCTGGCCACTTCACGACCGTCAATATCCACGGGTACAATGACGGTAATCTTCTTTTCTCCTGCCGCGAACCTATCCATGGACAGAGCCCGTTCCATCCCTTCCAGTCCTCCCATTGCGTTGAACTTGGCGTTTTCACTCGCGGTCATCACTCTCTCCCCGTGGTCCAAATAAGCAGCGTACCAATCTCTGGGGATAAAATCTTCCCCTTCCTTCAGACGGGGAATCTCCGGGATATGAAACCCCTTCCCGCCTATGGCCGGAATCCAGTCGGGTATCTGAATTTTGTTGATTCCCCGGATAAACCCATTCAGTACATCGATAATAGCATTGACCGGCGGTTTAAAAATGCTTCCCAGGCTGTCTGCAATCGCGGAGAAGATATTCTTCACATTCTCCCATGCTTCTTCCCAGTTGCCGGTAAACACATTTTTGATAAAATCAATGACATTCTCCAGGACGGCCATGACATTGCCCATATGTCTCGATACAAATTCTGAAACATTCGTAAATACTTCGTCAAATTTGTTCATCAAGCTTCCAAGAGCTGGAATCATCATCAGCGATATCGCGTCCACAATCGGCTGCAGAATATCCAAAAACGGCCTTAACGCCGTCTCAACCAAGGTGATGACCGGTTCCAGAAGCCCGGCAAATAATTCTGTCAACGGAGGCAGAATCTCCGATATAAACTGAAACAGCGGATCCAGCAGCTGCAGTACCATATCCAGAAGCGGTGTCAGGCACGTCTCTACCAGCTGCAGCAGCGGCTCCAATAATCCTTGAATCAAATCAAATAGCGGCGTCAAGCAGCTCTCCATTAGTTCTGTCAGTGGCTCGATCAGCGACGCCACAATCTCCATGATTGGCGTCAATACTTCGGACACAAGCGTAAGCAGCGGTTCCAGTATTGCCCCCACTAATTCAACCAATGGCTGCAGAATCTCCATCAGAGGCGGAAGGATCTCCTCCATAATCTGGGAGAGAATTGGTATCAGCTGTTCTCCCAGAGGCACCAGCAGCATCTCCACATTCCGCTGCAGTTCTTCCAATTGAGCGCCCAGATTATCTCCGCCAAGCTCCTGCAGGCTTTCCATCTCATCTCCGACCGCATAGATACCTTCCTCAATCCCGGCCAGAGCGTCGACAGCCTCTGGCCCTAATTCCTCCCAAGCCGTGCCGAACAAGTCAAGCCCTGCCGTATTCTGGGCGATGGGATCTTCCATTCCCGCCAATGCATCCACTGTCTGCTGAAAGGCCTCCCTGGCGCTGTCGCCCCCGACCATGAATTTCTCCGTCATCTCCTCTGCGTTCAGACCCAGGATCTCAAAACCTTCCGTCGCCTCTTCGGAACCGTCTTTCAACCGTGCCGACATCTCGCCGATCGCTTCTCCCACTGTGCCTAACTCAAAAGCCCCTGTCTGGGCGCCGGCCTGGAAAATCTGGAACATATCATCCGCATTCATTCCTATCTCTGAAAATTGCGCGGAATAGGCCGATATGCTGTCCAGCAATTCCCCCGAGCTGTCCAGCCCATTCCTGGCTCCTTCCGCAATCAGGGACATCGCCTTGCTGCCGTCCACGCCGAAGCTGTCCATCAGCGTCTTCGCCGCCTGCATGGAATCCGCCACGTCATAGGCGAAGGTATCTCTCAGGAAAAATGCAGATTCCAGTATTTCCTGAATCCCTGCGTCTGACCATTCTTCTGTCCCTCCTATGGCCGTTAGTTCGGCCATCGCATCGGCGATATCGGCAAAGCTATCTCCATAATTGTTCTTATATACCTCTTCCAAAATTGCCTGGTAACGCTGTGCCTCTTCTTCCCCTGCGCCGGTTGTTATCACGAATTGATCCATAACGGTATCCAGCTCCGACGCAGTCCCAACCGCCGCTTTCCCGGCCCCGATGATTGCGTCGGCAGCCGCGGATACCCCGGCAGTGGCCGGATTTGCTATAATATTGGAAATATCCCCATAAGATATTCCAATCTGTTCACAGGCAGCTTCCGCAGTCTTGGATAGAGCTTCCCCGATCTTCTTCTCAATCTCTTTGCGCCTCTCCCCAGATTGTTCCAGCGCTTTCTCAATATCCACGTTTCCCTGTTCGTAGACTGCCACAATCTCATTTACTACCTGTCCCACTTCATTGTTTGCCATATTCTTCACCTGCCTTATGTAATACTCTCATTTCCTTTATCCATCTCTCATCGCCTGTGCCTCTAACGCATAAAACAATGCATCTAATCCGCCCTGTCCTCCCCCTCCCACCGCCGGGAGAGCATAGTAAGATTTTAGCTCCTGTATTTGCTGGATGCTTTTGCCGTTCCTGCCGTTGTAAGGCGGGATTTCCATACTCCTGATACGCATCACTTCCCGAATTTTGGTCTTTTCCGACAGTCCCTGGAACAGGGCGATAAATTTCCTCCAGGGAAGGATTCCCTGGAGTTCGATCAAGTCCAACCCATAGTCCCCGAAAAAAGAGGCATAGATATACTCCCCGTCTTCTTCAAAGTCCAGCACCCTCATGCTCTGCCGTACCGGCGGCCTTTTTTTTACATGAATGCACTGTCCGTAGATTTCTTCCAACAGCTTGGCCTGATCCGCAAAAGACAAATTCCGAAATCCCTCCGACGGCTTTTCTATTAGCATCCGCAGCGCCTGCCCAATCTTCTTCTCCTGGGGCAGTTCCTCCTTGAACAACCTCTGGATCTCCAGAACCACATCAAACGCCGGGTTCACCACATAACGCCTTCCCAAAAACTGTACAGTATTGTCCGTCTGCTCTGTCAGAAACCCCATTATTGTTCCCTCTTGAAGCCTTTATTGAGAGATTTTCTGTCATAGGACTGCAGAATCCTCTTCTGGTTCTCCTTCTTAATTTCCATACATCTTGGAATGACCACCTTAGTGATAAAAGGCAGCACTTCCTGTGTCATTTCAATGTAGCGCCCCTCATAGAATTCCGTAATCGTCTTCGTGTCTTCCGGTCCAAATACCGCTTCCATCAGCGAGACAACCGCTTCTCCCAGTATCTCTATCGCCTCTGCCGCTTCCTGCCCTTCGGCCGCTTTGTGCTGCAGATCAGAAGTGTCGCTCAACGCTTTCGTCAGCGCTGTATACTTCCGATGAACCTTTCCTACGATGTCATCTGCATCCAGCTTTACCGCCAGAGTTTTCACTACCTTTCCCTGTTCATCCGCTAATTCAAAGTTCTCCTCAAAATGTTTCCTGCGTTTTGCCTGATATGCCATATATTCTTCCTCCTTGTGGGCAGGGGGCCTTTTGCCCCCCGCATGATGTTGTGTAATTGGGCTGTCAGAGTCTAGTACTTACGCCCCTGCAGACTCTTCCTGGACTGACGGCTTCCCGTTGCCGTGGATTGTTACGGTCAGGGCATTGACCGTTCCGGAATCACCGTAAGCTGGAGTAATGTTCGCCAGAGTTACCGGCCAGATAATGATCTTTGTCCCCTTCTGAAGTTTCAAGTGGGTCTTTCTCGCATTACCGATTCCATACAGCACATCCTCCCCCAGCAGATATTCACAGGCAGCGTCGCCGGGCTTCACATCTCCTGTAAGAGTCAGAGTCATCTGGGCGCCGGTTACTTCTGTACTTCCCCAGCCCTTATCCTTCCAGTAAGTCGCCTGATAGAGCACTTCATTCAGGCTCTGAGCCATATTCTTCGTCAAGTTGCCGAGATCCGCCCATGTAGCTGTATCCCCTGTAGGCTCCGTATTAATATAAGCCATCGTCTCCCAGTTCATTTCCGGTGTTGTCGTATTTTCCGGAAGTGTCTCCGCAAACATCTGAAGTTTCATTTCTTTTAACATGTTCATTTCCCCTTTCAAAATTTCATTTTGTTGTCTTCTCTATGTATTTCTTTGCCGCGGTATCTGCTGCGGGCTGTCTGCATTCGGCCTTGTTTATTTTTTTATTGTCCCGCCCGATACCGCTTATTTGTATATAGCTTCTGTAGCTATCCGCTAACAGGCATACGCCCAGAAAAAAGGAATCAACTAGAAGGCTCCCCTTCTCAGATAAGTTCTCCCATCGAAGATCCATATATCCTTCCCCGATCAGCCAGCATATGCTGTCTTGCGTGAGCGCCTCCAGTGAGGTTATCAGATTCTGTACCAACGCTGAAACGGCCGCGCACACGATGTCTTTCCCGACTTCTGCATATCCTGCATGTCCTTCTACCGTCAAGCTGTACGGCGCCACCTGTACGGTAATCAATTTCATCACCTCCTTTAGGCCAAATGCAAAATATTCTTATCTCCATCTGATTTTTCTTCCATTTTTTCTCTTATTTTTTTCTCTTATTTTTGTCTCTCATCTTTGTTTCTCTTTCCTCTCTCTTCTTTTTCGTTTTTAAAATCCACTTAAAGTGGATAATATGGGCAGCAAAAATGTGTGAGGCTTGAATATCCAGTTATATTTTCTGGATTTCATAAATTTTTACTATGATTCTTCCATATCTTTCCTGTTTTTCGTTCTGTGCCTATTATATATCCACTTAAAGTGGATGTCAATACTTAAAGTGGATTTTTTTATTATTTCTTGAAATTCATCCACTTTCAGGGTATTATAGAAGTAAAGAAAAGGAGGAACGTGTCGTGTCTGAAGAAGAATTCAACAAAGTATTTGCCAAAAGACTAAACTATTATCTTCAAGAATATGAGATGACTCAGATTGACCTGGCTAAGAAGCTTGGCGTGGGAACCACCTCTGTCTCCAACTGGTGCAGAGGTATTAAATCCCCGAGGATGGATAAGATCGACGCTATGTGCCGCATCTTCCACTGCCGGCGTTCAGATCTCATGGAAGAAGCCCCCGAACCAGAATATTATACCAACCCAGAGACAGCCAAAGTTGCCCAGGAAATCTTCCATAATAAGGAACTGCGGGGATTATTCGACACCGCCAGAGACGCGTCCCCAGAGGACTTGAGGACTGTACAGACTCTCCTGGAAGCGTTAAAGAAAAAGGAGCGAGGAGACGGTTATGCAGAATGAGGATATCTACGTATATCTGATGGACCTTCCCACTTCTGTACGCGGGCGCTTAGTATGCAATGAGGATGGAAGCTTTACCATTATTCTCAATTCCAGAATCAGCTATGACGCACAGCTCGAAGCATATCACCATGAATTGCGGCACATCCAAGGCAACGATTTCCAGAAGGAAGATGTTCAGCAGATAGAGGCATCCGCTCACCAGGCTGTTCAGTGCCCTCCTGTTCCGCCTTCCAAGAAAGAAGCCATCCCTGCCTCTCAATTTTTAGAAAAAATAAGGCGGATTCAGAGGCAGAGAAAAGTCATCCAGCAAAAGTTGAAAGATAGGGAAGAACAAATTGCTGCGCTGGAGAAAATGGGATATGATTTCTTCCAGGCAGCCGAAGATCATTTTACCGATCCCGATTTTAAAAGATATTAGTTTCGTTTATCCCATTTTACCGGTAAATCCATCCATTGTCCGGCATTCGTCTTTCTTGCGAGCTTAGTATACAGAATTTTGTCTCTGCGCCTTGCCGTGACAGGAAATCATCCGACAGAACCGCTGGTATAATATGAGCCATTCATATTCGGAAGGATAAGAACATCTAAGGGGAATGGGCGACATATTTAAGGGCATCCTATCGGTATATGAATATTTGAAAAGGTATCCTATAACAAATATTTCTTTTATCCAAAATATTTTCTCCAAAAACGAAATCAGCTCCTCAATTCTTCCGCCAATGCGTCTAGAAACGTTTCTGTATCGGCCACAATGCCTACTTCCGCGTTCCAGAAGATCTTCGCGTCTGGATCCCGATCCACCGCCGCCAAATGTTCCGTTCGTATTCCAGACAGGAACGGCGCGCTTCCCGACGCTCCCACCGTCACCATCCAATCCGGCGACACCTGATGACCAGACTGGCCGATCAGCGCCTCCACAGGCGCCCAGGCATTCATGGCTACAGGCCTTGTACAGCCGGCCATCGCTCCCATCTGCGCGGCGCATGCCTGCAGTTTATGGAAATTGGCCCGGCTTTCGATCCCTCTTCCTGCCGCCACAATTTTTCCGGCATCTTCCAGAGTCTCCTCCCCGGTTCCGCTTCCTCCTTGAACCGTCATAACAGCAGGCAGGCACAGCCGGTAGTCTGCCTGGACGTTGGAACTGTACGCTCTCCTCCTGGCATAGACCTCGTCCTCACTAAGGAGCAGCTCTCGAACCTGAAACAGACAGCTTCCTCCCAGAATCTCCCTCATCTGCACGGCGATCATTCGATTCTGGGGACTGTCTTCCAGAAGGAAGATCTCAGGCTGTTCTTCCTGGCTCATTCCCTTCCACCCACAGGTTCCCTGGACGCCTGCTTTCTCCTCTGGCATCTTCTCATCCGCTCTTGGCTTCGGCTGATGTTCCTTCAGCCATTGGAGCAGGGCCGCAGCCTGTTCCCGAGGCGTTCCGGTGAAAAAGGCACACTTCTCTCTCCTGGGCAGAGGCAGCAGCCGGGCCATAGAAGTGAATGCCCCATCGGATTCTCCTCCTGAGCAGGAAGCCGCCTGCACTTCTGTCACTGCCTTTTTCTTCGCCGCCAGCTTCTCTTTCAGGGTAGGAATCCGCAGGAAACAGTCGGCCACATTGTCGATGATCACTACAGAGGGTCCCTTCATCTGGCAGATAGTTCCATCCGCCAGCTCTACAGCGATACTTGCCTGGTCTCCGGTCTCTCCCACCGCATCCATGCATTCTTCTGCCTGGCTCGCGTCCGCTCCCTTCCCGGCCGCGCTGTTCGCTTCCTTTCCTTTCACCGCCTTCAGTCCCACGGCGGAAGGTATACAGGAAATCCCCAGACTGCGGGCCAGCAGGTAGGGGACAAGACCGCTGTCCCCAGGCCCTGTCTGACGGCCGCACAAAATCAGATCCGCCGGATGCTGCCGAAAATACCCCGCCAGATAAGCGGCGGTCAGATGAGGGGCGAAGTCCAGCTTTGCCTCTGTCCCCACATCCGAGGCAGGCTTCACAGCACAGACCTTCTCATATCCCACCGCGTACAGCCCCCGCAGCAGGGAGGAGGGATCTCCTACGCTCACAGCGCTAAGCGTCACGCAGGACAAATTCTCCTTCAGCCGCAGGGCCAGCTCCAGCGCCGTCTCGTCAAAGCAGCCAAAAATCTCCTGGGCATAGGAGACATCTGGGGCAGCTCCTTCCCACTGTTGAAAATCCTTTGGCAGCACCATGTCATAGTCGGGCACTGCTTTTACACATACTGCGATCTCCATATCTGCTCCTCTTCTTCCCTCTTCTCATATACTACTGGTTTTCCGTCATGCGTACGGCATTTTCCCCGGCCGAATTCCCGGTGCGTGTATCCCCCCATCCTGATGGCCTGATCCAACAGGCGGCAGGCCGCCTCCCTCTGCCTGTCATATTCCTCGGCGGTCTTATAGAACAGATGAAGGTGGATATGCCCGCAGGCCGCATGTCCCCATGATGCCTGAGCCCCTTCCGTCTGCTTAGACGCTTCTCGCAGAAACTCTTCCATACGCTCCGGGGGCAGGCAGACATCTATCAGGAGAGGAGGCCTTCCTGTCCTGGATACATCGGCCCGCATTCTCTGTGCGGCAGCCTCATTGAGGGAATGCCGCAGGGCCATCAGCCGTTCTACTTCCTTATGGGTGTCGGCCGCTAGTACGGCCTCCGTATCACAGCCATATTCTTCCAACAGGCCAAGCAAGTTCTCTAGTCCGTCCATCAGCTCTTCCTCCGAATCGGCGGTAAGCTCCATCAGAGCATAGGCCTCCGTCTTGGCAGATCGCGGCAGGCCGGCAAGGCCCGTCTCCTTTCCACACTCAGCCAACAGGCGGGCTGCATCCCTTCCAATCCATTCTGCCATCGTAAGACGGCCCGCCTGCAGCCGACTGCCAGCCTGCTGGGCTATGGCTGCGATCTCCTCCACACTGCCGAAGGGGCACAGCAGCGCTGCTGTATTTCTGGGCGCTTTCTCCAGGCAGAGAGTGACGGACAGGATCACATAGTGCTCCCCTTCGTCCCCAAGCACTGCAGCC
>CALWRT010000111.1 GCA_944384015.1 uncultured Lachnospiraceae bacterium | reverse complement strand
ATCGCTGTCGTAGCCGGGCATTGCCCATGGCTCCGGCGTGACATAGGAATCCACCGGCGCGGCCGCCTGGATCCCTTTGCAGAAGGCGATCACTCCCTGAGGACTCCCGAATTCCACCGCTTGAATGATATCGTATCTCGGCTCAGATCCGTTCGGCACAACGGGAAATCCCAGCCGTTCATATACGTTGGCGGCGAAAATAGCTCCCTTCAGCGCGCAGGCCACCACAGTAGGTGCAAGGAAGAGTCCCTGATAGAAGGACTGGATCAATCCCAGATTGGCGCCGACCTCCTGCCCAAGTCCCGGACATGTCAGACGATAGGAAGCGTTGCTGACACATTTCTTCGTTCCAGCCACATAGCCGCCGATAGGCGCCAGCCCGCCGCCTGGATTTTTGATAAGAGAGCCGACTACCATATCAGCCCCCACGTCGGACGGTTCCATCGTCTCCACGAATTCCCCATAGCAATTGTCCACCATACAGATGAGATCCGGACGGATACTCTTGACGAACGCGATGGCTTCGCCAATCTGGGCAACGGACAGGGTCGGCCTCGTCTGGTAGCCCTTGGAGCGCTGGATAGCCACCAGGGCAGTCTTCTCGCTGATCGCTTCCCGGATGCCTTCCAGATCGAAGCTGCCGTCCTCCCTCAAGTCCACCTGGCGGTATGTGATCCCGTATTCTGCCAGGGAACCGGTGGAAGGCCGGATACCGATGACCTCTTCCAGCGTGTCGTAGGGCTTCCCGGATATACTCAGCAGCTCGTCACCAGGTCTCAAATTGCCGTGCAGAGCTATGGTGAGGGCATGGGTGCCGCAAGTAATTTGAGGCCGAACGAGAGCAGCCTCCGTGTGAAACACCCCGGCGTAGACTGCCTCCAGCGTATCCCTGCCGCAGTCATTATAGCCATAACCGCTTGTGGCGGCAAAATGGGTCTCGCTGACCTTCTGTTCCTGCATGGCATGCAGCACTTTCAATTGATTATATTCCGCTGTGCGGTCAATACAGCGAAACCTCTCCTTCAGACCGTCTAGAATCTCCCGGGAAAAATCCAGTACCTCCCCTGAAATTCCCATGGCTTTATACATATGCAGAAGCGGCTCCCGCAAATGGTCTTCTTTCCTTTTCTCTTCCATTCTATCGTCTTCCATCCTTTTCTCAATGTTGCTGTTTCGGGCATGTGGGAAGCATCTATCTATCCATCATGCCGCTCCCCTTCGGCGGGCAGAATCCCCTTCTGCCTGCAGACATCCAGCATATAGTGAAGCATTGCTTGTTCATCATATCCAAAACGTTCCTTTTCGATCCAGACCGTATCCGGTTCCCGGTGAAACCAGGTCAGCTGCCGTTTGGCAAAATGCCTGGTATTCTGCTTAATCAGCCTGACAGCCTCCTCCAGCGTATATTCCCCGTCCAGATATGCTAGGAGTTCTTTGTAGCCCAGTCCCTGCATAGACACCATATCCCGCCGGCAGCCCATTGACCGAAGCTGCCGAACTTCTTCTACAAGACCCTCTTCCATCATCTGATCTACCCGGCGCCCAATTGCCTCGTACAGCTTGTCTCTGCGGTCATTTAAAACAAAATAGGCATAGCGGTAATTGGGTTTTTTCTCACGTTCCCGCTCATTATGGACAGAGATGGGTTCCCCGGTCTGATGAAAGTATTCCAGCGCCCGAATGGTACGCTTGATATTATTTGGATGAATCTGGCTGGCAGATACAGGATCCGCCTTACGCAGCAGTTCATGCAGAGCGTCTGCCCCGCGCTCTGAAGCGTAAGCTTCCAGGCCAGCCCGGTATCCCCTGTCTTCTTCTGCATAGGTAAAGTCCACATCCTTCAGGACTGCCTGGATGTAGAACCCGGTTCCCCCTGTAAGAATAGGAATAGCCCCGCGGCTGTATATGCCCTTCAGCGCATGGCTGACATGAGACTGAAATTGGGTCACATCGAAACTCTCCTGGGGCATAAGGATATCGATCAGATGATGAGGGATTCCCTTGCGCTCTTCCTCTCGAATCTTCGCGGACCCGATATCCATATAACGGTATACCTGCATCGAGTCGGCTGACACAATCTCACCGTTTACTGCGGCGGCAAGCCGCAGAGAGAGAGAGGTCTTGCCCACGGCTGTTGGGCCCGCCAGTATGATCAGCGGCTGTTTCATAGTTTCCTCCTCCTGACGCACTTGCCGCGTCATCTAAGCAGATTGGGAAGTTTGCTTCCAAACCTTGAACCTATTCCTCTGCAATCACTCATACAATTCTTTTGAACTTTTTCTCCATCTCGTATTTGGTCATGGAGATAATGGTAGGCCTGCCGTGGGGGCAGTTATAAGGGTTCTCCAGATTGAGAAGCTCATCGATGAGGGCTTCTGCTTCCTGTACAGAGAGCCGGTTGTTTCCCTTCACTGCCGCTTTACAGGAAATTGTGGCAATGCGGTCACGGATCGTCTGGGCATCTGCATGGCCGGATACGCCGCTCAATGCGTCCAGCATCTCCATGAGTACATCCTTCTGCCCAAGGGAGAAGAGATTGGCCGGCACCGCCCGCACAGCATACTCTTTCCCGCCAAAAGGCTCAATCTCGAATCCCAACTGTTGAAACTGATCCATATATGTCAGCAGAATCTCTTCCTCCGCCATGCTGAGGGTTAATATGATAGGAGGACTGATCATCTGGGATGTATACTCCTTGTCCTCCATGGAAGCCATGATCCGCTCATACAGAACCTTTTCGTGGGCGGCGTGCTGGTCGATAATATAGAGCTTCTCCTCAAACTGTACAAGCCAGTAGGTGTCGAACACCTGGCCGATTATCCGGTAGTTGGCCCGGGAGGCTTTATCCAGGAACCGATGCTCGAACAGATCCAGCTGCCCCAGATCCGGCTGTCCCAGATCTTGTGGAGCCTCCTCCTTCTGGGCATGGGACTCCTCATCAGAACTCCGATCCCGGACTTGGTCTCCGTCCCTCGCCTCTTGGATAAGCTGCTGGCCTTCCCGTGAGGAAACGTCCTTGTTTCCTTCAAATTCCTTCGTGACCCTCTCCCGCATCTTCTCCAGGAAATATTCCAGATTCTTTTCTCTGGCGTCCTGGGGCTGGGGGCTGGGCGGGACATCGGCCTGGGACTGAATACCAGGCAAAACATCCGACTTGGGCTCTGTGCCGGCAGGAACGCTGACCTGGGCATAAGGCGCCGGCTGCTCTGCCAGTATCTCGTGCTGCCCGGTCAGCGCCCCCTGCTGTTCTTTCTTGCCCTCTGCCTTATCAAAGGATACTTCCGGAATGAATTCTTTACCCGCCAGTGCCTCAGCCACCGAACGGTATACAAAATCATATACTTTCTGGTTCTCAGAAAAGCGGACTTCCATCTTAGTAGGATGGACATTGATATCCACCTTCTCCGTATCCACTTGCAGCTGCAGTACGGTAAATGGATACCGATGCTGCATCATATAGGGCTGGTAGGCGTCTTCTATGGCTCGGAACAGGATGGGGCTCTTCACGTAGCGTCCATTCACAAAATAATTTTCGTAGTTGCGGTTGCCTCTGGACAGCATCGGCTTGCCGAGAAAACCGTACAGGTGCATTCCGTTCTCTTCCTCTGCTGACACCATCAGCAAGTTGGCGGCCGCTTCCCGCCCATATACGTGATAGATGATGTCCTTCAGGTTCGTATTGCCGGATGTCTGCAGCTTCGTCTGCCCATTATTGATAAATTTAAACGAAATCTCCGGATGGGACAAGGCCAGGCGTTCTATAAGGGAAGCAATATAGCCGGCCTCTGTTATGGGAGATTTAAGAAATTTCCTTCTGGCAGGCACATTGTAGAACAAGTTGCGCACAAGGAAGGTCGTCCCGTTTGGAGCTCCGATATCCTCTTTCCCTTTCTCTTCCCCTCCTTCAATCCGGTATCGAATCCCGCTTACGGCTGTCTGTGTCTTTGTAACCACTTCCACCTGGGCTACCGCGGCGATGCTGGAGAGGGCCTCTCCCCGAAATCCCAGGGAAGTGATTCGCCCCAGATCCTCCACCTGCCGGATCTTACTGGTGGAATGGCGCAAAAATGCCAGGGAAATCTCTTCTCCTGCAATTCCGCTTCCGTTATCCGTCACGCGCAGATAGGAAATCCCTCCATCCTTAATCTCCACAGTGACTGCCGACGCCTTGGCATCCACGGCGTTTTCCACCAGCTCCTTGACTACGGAAGACGGCCGCTCCACCACTTCTCCAGCAGCAATTTTATCGACTGTCACCTTATCCAGTATGTGAATGGCTCCCATAGATTCTATCACCACCGATTCTTAATCTTGTTCTGCAGCCGGTTCAGCTCATTTAGGGCATCCAGCGGCGTCATATTACTGATATCCAATTCTCTCAGTTCCGCAAGGATATCATCATCCTTCACCGTATCGAACAGGCTCATCTGTTCCATATCCACCTCGTCATATTTCGGCATCTTCTTCTTCGGAACAGTTCCCTGCTTCACCTCTATATCATGAACCTTCTGGGTAATATCGGCGTCGGTTAACTGGGACACGATCTCCTTGGCGCGGTCAATGACGTTATCAGGTACTCCGGCCAGCTTGGCCACTTGAATACCGTAGCTCTTGTCAGCTCCGCCTTTGACAATCTTACGGAGGAATACAATATCGTCCCCCTTCTCTTTCACTGCAATGCAGTAATTGTTCACGCCGGACAGCTTTCCTTCCAGCTCGGTAAGCTCATGATAATGTGTAGCGAATAGTGTCTTGGCCCCGAGAAGCCTGGGATTGCTGATGTGTTCCACCACTGCCCAGGCAATACTTAAGCCGTCGAAGGTGCTTGTCCCCCTTCCGATTTCATCCAGTATGAGAAGGCTCTTGGACGTTGCGTTGCGCAGAATATTGGCGACTTCGGTCATTTCCACCATGAAGGTACTCTGGCCGGAGGCGAGGTCGTCTGAAGCCCCCACTCTAGTAAAGATACGGTCTACGATACCGATTTTCGCTTCTCTGGCAGGTACGAAGCTGCCCACTTGGGCCATCAGGACAATCAGGGCTGTCTGGCGCATATAGGTGGATTTGCCGGCCATATTGGGGCCAGTGATAATGGATACCCGGTTCTTGCTGTTATCCAGATAGGTGTCGTTGGCGATGAACATATCTCCGGGGATCATTTTTTCCACAACTGGATGGCGCCCATCCTTGATATCGATGATTCCCCTTTCGTTGATGCGCGGGCGGACATAGTTCTCCCGCTCTGCCACGTAGGCCAGGGAGGCGAACACATCCAGGGCGGCGACTGCCTGGGCGGTCTTCTGAATACGGACGATCTCCTGGCCGATCTTATCCCTCACTTCTGTGAACAAGTCATACTCTAGGGAGACAAGCCGGTCCTCCGCTCCTAGAATCATATCTTCCAGCTCCTTAAGTTCCGGTGTGATATAGCGCTCCGCGTTGGCCAAAGTCTGCTTGCGTGTATAGTTCTCCGGCACCAGATTCTTGTAGGAGTTGGTCACTTCCAGATAGTAGCCGAACACCTTGTTGTACTTGATGCGCAGATTTTTGATGCCGGTGCGCTCCCTCTCTTTCTCCTCCAGATCCGCGAGCCATGTTTTGCCGTCGGATTTTGCGCGGCGAAGTTTATCCACCTCTTCATGGTAGCCGTCCCGGATAATCCCTCCTTCCCGCAGAAGGATC
>CALWRT010000110.1 GCA_944384015.1 uncultured Lachnospiraceae bacterium | reverse complement strand
TCTTCTCTGGTCGCGAAAAGGCCGACGGATTTTTCAGGAATTTTCTCTCCTGCAGCAAATATTCTCTACAGCAGCGGAGAGAGCAGCCTGCAGAACTGCTCTTTCACGCGTATACTCACCCCTCTTCCTCTATATTCCTCCGCAGTCAGTTCCACACAGTCCTTTAGATCTTCCTCGAACAGTTTCTCCATCCGGCAGGCTGACTTCCGGTCGTAGACAACAGCGTTCACCTCAAAATTCAGCTGGAAGCTCCGAATATCCATATTGGCCGTCCCGCAGCAGTAGACGAGCCCGTCTGACATCACGCACTTGCTGTGGAGAAATCCCCTGCGGTACAGATAGCAGCGCGCTCCAGCCTCCAGCATGTCCCCGATATACGAACGAGTTGCCCAGAGGACAAATGGATGGTCTGGTATGCTCGGCACCATTATGCGCACTTTGACGCCTGACAGGGCGGCTGTGCGCAATGCCTCCAGTATGGTCTCGTCCGGGATAAAGTACGGCGTCTGAATATACAAATGGTCTCTGGAAAGATGGATGAGCCTCAGATAATTGCTGCGTATATTCTGCCATTTGGAATCCGGCCCGCTGGAGATGATCTGAATCAGGGACTCTCCCTGACAACAGGCTGTCTGCGGCCTCAGCAGTCCTTTTTCCCGGAACAAGTCTTCCTTCGCCGCGTAATTCCAGTCCTGGATAAAACGCATATTCAGAGCCAGCACTGCGGACCCTTTTATTTTCAGATGGGTATCTCTCCAAAACCCCAGTTTCTCATCCAGACCCATGTATTCCCTCCCAAAATTGAATCCCCCCACATAAGCCACCCTCCCGTCAATCACGGTGATCTTCCTGTGATTCCGGTAATTCAGCCTCACTGGAAGGCGTCCGAACCGCGGCGGAAAAAACCGCTCCGCCAATATCCCGATGTCCTTAAGCCGTTCAAAATCAGAACGCCTCATTCCCCGGCTTCCAATGGCATCGGCCAGTAATCTTACTTTCACGCCTTCTGAACATTTCTTTGCCAGACATATTTCCATTTCCTGAAATATTTCATCCGGCCGGATAATGTAGGACTGCACATGGATATATTCCTTAGCGGAACCCATTTCCCGAATCATATCGGCATACAGCTCCCTGCCGTCCGTTATAATATTGACCGAATTGTCCACCGTGAGCACTGCCCTGGCAGCTTCCAGATTATAGCGGATAAGCCCGGCAAATCCTTCAGCCTCTCCTTCCAGCAGCCCTCCTCCGGATATCCCCAGCAGTTCTTCCTGCCTTTTCATTGCCCACGCGAACTCCTCTTCCATTCCTTTCAGACGGAATGTCCTCTTCCGGCGCAGATCCTGACCCACAAGCAAGTACAGCAGGATGCCTGCAGCAGGCAGAAAATACAGCGCCAGCATCCACGCCCACACGGTCTTCGGTTCTCTTCTCTCGAAGAAAATCAGCAATATTATCAGCGCAACGTTCAGCCACAGAAAATTGTCCCACAGCCAGCCTGCCGCCGTTTCCAGCATCCCTGTCATATCCATCCTACAATCTCCTTTCCCGATCGCGGTCATTATGCTAGTGATCATTATGCCGGAAAAGCTTCGCTTTATTTGTCACAATCTGGTTACGTGAATCGTAACCAATCTGCCTGCTGCGGAAAATCCCTATATGGCTCTTGCACTTTGTCCTAAAGAATGTTACAATATTATGCGTGTCGGTACGGTTTTTGCCGTATCTGTGAAGCGTTCAGGAGGTATCAGTATTTATGAATACAGTAACAATTGTTCTTCTGGTCATTGTCCTCGTACTGCTTGCGGCTTTCGCAGCGCTGTACTTCTTCACCCAGCGGATGGAAAAGAAGCAGAATGCCCAGAGAGATCAGATGGAACAGATGTCTCAGGCAATTTCTATGCTGGTCATTGATAAGAAGCGTATGCGCATTAAAGAATCCGGTCTTCCCCAGTCAGTCATAGACCAGACGCCCAAGTATCTTCGCCGTTCTAAGATTCCCATTGTCAAGGCGAAAGTAGGGCCTAAGATGATGGTTCTGATGTGCGATGAAGCCATATTCGATATGGTCCCGATCAAGAAGGAAGTGCGGGCGATCGTCAGTGGAATCTACATTACTTCCGTCAAGGGACTGCGCGGGCCGCTGGATGTTCCTCAGAAGAAGAAAGGTTTCTGGGGCCGTCTCAAGGCAAAGGCTTTGGCTGCCAGAGCCGGGAAATAGACAGCCGCGCAGCCGCGCGATGAGGCTTTCTTAAGGAAACACGGATTTCTTCCGTATTTCCCCATATAGAACATAAGGCTGCCGCAGAAATTACGGCAGCCATTTTTATACAAAGCATTATCATCTTATACTCTATTTTCAGAAAGGAGCACGCCATATGACAGCCAATTTACACGACATGTCCATGGTCATTGCCGGCGGGGGCACGATGGGGACTTCCCTCGTGCAGATTTTCTCCCAGAACCATTTTCAAGTTCTCTTATACAGCCGCAGGGAGTCAACTCTCCAGAAGGCGAAGGAGACCATCCAGATCAGCCAGCAGGCTCTCGTGGATCAGCATGTTCTCTCCAAAGAGGATTCCGATGCTTTGATGCGCCGCATCCAATTCACCAATGACAAGTCCTGCTTCAGCGGCGCCGGTTTCGTCCTGGAAAATATCAGCGAAGATATGCCGGCGAAGCATGTCTTCTGGGAGGAGGTTTCCCGCCTTGTCCCCGAAGACGCCATCCTGTGCACAAACACTTCCGGTCTGAGCATCACAGAAATGGCGAAGGCCGTCTATCATCCCGAACGGTTCTGCGGTATGCATTGGTTTAATCCTCCCCATATTCTCCAGCTGGTGGAGGTAACGAAAGGAGCCCTCTCCTCGGACGAGACCGCCGGCACTGTCATGGAGCTGGCCCGGCAGTTAGGCAAGAAACCGGTAAAAGTACAGAAGGATATCCCCGGCTTCCTGGCCAACCGGCTCCAGTATGCCCTCCTGCGGGAGGCCGCCCACCTGGTGGAGACCGGCGCCGCCACACTGGAAGAAGTGGATCTGGCATGCAGCCTGGTCATTGGCATGCGCTACGCATGCTTCGGTCCCTTCCGCGTCACGGATATGGGCGGCGTGGACATCTTCAACAGCGTATCCGACTATCTGTTCGCGGATTTATGCGACGACAAAGATGGTTCCGCCTATATGCACCGCCTTGTAGCCGAAGGCCGCCTGGGCCTGAAGACCGGCGCCGGATTCTATACTTATGACAAGGACAAAATTCCGGAACTCATCCGGGAGCGGGATACTCGCTACATTAAAATGGTTCAGTGCATGGACTCCTTTGAACAGTAACCAAGGACTACATTTCCATCAGGGAGAAGTCTGATCCGTCCCTCGCCCGTATATGCATGCGGATCGAGCAGTCAGCCACATATTCATAATTGATGTCGAGTGTGTAATCTGCCTTTACCAGGATGTTTTTCTCCTCCTCCCTGATGGACACCCCATTGCCCTTGATGCCGATCATCAGGTTCCCAAAGGGCGTGGTATAGCAAGTCACATTTTTCTTCTTCTCCTCAAACACCATGTGGACGTTGGTCAGTCCCTTCTTGGTTACTTCCACTTTTCGGGGGCCGATCTTCACCAGGTTCTCGTTCTTCTCCTCGAAGCCCTCGACTACTTCTTCATATTTCACATAATGCTTGCCGTCCCGGTAATAATACTGGCCCGGGGCAATCACCTCCAGGCTTTCCGCATTCTCTTCCCCGGTAAACTGAAGCCCGGAAATTCCTATAATCACATCTTTCGTCATGTCAACCCCCATCTCGTATTAATATTCCTCAATCTGGATCTGTTCCGCGTGTGTAGTCTCGAAGGACAGAATCATGCTGGCAAACCGCTGAAACCGTTGGACAGAGTCGCTCACGTAGAATTCATACTGTCCCGCCTGCTCTTCCATACCTCCCGGGTTCTCTAGCTTCTGCTCTCTCAGCAGCTCTTTCAGGCTTCTGGCAGTCTCATAGGCCGGATTTACCAGCGCAACGGTCTCTCCCATAACTTTGCCGATGGTGGACCGCAGAAGCGGATAATGGGTGCAGCCCAGGATCAGCGTGTCAATCCCGCTCCCCTCAAATTCTCTCAGATACCGGGACGCAATCTCCTCTGTCACAGGATCCTTCAGCAGCCCTTCTTCTACCAGCGGCACGAACAGCGGACACGCCTTCCCGAATACCGCTGCTTCCGGATTCCACCGGGCGATATATTCCGGATAAATACGGCTGCTGATTGTTCCTTCTGTCCCGATCACTCCGATCCTGCCGCTGCGCGTCGTCTCTGCTGCCACTTGAGCCCCAGGTTTTACCACGCCGATAATCGGCAGATCAATCTCTTCTTGTATCGTCTCAAGGGCATAGGCGCTGGCCGTATTGCAGGCAACCACAATCGCCTTCACCCCTCTTGTCCTCAGAAACCGGATAATCTGCCTGGAATAGCGCAGCACCGTCTCCTTTGATTTGCTGCCGTAAGGCACCCGAGCTGTATCCCCGAAGTATACCGCCTTCTCATTTGGAAGTTGCCGCATAATCTCCCGCATGACCGTAAGCCCTCCCACCCCGGAATCAAATACCCCGATGGGCGCCTTACAGATATCTGTCTTCTTATTCTCTGACTTTCCTGACATCCTATAATCCCCTTATATGACACCTGACCGCAGGCATCTTTCTACCGTTCTATTCTACCCGTTCCCGGCTAATTATGCAACCCATAGAAGCATGATCAGGACATGGAAGAGCGCCCCGTGTTACAAGCCTCATGCGCTGCTGTTGAATCGTGATGGATTTTCCCGCTTCCTCTTCCCAGCCGGAAGGTCTATACTGTAAGGAGAGGTGATCCTATGTCTAAGCGTCTGGCCAATATGAGTTATCTGAATCGCTTTCTCCTGTGCTGCGGCATCCTTATGCTCGGCAGCGAGCTGTGGAAGCAGTGGTGCATTACCTTCCTGCTGAACGGGGGCCATTATGTCTGGTGGTATTTCCCCTTTCAGCTGTGCAGTATCCCCATGTACATCTGCCTTGTACTGCCCTGGCTGCCTCCCTGCGCCCTTACAGACGCCCTGTACTCTTTTCTGATGGATTTCGGCCTGTTGGGAGGTATCTTCGCCTTCTGCGACACGAGCGGTATGCGCTATCCCTATCTGCCGCTCACCATTCACTCTTATGTATGGCACATTCTTCTCATTGTGATAGGAGCTGCCACGGGTCTGCGCTCGCCCTCGGATACTTCCATGGGCGCATACCGGCGGAGCTGCTGCTGTTATCTGGCCTGCTGCCTGACAGCCCTCATCCTCAATGTCTCCCTCAGCTCGTTGGGTGAAATCAATATGTTCTACATCAGCCCTCTCCTGCCCATGCGCCAAGTCGTATTCTCATCTGTAGCCGCATATACAGGCACCCTTCCATCCATCGTCCTGTACGTCCTCTCCTCCTTGTTCGGCGCCCTGCTCATTCATCTTCTGTGGAGGCTCATCCGGCTTCACAGGCCAATTTCTCTGCAATAGCCTTTTTCACGTGCGGGCGGGGTGGCTGTGAATCGTAACGTGCACTTACGATTCTGCGGCAAAATCCGCCCTCACCTTTTGACATCTGTCATTTCCTCCTGTATAATGGGTCTATCAGAATATTACAAGGAGGTACTTGAACATGAGCGATGAAACAATGGCGTCCTACCAGGATGAGCTGGAGGCATCCTTCCGGAAAATCGAGGAGGGCGATATCATAGAAGGCACTGTCATCGGCGTTACAGATACGGAAGTTACCCTTGACCTGAAGTCTTATGCTGAGGGAATCATCCGCCAGGCTGATTACTCCGACGACCCTGACTTCTCCTTGACGCAGAATGTCTCCATCGGCGACACGCTCCAGGCCACAGTGATCTCCCTGGACGACGGCGCCGGCAGCCTCCTCCTCTCCCGCAAGCAGGCCAACGATGTGCTTGTATGGGATAAGCTGAAAAAATATATGGAGGACGGGACAAATCTGAAAGTCACCATCAAAGGTGTCGTGAACAAAGGCGTCATCGCCTACGTGGAAGGCGTGCGCGGCTTTATCCCTGCTTCCAAGCTGTCCCTGTCTTACGTGGAAAATCTGGAAGACTGGCTTCTGAAAGAAATTGAGGTTCGCGTCATTACCGCGGATCCTGAGAAGAAGCGTCTCGTTCTCTCTGCAAGGGATATCCTGAGAGAGAAAAGGGAGGAAGAACGCAAGTCTCAGATCTCCAATGTGGAGATCGGTCTTGTCACAGAAGGAACCGTAGAATCTATCATGCCCTACGGAGCGTTTGTCCGCCTAAGCAGCGGCTTAAGCGGCCTTGTACATGTGTCCCAGATTTCTGCAAAGCGCATCAAGGATCCCAGCGTCGTCCTCAAGGAAGGGGATACGGTCAAGGTCAAGGTGATCGGCCTGAAGGACGGCAAGATCAGCCTGAGCATGAAGGCGCTGGAAGATGTGTCTGCCGAGGAAGTACAGGAAGAGAAGGTTGTGCTTCCCAAGTCGGAAGAGCTCTCCACCAATCTTGGCTCTCTGCTGAAGAATCTGAAGCTGTGACAGGCAAAGTGTCCTAATGAACCGGAAAAGCCGGAAGAAAACCATTTTTCGGAGCAAATGCTTCCGCAGGCGAAACTCTCGCGCCGAGCGCGGCCGCTTCGGCGGTAAATTTCTGCTTTGCGCAAGCGCGCATCCCGCAAAAAGTTTTATGGAATAGAGAATCCAGTTTTCCATTCCATACAAATAAGAGCCATGCCGTCATGCATGATATGCATGTACGACAGGCTCTTATTTTCTATGCCTTCAGAATAGGCCTTGCTGCCTCCACTCACAGAACAGCCGCCAAATACTGCTCCCCTACAGAAGCCCGAGAATCTGCAGCACAACGATAGCGATCGTGATCAGCTGGAACCAGATGATCACCTTCAAGTACCGGCGCATCCCTTTGCTGTCCTGGTCCTTGCCGTCGCCCTGCTCTTCCAGGGCTCCCTGCACATTGCGGAAGCATTTGATGCTCTCCTTGTGGATGGTATCCTCCAACGACAGCTTCAATGTCTCCAGGCTTTCCAGGCCGGGCTCCTGCTCTGCCTTCTTCTCTTCCGACGCCTGAACCGTCTCCTTGACTTCCGATACGCTGCCGGTGAGTGCATCCAGCCCCTCCCGGACATCCGTCACCTGCTGCCCGAAACCTCCCATGTTCTCTTCCAGGGAAGAAAGCCGCTTCTCCATCTCCTGTATCTGGGCAGACATATCCTGGACATCCTTCCCCATCATCTCGCTTAATTGACGGAAGTTATTCCTTATCTGATCAGACAGGATGCGCACGTCTGACTTCACAGTGTCAGCCCCGCTGCTTCTTGAAGCCCCCAGCGCCCCATTCATCTCTATGGTCTCCAGCTTTGCCAGAAGACTCTTCTGAAGCCTTCTCAGCTCTTCAATGGAACTGTGATTCTGCTCGTTCAATTCTTCCATATCCATCAGTTTCTTCGATATCTCCCGAAGCATCATCTTCTGATATGACGAGCTATTGTCATATTCCGGCTTTTTCCCCAGCACATCCATCAATCCTGCCATGTTCTCCTCCTGTACTTCTCATCTTACGCGTTATCTGCCTTGTCCATTTGCAACAGTTCCGCTCTCCGGCTTCACTGTCACAAATGGATGCACACACACTGCGATTCTCGCAGTGCGGCGCCTATAGTTCTCGGGATCACGCTGCATTTACCGTGTGACACCTCGCAGAACAGGAAGGCTGAACCGTTACCATACTCTTACCATACTATAACATTATCCCGGGCAAAACACAACCTGCCAATGGTTGGATATGCCATAACAGCAGGGCCGGAAGGCCGAACTGTTGCGATATGCCGTTCTACATCAGGCGCAGCAGCGCCATATACAAAATCGTGCCCCCCAAGATGGACAGCAGTGTATTGTGCCTCCATTTATGCAGGGCAGCGACGCCGGCCACCGACAGCAGCTCCGGAAGTCCGTAAGGCCTCTCCGCAAAGGAAATGCCTTTGAGGCAGTAGATGACGAGCATCGCCATAATTGCGTATGGAAGTACTTCTCCCAGATACAGCACAAATTTCGGCGTACTTTTTGAAAAAATCAGAAAGGGCAGGAACCTGAGAAACGCCGTCACCCCTGCCATAACTGCCACCAAAAGCACCGAATGTATCACACTATCCACGCGCGGCCCCTCCCTTCGTAATCTGCCTCCGGAACAGGAAGAGGCATAAGGCAATCCCCGCCATGGCGGGAATCAGGAATTGATCTGCCCCAAAGATCACCAGGCAGATAACCGATATCCCGAGCCCGATCAGCGCCGGCAGATGAGTATCAGCCTTCTCCCACTGTTCCACAAAAATGACGGTAAAGAGGGCGGTCATGGCAAAATCCACTCCTGTCGTGTCAAAGGGGAGGACGCTCCCCAGCAGCCCGCCTAGGACGCTTCCTGCAATCCAGTAGCACTGGTCCAGGAAGGATACGAGAAAATAATAGGCTCTCGGAGACGTCCCCCCCGGGGCATCCGGCCTGCACACAAGAGAATAGGTCTCATCTGTGAGGGCGAAGATCAAATAAGGCTTCGCTTTGCCCATATCCCGATATTTATCCACCATAGAGATCCCGTAGAAAATATGTCTTGCATTTACCATGAGGGTCAGCATAGCCGCCGACAGTAGGGAGGCTCCTCCGGCCAGCAGGTCTACCCCCACGTACTGCATAGACCCTCCATAGATGGTCACGCTCATCAGCAGAGCCCACAGGGCGGAATACCCTTTGTCCCGCAGCAATATGCCGAAGCCGAGCCCCAGGACGAGATATCCTGCCATAACCGGAAGGGTGTCGGTAAAGGCCTTCTTTAGTGCTCTCTGCCTCATAAGTCTCCTCCCGTCTCCTGAACCGCTGTATTCAGCGCCAGCATACGGGCGTCCAGATTGGCCACGATCTTCGCGCAGGCCCGCAGATCCCTGCTGATAAATTCCGGCGCGTTTCCTTCAAACTTATACTGGATCTTGTGTTCCAAGCTGGCCCAGAAATCCATGGCCACCGTCCGTATCTGTATTTCCACGCATGTGTTGACCACCTGATCCGACAAATATACCGGGACGGATACGATCATGTGATAGCTCATATACCCGCTGGGCTTCGGAGTCTGGATATAATCGCAGATCTCAAGGATTGTCACGTCCGCCTGTCCGCTGATCATATCCGCCAGCTTGTAGATATCCGACGTAAAAGAGCAGACAATGCGCACGCCCGCAATATCCTTCACATATTTTACCATGTTCTCGATTGTGCTCTCATAGCCGTGGCGCTTCAGCTTCTTGACAATGCTCTCCGCTTCTTTCAGCCTAGACTCCACATGTTCAATTGGATTCATTTTATGTACATATTTCAGCTCATCTGCCAAAATCTCCACCTTGGCTCTCACATTCTTCAAGGCAGCCCCATAGATGAACATGACTGTCTCCCAGCTGTCGATATTGGCATTCTCAATACTATATGGAAATTCCATTTTTCCTCATTGTACCTTTCCGATCATTCAAAAAAATTCGCAGTCCTCCGGACAATTCGTGCCGCGGGCAGCAATTCAAAGTATATCATATTCCCGAAGGTGTTACAAGAAGTTTGCCCCACAGCACGGAAAATGATATAATTTTTAATGACTAGGAAGAAATCGTCCTATATGCGCTGTGTACATGTGAGGAAATACATATTTAAGGAAATGCTGATTTAATCAGCAATTCCTTAAATGCTCCGCAGGATGCGCACGGATTTGCAACGGAAAATACCTCTTCGCGGGCAATTCCGGCGCGGGAAACGCTTTAATCAGCGTTTCCTTAAGCACCGCTTCATCACATGTTCTGCAGGAGAAGGGAGAGACTGTATGTTCCGTCTATGGATTAAGCTGTTTAAAAACAACCGGCTGATACAGGATACGGTGGTGGAGGATGCTTCTGATGATACCCGCACTCACAAAATACTGCATGGATTGGAGGAAGCATGTTATCAGTTTGATCTCGGCCATCCGATCTGGCTGGACGCCACAATCAAAGAATTCCAGCGGCATTCGAAGGCCAGATTCTATCAGGATAGTTTTATCGAATCTATCGATTTCGATTATATGGAGATTCAAGTGATTGAAGAATAGACTTCCGCGCGCTTTTGCCAAACACTGCCGCTGAAATGAGGAGTGCCCCGGCAGCACAGCTGCCGAGGCTATTATGAAAAAATTTATCTATGTGTAATAAAAATATTACAGATAAGCACCAACCATCTTTGATGGTATTAGTATAGCAAGGGATTATGAATAAACTGTGAACAATTATTAAACTTACTGTTAATATGCACAAAAATACCGTTCATTTTTTTGCTGCTTTCGTAAAAATAGACAATCCGCATATTATCCAGCGGCTCCGCTAAATTCACAGGAAGATAACTGTTCTTCGGGCAGATGACAGGTACGGCGCTCCCTTTTCACAAGTTCTTTTACAAATTCCGTAGCGGGGCGGCAGATCAAATCTTCCGGTTTTCCATACTGTTGGATTTTGCCGTCGTCCATAACGAGTACTTTCGTGCCGAGCTTCAGCGCCTCAGAAATATCATGGGTGACAAAGAGGACGGTGATCCCGGTCTCCTCATGAATTCGTTTCAGCTCTGTCTGAAGCTGCCCCCTTGTGATTTCATCTACCGCGCCAAAGGGTTCGTCCATCAGGAGAATGTCAGGCGACGCCGCCAGGGCCCGGGCAATGCCCACTCTTTGCTGCTGTCCTCCGGACAGCTCGGAGGGATACCGGTGCTTCAAATCTTCGGAAAGTCCCACGATTTTCATCCATTTGGCGACGGCGTTTTTCGTTTTTTCCTTATCCCGCTTATTCAGCAGGTTGGGAACATAAGAGATGTTTTGCTCTACTGTCATATGGGGGAACAGGACGCTTCCCTGAATGGCGTAGCCGATATTCCTGCGAAGCTGTGTCTGATTTTTATCGCGGATATTTTCACCGTCCACAAAGATATCCCCGGAAGTCGGCTGGATCAAACCGTTTACCATTTTGAGGGCCGTCGTCTTTCCGCAGCCTGATGAACCGATAATGGTTACAAATTCACCTTTTTCTATAGAAAGGTTAAATCCCTCCATAACCACCTTATCGCCATACGCCTTTTTGATATTCTTAAACTCAATCGCTGTTTTCATGTTGTTCCACCTCCTTGTAAAAGACCGTGACTGCGAAGGAATTCTTCCGCCACATCTCTTGGCTCCTTGTTTTCCGTTTCAACAGAATAGTTCATTGCCGCCATATCGCTGTCGGTAATTAGTCCGTTCAGCTTTTCAAATACCGCTTCCAGCTCCGGATATTTCTCAAGCACTTCCGCGCGGATCACATTTCCGCAGATATAAGAGGGATAAAAATGTTTGTCATCTTCCAACACGACCACATCGGAAGCCGACAGCTGTCCGTCTGTTGTGAAGATCACCATCACATCAATTTTTTCCTGATTGATTGCCTGATATTTCAGTCCGATATCCAAATCCATTGTTTTGCCAAACTGCAGTCCGTAGGTCTCACAGAGGGCATCGTAGCCGTCCTCGCGCTCAAAGAAATCATATTCCGCGCCGAAGGTGAGCTCGCCTGCCACAGACTGCAGGTCAGAATAGGTTTTCAGATTGTATTTTTCCGCAATTTCACGGCGAACAACCAACCCGTAAGTATTGTTAAACCCATACATTCCCACCCAATTCATATGGTATCGTTCGCTGTATTCCTTTTCCAATTCACTGAAGAGATCTTCGGTATAGATACCATCGTGCTTCAGCACCATATTCCAGCCCGTTCCCGTATACTCAGGATACAGATCAAATTCTCCGTTCTCCATCGCCGGCTGTATATTAGATGTCCCTCCGCCAACGCCCTGGGTCAGCTCCACATGCAAATCTGTGTCCTGTTCAATCAGAATGTCCAGCATCTCACCGAGAACATACTGCTCTGTCATCGGCTTTGTAGCAATATGGATGGTATCTTTCTGCCCTGTGTTTATCAGGACGCTTCCCGCGATCCCCAGGCAGATGATAAGAGCTGCGGCCGTCATGATTTTATTGGTTTTCTTATCTTTCACGCTGTGCTTGCCCATTCGTTTTTCAATAAATCCAAGTACAAT
>CALWRT010000109.1 GCA_944384015.1 uncultured Lachnospiraceae bacterium | reverse complement strand
TTTAAGATTGTTCCCTACTGCCCGCGTTGCGGTACGCCGCTCTCCAGCCACGAGGTGGCTCAGGGATACAAGGATGTGAAGGAGCGCTCAGCAATCGCGCGCTTTAAGGTGAAGGATGAGGACGCTTACATTCTGGCTTGGACGACGACTCCCTGGACCCTGCCGTCCAATGTGGCTCTGTGCGTGAATCCCAAGGAGACCTATGCCAAGGTGAAATCTGGAGATTATACTTATTATATGGCAGAAGCGCTGCTGGATCAGGTGCTGGGCGAGGGGAACTATGAGATAATAGAGGAGTATCAGGGAAAAGACCTGGAATACAAGGAGTATGAGCCGCTCTTTGATTTCGTACATCCGAAGAAGAAAGCCTTCTATGTAACATGCGCTGACTATGTAACATTGACAGACGGCACCGGGGTTGTACACATTGCGCCGGCCTTTGGCGAGGATGACTCCCAGGTAGGGAGACGTTATGATCTGCCGTTTGTGCAGCTGGTAGACAGCAAGGGACAGATGACAAAAGAGACGCCGTGGGAAGGTACCTTCGTGAAGAAGGCGGATCCGCTTGTGCTGAAGGCGCTGGAGGAGAAGGGACTGCTGTTTGCCGCTCCCCAGTTTGAACACAGCTATCCCCATTGCTGGAGATGCGATACCCCTCTGCTCTATTATGCCAGGGAATCTTGGTTCATTAACATGACAGCAGTGAAGGACGACCTGATCCGCAACAATAACACAATTAACTGGATACCGGAGAGCATTGGCAAGGGACGCTTCGGGGACTGGCTGGAGAATGTGCAGGACTGGGGAATCAGCCGTAACCGCTATTGGGGCACCCCTCTGAATATCTGGGAGTGTGAGTGCGGACATATGCATTCCATCGGGAGTATCGCTGAGCTGAAGGAAATGTCGGATAACTGCCCGGAGGATATTGAGCTGCACAGGCCTTATATTGACGCGGTGACGATCAAGTGTCCCCACTGCGGCAGACAGATGCACCGAGTGCCGGAGGTAATCGACTGCTGGTTCGATTCTGGGGCGATGCCTTTTGCCCAGCACCACTATCCGTTTGAGAATAAGGAACTGTTTGAGCAGCAGTTCCCGGCAGACTTTATATCGGAGGCGGTGGATCAGACGAGAGGATGGTTCTATTCGCTGCTGGCGGTATCCACCTTGATCTTCAATAAGGCCCCATATAAGAACGTGATTGTGCTGGGCCATGTCCAGGATGAAAATGGGCAGAAGATGAGCAAATCCAAGGGCAACGCCGTGGATCCCTTCCAGGCGCTGGAGACATACGGAGCTGATGCAATCCGCTGGTATTTCTATATCAACAGCGCGCCATGGCTGCCCAATCGGTTCCATGGCAAGGCCGTCGTGGAGGGGCAGAGAAAATTCATGGGTACGCTGTGGAATACGTATGCCTTCTTCGTACTCTATGCCAATATTGATAAGTTTGACGCCACGAAATATACGTTGGATTATGAGAAATTGTCTGTTATGGACAGATGGCTTCTGTCCAGGCTGAATTCTGCGGTGCAGGCTGTGGATGACCATTTGGGCAATTACCGGATACCAGAGGCCGCCAGGGTTCTGCAGGCGTTTGTGGATGATATGAGCAACTGGTACGTGCGCAGAAGCCGTGAACGCTTCTGGGCCAAAGGAATGGAACAGGATAAGATCAATGCCTATATGACTCTGTACACAGCGCTTGTAACCATCGCGAAAGCAGCAGCTCCGATGATTCCGTTTATGACAGAGGATATTTACCAGAACCTGGTGCGCAGCATTGACAAGACGGCTCCGGAGAGTATTCATCTGTGTGACTTCCCCGCAGTACGGGAGGCGTGGATTGATAAGGACCTGGAGCAGGATATGAAAGAAGTGCTGGATGTGGTGGTCATGGGCCGAGCCTGCCGCAATGCCGCGAATATTAAGAACCGTCAGCCAGTTGCCCGGATGATTGTAAAGGCGGATAAGGAGCTGTCGGCATTTTATCAGGAGATTATTGAGGATGAGCTGAATGTGAAGAAGGTAGAGTTCACACAGGATGTGAGAGACTTCACAACTTACAGCTTTAAGCCGCAGCTGAAGACGGTTGGGCCCAAATACGGCAAATTGCTGGGAGGCATCCGCGGCTATCTTGGCAGCTGTGACGGCAACAAGACGATGGATGAGCTCAATGAGAAGGGCGAGTTAGTCTTCAGCGTCGATGGGCAGGAAGTACGCTTAGGCAAAGAAGATCTGTTGATTGATACCGCGCAGATGGAAGGCTACGTGTCCGAGAGCGACAGCAAGATGACAGTGGTTCTGGATACAAATCTAACCCCCGAGCTCATAGAAGAAGGGTTCGTCCGGGAGATTATCAGCAAGATTCAAACGATGCGCAAAGAGGCAGGATTTGAAGTGATGGACAAAATCGCGGTATCCTATAGCGGTAGCGATACGCTGGCTGAAATCTTCCAGAAGAATGCCAAGACGATCTGCCAGGAAGTATTGGCGCTGGAGCTGAAAGAGGGAGAACTGGACGGCGGATATGTAAAAGAGTGGAATATTAATGGAGAACATGTGAAGCTGGGAGTAAAGAAAAAAGGAGAATGACATGGTAGAGAAAAGGCATTTTGACAAAGAGATGTTCAAAAGAAGCGTCGTGTACAATGTAAAGACACTGTACCGTAAGACCATGGAAGAGGCCACGCAGCAGCAGATTTTCCAGGCTGTCTCCTATGCGGTCAAGGATGCGATCATTGACGCATGGATGGCTACGACAAAGGAAATTGACAAGGAAGATCCGAAGATCGTATACTATCTGTCCATGGAGTTTCTGATGGGCAGGGCGCTTGGAAACAATCTGATCAATCTTACTTTCTACGATGAGGTGAGAGAGGCATTGGAAGAGCTGGGCTGCGATCTGAATGTGATTGAAGATCAGGAGCCGGATCCTGCTCTGGGTAACGGCGGCCTTGGAAGGTTGGCGGCTTGCTTCCTGGATTCTTTGGCGACGCTGGGATATGTGGCCTACGGCTGCGGTATCCGTTATCGCTATGGGATGTTCAAGCAGAAGATTGAGGACGGATATCAGAAAGAGGTGCCGGACAACTGGCTGAAGAACGGTTATCCCTTCGAAATCCGCAGACCAGAATACGCGACAGAGGTAAAGTTTGGCGGCTATGTGAGAGTGGAGCATAATGCGGCGGAGCAGAAGAACTACTTTATCCATGAGGGATACCAGTCTGTGCTGGCGGTACCGTACGATATTCCAATTGTGGGATACGGCAATAATGTGATTGATACCCTGCGAATCTGGGATGCAGAAGCAATCAACGAATTCCACCTGGATTCCTTCGACAAAGGGGATTATCAGAAGGCGGTAGAGCAGGAGAATCTGGCCAGAAATATTGTAGAAGTATTGTATCCCAATGATAACCACTATGCCGGGAAGGAACTGCGGCTGAAACAGCAGTATTTCTTCATATCCGCCAGCATCCAGACTGCGGTAAATAAATACAAAGAGCGCCATGGCGGAGATGTGCATAAGCTGTATGAGAAGGTTGCCTTCCAGATGAATGATACACATCCGACTGTGACGGTGGCTGAGCTGATGAGAATCCTTGTGGATGAAGAGGGGCTGGAATGGGATGAGGCGTGGAGCATCACAACCAAGTGCTGTGCCTACACGAACCACACCATTATGGCGGAAGCGCTGGAAAAATGGCCGATTGAACTGTTTTCCAGGCTGCTGCCGAGAATCTATCAGATTGTAGAAGAAATTAACCGCCGGTTCTGTATTGAAATTCGGAACCGTTATCCTGGGAATGAAGAGAAGATCCGCAAGATGGCTATCATCTATGACGGACAGGTAAAAATGGCTCACCTGGCGATTGCCGGAAGCTACTCGGTCAACGGTGTGGCCCGGCTGCACACGGAGATATTAAAGAACCAGGAGCTGAAAGATTTCTATGAGATGATGCCGGAGAAGTTCAACAATAAGACGAACGGCATTACTCAGAGGCGGTTCCTGCTGCACGGCAACCCACTGCTGGCTAAGTGGGTGACAGAGCATATCGGAGATGAATGGATCACCGATCTCACGAAAATGGCCGAGCTGAAGCTCTACGTAGATGATGAGAAAGCCCAGCATGAGTTTATGAATATTAAATACCAGAATAAGCTGCGCTTGGCAAAATATATCAAGGAGTACAACGGCATTGAGGTGGATCCCCGATCAATCTTCGATGTGCAGGTGAAGAGGCTTCACGAGTATAAGAGGCAGCTTCTGAATATTCTTCATGTGATGTATCTGTACAACCAGATCAAAGCCCATCCGGAGATGGACTTCTACCCCAGGACGTTTATCTTCGGGGCGAAGGCGGCAGCAGGCTATCGCAGGGCCAAGCTTACCATCAAGCTCATCAACGCGGTGGCGGATGTGATTAACCATGACCGCTCCCTGAACGGCAAGCTGAAAGTGGTGTTCATTGAGAATTACCGGGTGTCCAACGCGGAGCTGATCTTCGCGGCAGCAGATGTCAGCGAGCAGATATCCACCGCCAGCAAAGAGGCATCGGGGACGAGCAACATGAAGTTCATGCTGAACGGGGCTGTCACCCTGGGAACGATGGACGGCGCAAACGTGGAGATCGTGGAGGAAGTGGGAGAAGAGAATGCGGTCATCTTCGGAATGTCCTCCGAGGAGGTTATTAACTATGAGCTCCACGGCGGATACAATCCCATGGATATTTTCAACAATGACCAGGATATCCGCAAGGTGCTGATGCAGCTCATCAACGGCCAGTACTCCCCCGACAATCCGGAACTGTTCCGGGAAATCTATGACTCCCTTCTGACCAACAAGTATGGGACGCCGGACGTGTACTTTATTCTGAAGGATTTCCGGGCTTACGCCGAGGCACATAAGAAGGTAGAACAGCTATACCGGGATGAGAGAGGATGGGCGAGAAAGGCGATGATGAATACCGCCTGCTGCGGCAAATTCACATCAGACCGGACGATTCAGCAGTACGTGGATGAGATATGGCATCTGGATAAGATTCATGTGGAGCTGGATGTGTAAGGAATAAGATTTGAGCCTGAAGAAGAAGTGATCATGAATGAACCCTTCAGCAGGCGGGAGAATCTGAACAGAATATAGGAGTAAATAAGAGGGCGTCCCATAGAGGGGCGCCCCTTTTTACAAAGAGAACTTTGTGAAGTACTGCAAGTTATTTTACGGCATATTACCCGATATATTCACGCATCAGAGGCAGTGTTGTGCAGTGCAGGCCGCCGCCGCCGTTCATGATCTCGTCATAAGGGATCTGAATAACTTCCACGCCGCGTTTATTCAGCCGCTCAATGGTGCGGTCTGTCCCGTTGCACATGATGATCTTGCCGGGACGAAGCTGCAGGCAGTTGCAGGAGAACCATTCGTCGTTCGGATCCGCCTCAATGGGCTCAATGCCGATCTCTTTCAATTTCTCCAGGAAGAAGTAAGGAAGCTTGGTGACGTTGACCAGAGCCTTATCCACGTCCACCATGGTGAAGGCGCCGTCGATGTGCAGGGCATAGCCGGTCATCGGGACTGTGATCAGTTCAATGCCAAGCGGCTCTAGGATTTCCTTGACCTGGCGGATTCCTTCCAAGTTCGTCCGCTGGGAATAGCCGATGGCCGCATACTTCGGGCTGATCAGGGCAAAATTGCCGCCTTCCACGGTTCCTGTCCCGTTGATTGTGCGGAGGATCGGCATACCGAGAGAGGCCACCTTCGCGGATACGACCCGCTCTTCCCCTTTGCGCATCCTGGGAGCCATACGGCTGCAGATGAATCCTCCGGGAACAGCAAATCCCATATCTCTCGTGTTGATATACTGGGTGCCGTGATCCATCGGAATCTCGCTGTCTTCCAGATAGATGACCTGTACGCCTTCCTGGCGGAGAATATTGGCGTAGTTATCGTGCTGCTCCTGCATCTTGGCCAGATCAGGCTCTTTCGTAGAACGCCAGTACCAGGAATAATTCTCTCCCACAATAGCTCCGATTTCATCGTCCCATTTATCCATGGTAATTGCCTTCATCTCATCGGAGGGACGGCGCATGAGAACCACTTTCAGAGTGCCGACTTCACTGTCTGCCCCCCAGCGTCCGCCCCAGACAAGGTCCATCATTTCCGGGGTCTCAAAAGAGGGCTCTGCCATAGGCGGAAAATATTTTAATACGCGATGATATTCTTCTGCTGTTTTGATAGCCATAATTCTCTCTCCTTTTTCTTATAAGCAAACCGTTCAGTCAGCGTCTTCCACGAAGCCGCGCCTGAGGTGTTGTACCCTATAGTAACTATTCACAGTCCTGATTCAGAATGAACAACACACGCTTACGTGCAAACACGACGCATTGGTTGTTCATTCTGAATCGGCTGTGAATAGTTACCATCTATAACATTTTGTCCAGAAAATCCCTTGCCCGTGCGGTCTTCGGGTTGGCGAAGAATTCTTCCGGAGAAGCGTCCTCCAGGATCACTCCGTCGTCCATGAAGATGATGCGGTCAGCAACTTCCTTGGCAAAGCCCATCTCGTGGGTTACAAGCAGCATGGTGATGCCGGTATCCGCCAGCTCTTTGATAACTTCCAGCACCTCTGTGACCATTTCAGGATCCAGAGCAGACGTGGGCTCGTCGAAGAGGATCACTTCCGGATCCATGGCAAGAGCCCTGGCAATGGCTACACGCTGCTTCTGCCCCCCCGACAGGGTGGCCGGATAGACATTTGCTTTATCGGACATGCCGACACGCTCCAACAGCTTCATCGCTTTCTCCTGAGCCTCAGCTTTGCTGAGCCGCTTCGTCTTGACAGGGGCGTAGGTCATATTCTTCATGACCGTCATATGGCTGAACAGATTGAAATGCTGGAAAACCATACCTACCTTCTGGCGAAGAGCCGAAGCAGAAGTCTGCTTATCTGTGACAGTGATGCCGTCTACGACAATCTCTCCCGATGTGGGGGTCTCCAGCAGGTTAATGCTGCGCAGAAGAGTAGACTTGCCGGAACCTGACGGGCCGATGATTGCCACAACTTCTCCTTTATCAACGTGGAGGCTTACATCCTTCAGAACCTCCAGGGAGCCAAAATTTTTATGCAAATGCTTAACGTCGATCACTGATATTCACCCACCTTTCTATACGCAGAGAAATCAGCGTCAGGATCTCTACCATTATAAAATAGACAACTGCAATCACAAGATACGGTTCAAAAGCGCGGTAAGTCCTGGAGACAATGAGCTGTGCTGCCCTCGTGAGATCAACGAGACTGATACAGGATACAAGGGATGTATTCTTCAGCAAGTTGATCATTTCGTTGACCAGGCCCGGCAGAGTACTCTTCAGCGCTTGGGGGATAACAATATCCTTCATGATGGCGAACTGAGATACGCCGAGAGCCATCGCAGCCTCGCGCTGTCCGATATCTACTGCCATAATACCGCCTCTTAATGTCTCCGACAGATACGCGGCAGAGTTCAGAGAGAGGGCAATCGTACTCGCCTGCAGGGGAGTAAAATTCCCGCCTGTGATCTGCGGCACACCGAAGTAGACAATCATGAGCTGTACCAGCAGAGGGACGCCGCGGAAGACCGCTGTATAAAAGGAAGTGATCCAGCGCAGCAGGCGGAAGCGGGAAAGCTTCATAAACGCCAGCGGGACAGCCAGAACAAAACCAAAAAACAGGGCGTACAGCGTCACCTGGAGGGTGATTGTGGTGGCATTGGCCAGATAGCCGAAATATTGGGGCATAACGCTAAAATCCAGATTCATATGTTCCACTCCATATCAGTATGTTAGAAAAGGGCAAGCATACTACTTGCCCTTTTGCATTCTTAAGTCCTATTCACAGGAAATCAGTCGGCATTCTCAGCGCCGAGCCACTGCGTAACAATTTCTCGAACCGTTCCGTCTTCTTTCAGTTCGCCAAGGGCAGCATCAATCTCTTCGAGGTAAGGGGACTCCTTCGGAAACGCGATCGCATACTCAAGAGCCGTCTCCCCAATCTCCTCTGCCGGCATTACGAAGTAGGAAAGCTCCGGATTCTCTTCGCATCTCTTCTGGCAGGAAGCGCCGTCAGTCATAACAGCGTCGGTTCTTCCGGCAATCAGTTCCTGAACAGCAATTGCCGCATTATCGAATGTGGTCAAGGTCACGCCGGGAATCTTCGGAATCTGCAGTTCATAGGTCTCGCCGCTGGCGCAGGATACGGTCTTGCCGTCCAGATCTGCTGCGCTCTCGAAGCCATCCTCGCTCCGGAACAGGATACCCAGCTTCTCTGTCAGATAACCCTGGGAGAAATCAACAGACTGCATGCGCTCTTCTGTAGCGCACATACCGGAGATAACGAAATCTACCTGGTTCGCCTGAAGAGCTGCTACAAGAGAGCTGTAAGCCATGTTGGAAATTTCATAAGTAAAACCACATTTCTCTGCAAGGGCGTTGAGAATATCCACATCCAGTCCTTCATAGCCCTCTGTGCCGTCTTCATTGACGACGATGGTCTCAAAATTCTCGTATGTAGGGCTCATACCGACAATCAGGTGAGCGCCTTCCAGGCCAGAGGCTTCTGCGGTATCGGCGGATTCTGCATCAGCCGCGTCCGCTGTCTCCTCAGTATCGGCAGTTTCTTCAGTCTGTGCGGAATCAGCAGCCTCTTCGGCAGTCTGGCTGTCGTCCGTCCCTGAGGATGAGGAACAGCCTGCCAGCATGGAAGCTGCCATAATGCCGCATAACAGCATGGCAATGAATTTTTTCATAATGATACTTCCTCTCTGCAATAAATTCGGTGAATAAATATACGTGTTTCTTCACTATTATAAAAAAGGATAATACGAATTCAAAGAAGTGTCAAGAGCTTTCGGCAGCCAGAAAGAGAAAAAGTGAAAAAATTTGCAAATCCATTACCAGTTATGCCCCGTCGGGAATCGGGAGGACAAAAGTGCAGTGCCCGCACGAAAAACCTGTACCGCCTGAATTCTGAAACGTTGACAGTATTTTTGGCAGAATGATATACTTTTATTTTAGGAAAAGCTTATAATATCGGCATTTTCTTCGAATAAAAAGGAACAGAGTGAAAAGAATAGGAGAGGAGACCAGACATATGGGCAGTATGTGGGATTTTCAGCC
>CALWRT010000108.1 GCA_944384015.1 uncultured Lachnospiraceae bacterium | reverse complement strand
TTCAGCCTTCCGGCTTCACTGTCACAGGAGGGGTAATTATGAATCAAAGCACTACGCCAAGCGCCGGTCCCGCCCAAGAGGTTCCCGTCTCTTCCTCAGGCGGCTCCTGCAGCTCACCGGCTCACCGCCCGGACGAGTTCCTGGAGTGTGAGAAGGGCTGGATCTTCGCCCTGCTCATGTGGGTCGCAGGATATTTCGGCGCCTTTACTTACACCGTCAGAGGCGGTATCTTCTGCAATGCCCAGACAGCGAATCTCGTCCTGCTGGCTATGGATCTGGGCAGCCGCAACTGGGGACACGCTCTGTACCTTCTCATTCCGATTACCGCCTATCTCATGGGCGCAGTAATCTCAGAGGCCGCTGCGCTCCCCCTTAAGAAACTGCACTGTATCCGATGGGACACGCTGTTCGTTATGATCGAGATTCTGGCCGTACTGATACTCGGGCTGCTGCCGGAGAGCGCCCCGTATCAGATTACTCAGATCACAATCAACTTCATCTGTTCTATGCAGTACAATACTTTCCGCCAGGCGCAGAATATCCCGATGGCCACTACTTTCTGCACGAATCATATCCGTCAGACTGGCATACATCTAGTCAAGACCATCCGCAGCCACGGCCGAAAGGACTATGCGGTGAGGACTGCCAGTCACGCTGGGATGCTGATCGTCTTTGTCATCGGCGGAATTTTCTCCACCATCCTCTCCCGGATGTTCCTGGGGAAATCCATCTGGATCACCCTTATCCCGCTTGCAATCGTCCTGGCAGACCTTCTCTATGCTGATCTGAAGAAAGAAAAAGACCGTCTCGATGAAATACCAAGGGGCCACTAACGGCCACGAACTGTGAGGGAGCGTTCTGTCTCATAGCAGAAGGATGCTGGGGCAAAATCCCCAGCGATGATGCCAGCGGATTGTTTCGCGCCGCGCGCTCCCACAATCCAGCCCATGAGCAGGCTCATGCGGACTTAGGCCCTTTGACTCGGGTATCATAGGATCGATATTTCCCATATATGAAGAAGAGGACAGCCGGCATCACGCTAGCTGTCCTCTTTTTCCCGCGGAATCTCAATCACGTTCTCGCAAGTTCTGTAATTTTCCTGGGCGATGCAGTCGGTAATCACCGAGGCTCCCGAGAACGCCCCGAAGGTCACGGAACTTACCTTCCCCAACTTGTCATGATCACACAAGACAAAGCAGCTCCTCGTGTTTTCCATAGCCTTGCGCTTCACCAGCGCCTCGCTCAAATCCGGAGTGGTAAACCCTTCCCTCTGGCTCACCCCGTTCGCCCCGAAAAAGCCGATAGTGAAATGATACTTCTCCAGGTTCTCCACAGCCTCATTCCCCGCCACCGCCTCTGTGGACGGCTTCAGTTCTCCGCCGATCAAATATACTTTCATGCCAGCCGCCGCCAGCTTCGACGCATGTCCGGGAGCGTTCGTCACAAAAACCGCGCTCTTCTCCGTCACATAGTCGGGCAGGTACCCTGTCGTTGTGCCTGCATCCAGAAATACAAAGTCGTCCGGCCGTATCAGCCCTGCGGCGTAGGCGGCAATGGCCTTTTTCTCTTCGATATTCACCTTCTCACGCTGTGCCACATAGGCATCCTGGGTATCATAGCCCCCGTCAAAGGCCACAGCTCCTCCGAATACCTTGAGCAATTTCCCCGCCGCCGCCAGAGCATTCAGATCCCTGCGTATTGTGGATTCAGACGTGTCCAGAAATTCCTTCAATTCCTGGACCGTCACGCTTCCCTTCTCATCCAGCAGTTTTAAAATCTTCGCATACCGTTCTTCTGTCAGCATCTTATAATTACTCTTCCACCTTTTTCTTGAGTATTCCCAACAGTACAGCGCCCAGCGCGGTCCCCGCCACGAGGGCCACAAAATACATCAGCCCGCTGCCTACCACCGGGAATACAAAGATGCCTCCGTGGGGAGCCATCAGCGTGCATCCAAATGCCATAGAAAGCGCTCCTGCCAAGGCGGAGCCGCCAATGCAGGCCGGCAGTACGTGCAAAGGATCTGAAGCCGCATATGGGATCGCTCCTTCCGTGATAAATGCCAGGCCCATAATGAAGTTGGTGGGACCGGATTCTCTCTGTTCCTTCGTAAACTTATTCTTGAACAGCATCGTCGCCAGGGCAATGGCGCAGGGCGGCACCATGCCGCCGATCATAACGGCTGCCATAATGTCATAATTTCCTGCTGCGATGGAAGCAGTGCCGAATACATAGGCCGCTTTGTTGAAAGGGCCTCCCATATCCACCGCCATCATGCCTGCCACAACAATGCCCAGCAGAATCTTGCTGGAACCGCCCATATTGGTGAGAGCTGTGTTCAGCGCCGTATTCAGATATCCGATGGGCGGCTCAATGATGTACATCATGATCAGCCCAATCAGCAGGATGCCGATCACCGGGTAGAGCAGCACGGGCGCCAGCTTTTCAATCGCCTCAGGAAGCTTGTCAAAGAGCCTGCGCAGCAGAAGGACCAGATATCCGGCCAGGAAGCCCGCCGCCAGCGCCCCGAGGAAGCCGGACTTACCCTGGGAGGCAATCATTCCTCCCACAAACCCTACAGCCAGGGCCGGGCGGTCGCCGATGGCCATGGCGATGAAGCCTGCCAGTATCGGAAGCATGAATCCGAAGGCTAAGTCGCCGATCCCCTTGAACACGGCAGCAATCGGGGTAATTGTTCCGAAGCTGGATCGAAGATCATCCGGCAAGGATGCCATATCCACACTCAGGCCATCGATCAAGAAGGCAATGGCGATCAGGATGCCTCCTCCTACGACGAAGGGGAGCATGTGGGACACGCCGTTCATCAGCTGGGTGTAGATCATATGCCCTGCGGAAGCTTTCTTCGCCGCGTCCTGCTCTTTGCTGCCAGATACCGATACGGCAGTCCGCCAGATTGGGGCATCTCCTGCCATCGCCCGCTCAACGAGCTGATCCGCCTTGCTGATTCCGTCCGATACCTGGCATTCTATCAGCTTCTTGCCGTTGAAGCGCTCCATGGGCACCTGGGTATCTGCCGCCACAATAATACAGTCAGCTGCTTCTATCTCTTCTGCTGTCAGCACGTTCTTAGCCCCGCCGGAACCCCGCGTCTCCACCTTGATAGAGCAATTGTGCGTCTTCGCAGCCTTCTCCAGCGCCTCAGCAGCCATATACGTGTGGGCGATTCCTGTAGGGCACGAGGTCACAGCCAGCACCTTGCAGCCGCTGTCTGTCCCTTCCGCCTGGACTGCCCCGGCCGTACCGGGAAGCGCGCCCTTCTCCTCATCCGCCTCATCAAGGAGACACAGGAACTCCTGCGTATCTTGGGCATTCTGCAGTTTTCCTGTCAGTTCCTCATCCATCAGAAGCACAGACAGCTTGCTCAGCACATCCAGATGCACATTATCCTTCGTGTTCGGAGCGGCAATCAGGAACAGCAGATGAACCGGCTGGCCGTCCAGGGAATCAAAGTCCACGCCGTCCTTCATCACCATAGCCGCCAGCCCCGGCCGTACTACGGCGTCACATCTGCCGTGAGGGATGGCAATCCCTTCTCCGATTCCCGTCGTCCCTTCCTCTTCTCTCGCATAGACCTGCCTGCGGTACGCTTCTTCGTCGCGGATCTTCCCGCTTCGTGCCATCAGCCGGATCGCTTCATCAAGGGCCTCCTGTTTTGTCTTGGGCGCCGCATCCAGGGAAATGCTCTCCGGTGCCAGAAGATCAATTATCCTCATAATCCTTCCTCCTAAGAATTGATTTGCATATGTTCCTCTCCCTGACGCGCTCGCCGCGCTATTCAGGTAAGTGGGAAAGTTTTCTTTGATTTCACATTCGCTGGCCTCATTATATAATCATATTCATTCAAATTCAATCATATTAATTCACAAAAATTCTTTTTTTAATTGTTCAATATGACTAAATATGATTGTTTACGAATTATTTTGACTGCTCACAACAGGAACTGAGCCATCACATAATTGCTCACATCGATCCCTTTCCCAGTTAGACGGATGTAGCCATTCTCTTTCTTCAACAGTCCTGCCTGTAGCATTTCCCCAAGCGGCTCTCTATATACTTCTTCCATGGAAACGCAAAACCGTCCGGCAAATTCTCCTTCTGACACCCCCTCCATCCTGCGCAGTCCCAGAAACATCGTCTCAGCCATCTCGTCCTCTCTGCTCAGAATTGTCACCTCTTCCGGCTGTCCCCCTGTCTGAAGATAGGCTTTCAGCTTTTCCGTCTGTCTGAAACGGCAGCTGCCCAACAAAGAGGAGGCTCCCAGTCCAAATCCCAAATAGTTTGTCCGTTTCCAATATCCTTCATTGTGCCGGCATTCCCGCCCTTCTTTCGCGTAGTTGGATATCTCATACCGATGGTAGCCCGCCTGGGCCAGACATTCCCGGGTAATGGCATACATCTGGCGCTCTTCCTCCTCGTCCGGAAGATATTGGGGCGTCTCTCCCCTCTCCAGCAGCAGCCTGTCCTGTCCATACCGCTTATAGAACGGAGTATGCTCCTCAATCATCAGGCTATAGGCGGATATATGTTCCGGTTCCAGAGCGGCCGCCTGCTCAAGCCCCTCTCTCCAGCTCTTGGCCGTCTGGCCGGGCAGAGCCGACATCAGGTCAATATTGATATTGTCAAATCCGGCTCGCCTGGCTTCTTCATAATTTTCCAGAAAATCCCGGTAAGTGTGTATCCGTCCAAGCATCTTCAATTCCCCATCTGACACTGACTGCAGCCCCATGCTCAGCCGGTTGATGCCCATCTCCCGGCAGGCCTGCAGTTTGCCGGCGTCCAAAGTCCCGGGATTGGCCTCCATGGTAATCTCCGCCTCCTCATCCACGTCGAAGGCCTGACGGACCGCGTCCAAGATACGCTCCATCTGGCGTTCACGCAAAAGGGAGGGGGTTCCCCCTCCCAGAAAGATGGTTCTCACCACACTCTTCTCCCTGCCTGCGGCTTCCCTGGCCTCTCCCAGATCCGGGATACAGCCGTCAGGTCGGCGGATATCCTTCACAAGGGCGTCCACGTACCGCTCCCTTATCTCTTCGGATGCCGGAAAAGACAGAAAATCGCAGTAATCACATTTTTTCGCGCAAAAGGGTATATGGATATATATTTCCAGCTCTCTCTTCATCTCTTATCCTTCCTGCCGAAATCAGTCGTCATCCAGCTTCAGCACTGCCATGAACGCTTTCTGAGGTATCTCCACATTTCCCACCTGGCGCATGCGCTTCTTGCCTTCCTTCTGTTTCTCCAGCAGCTTCTTCTTCCGCGTGATATCGCCTCCGTAGCACTTAGCCAGCACATCCTTACGCAGTGCCTTCACCGTCTCCCTGGCGATGATCTTGCTGCCGACGGCCGCCTGAATCGGTATCTCGAAGAGCTGGCGGGGTATCTCCTCCTTGAGCTTCTCGCACATTTTCCTCGCCCGCTCATAGGCCGTCCCCTCGAAGACAATGAAGGACAGGGCGTCCACCTCTTCCTTATTAATCAGGATATCCAGCTTCACCAGCTGGGACGGCTGATAGCCTTTGATATCATAGTCGAAGGAAGCATATCCCCTAGACCGGGATTTCAGCGCATCAAAAAAGTCATATATGATCTCATTCAAAGGCAGTTCATATTTCAGGAGCGCCCTGTTCTCCTCGATATATTCCATGCTGATATAAGTGCCCCGGCGTTCCTGGCACAGATCCATAATAGAGCCGATAAATTCCTTCGTCACCATAATCTCCGCGTTCACAATCGGCTCCTCCATATGATCAATCTCCGAAGGATCCGGCATGTTCGTGGGGTTGGTCAGCTCTATTACTTCTCCGCTGGTCTTATAGACCTTGTAGACGACGCTGGGCGCGGTGGTGACCAGATCCAAGTTATACTCCCTCTCCAGCCGCTCCTGGATGACCTCCAGGTGGAGCAGACCCAGGAAGCCGCAGCGGAAGCCGAAGCCCAGGGCTGCCGACGTCTCCGGTTCAAAGCGCAGGGATGCGTCGTTGAGCTGCAGCTTCTCCAGAGCGTCCCTCAAATCAGGATACTTGGCCCCGTCAGCCGGGTACATGCCGCAGAACACCATGGACTGCACCTTCTTATAGCCGGGCAGCGGCTCTTCACATGGCCTGTCCTTGTCTGTGATCGTATCGCCCACACGGGTCTCTTTGACGTTTTTCAGGCTGGCCGTTATATAGCCCACCATACCTGCCGAGAGCTCCTCGCAGGGAATAAACTGCCCAGCGCCGAAGTAGCCTACTTCCACCACTTCTTCCGAGGCGCCTGTGGCCATCATCTTAATCTTTGTGCCCCTTCTCACCCGTCCGTCCTTCACCCGGCAGAAAATAATAACCCCTTTGTAGGAGTCATAAACGGAGTCAAAAATCAGCGCCTTCAGCGGGGCATCCGGGTCTCCGTCCGGGGCCGGTATCTTCTCCACGATGGCTTCCAGCACCGCCTCAATATTCGTCCCGTTCTTGGCGGATATCTGGGGCGCGTCCTGGGCCTCGATGCCGATCACGTCCTCGATCTCCTCGATGACCCTTCCTGGTTCCGCGCTGGGAAGGTCGATCTTGTTGATCACCGGAAGAATCTCCAGGTCATGATCCAGCGCCAGATAGACATTGGCTAATGTCTGAGCCTCAATCCCCTGAGCCGCGTCCACTACCAGCACGGCCCCCTCGCAGGCCGCCAGGCTTCTGGACACTTCGTAATTGAAATCCACATGTCCCGGCGTGTCAATCAGGTTGAAGACGTACTCTTTGCCGTCCCTCGCCTTATAAATATTGCGGACAGTCTGAGCCTTAATGGTAATCCCCCGCTCTCTCTCCAAATCCATATTATCCAGCACCTGATCTGACATTTCCCTGCTCGTCAGAGTACCTGTCTTCTCTATAATTCTGTCAGCCAGAGTAGACTTGCCGTGATCGATATGGGCAATGATGCAAAAATTGCGGATGCTGCTCTGTTCAAATTCTGCCATATTCCTTCTCTCCTTCACGTATCCAAAATGCCGCGCGCCGGGAAAAGCCGCGGCTTTCCGTGAAATAGTATAGCATACCCTTTATCTTTTCATCAACAGACAATTTGCCCTCCTGTATCGAGCTGTTTTCCGTCCGTATACTTTTTGTCTTTCATTGACATTCCCTACTCCCCCTTCAGTGTCCGGTTCAGGATATCCGCCAGCGGTTCCATCGCGTTCTTGGCCTCCTGGAGGGTATTCGTCTGAGCCCCGCACTCCACCAGGACCGCCTTGGGGCTGAGATGGAGGTTATAGCGGTACGTCTTCAGGTAGATCCGCCGCATCATTCCCGGATAATATTTGGACGCCAGCAGCTGCATGTTCAGCGTCATCGCCATATTATCCTCTATGTAAGGATTGGTGAGATAGGATATCTGCCCGTTTTTCTTCGAGTAGGACAGCCCGTTGAGGAACATCAGCTTGGCAGTTGATTTCCCGTTCACATCCGTCACCAGCTTCGTACTCTCGTCCACTCCGTCCCTGTGCAGGTCTATCACCACTTGGATGGAAGGATTCTCCGCCAGTATCTGCTCCACCCGCTCCCCGGCAAGGGTGTAGGCCTCATTTCTGTCTTCCTTCCCGTCTACCATGTCGAAGACCTCCCGGTTGTGCATCACCTCGTATCCGTAGGTCTCCTGGAGGATCTGCGCCAGATAATCTCCCACTCCCACAATGGTCGTCTCCAGGTTGCCCGGCTCTGAGTCCAGGAAGCCCTCCTGGGAGTGGGCATGGTAGATCAAGATCTGCGGCCCTTCCGCGCTTGTGTCTATGGTCAGATCCTTCTCCAGCAGGCGCTGGGCATTGAGTACAGAGCTGCTGATCGCTGTGGAACTGTCCACCGTATAGAAATTGTTCAGGAGAAAATCAAAGTCTGCCAGCTGGGCCTCCGAATAAATAATGCCCCCAGGAGCCGCGGCCTCCACAGCCGTCTGGGAATCTTCCGGGACAGCCGCCTGCTGCGCGGCATCCTCTCCTGCCCCATCCGCCGTGTCCCCGCTGTCTGTACCGTCTTCGGCTGCCGCGTCCCCGCTGGCAGCGCCTGCCCCCTCTGCCTGGGCGATCCCTTCCTGACCGTCCCCTGTCTGGCCGGCCTCCTCTCCTTCTCCCTGGGCAGCCGCCCCCTCTCCTATCTGAGCCGGATCAGTCTTGCCGACGATCGCCGCCGCGTTCTCATTCTCCATCTGCATATTTTTCTCTTCATCTGTCAGCCCCTGCACTTCCCCGGTCATGGCATCTACTGTATTCTCGTCTGCCGCCTCCGCCCGCAGAATTTCCTCATAGGTGGATCGGCTCTCATACTCCGCCGTATCGTCCATATATGCGTCCACATACCCGTAGATTGGAAAAAACGCGTACGCCCGTCTTACGAGAAACTCCTCCCATCCCGCGATAGATTCTCTCCCTTCCAGCGGATAGGCCAGTCCGGGCAGCAGGCCTGCTGCTGTCTGCTGCTGCATGTCATATACGATTTCCTGCACGAAGTAATTCAGGCTGCCGTCCTGTCCATCCCCCCTCCACAGCTGATATCCGTGCACGAACAGATAGAGCCCTGCCGCGGCCGCAAGGCCCCATAATATCCTATTTAGTCTCCTCAAGAATCGGACTCCCATCCAGGCACCACCTTCACTCTACCTGTAGTATATGACGGCGCCTGTCAATTATGTCTGTGAAGCCGCTTCTCCTCATTCGGTACGATTCACAGCCACCCCACCCGCATGCGCACCCGTCGCCTCTTCGAGGCTTCCGTCTCGCGCCTTACGGCGCTAAGGCTGCTTATGTGGGTGGGGTGACTGCTTCACAGTCCTGATTCAGAAGGAACAACACGCGCTTACGTGCAAGCACGACGCGTTGATTGTTCCTTCTGAATCGGCTGTGAATCGTAACCCTTATTCAATCTGAAGAGCCATATTGATTCCCTCTGATATGGTAAACCCAATGCGTTTCACCGTCTCATCAATATCCTTCGGCGTGACGAACATCCCGTTCAGCTGGGGGGAGATCAGCTCCCGGATCAACTGATATTTCTCTGATGTATCCAGACTGGCAAGGGAGTCTCCCAGTCTCCTCAGCCTCTCTGACTGCCCCATCGCGTCTACCAGACTCTCCATCGTGTCATGGACGATGGTCGCGGCGTCCACCACCGTCGGAACGCCCACGGCGATCACCGGGACGCCGAGGGTTTCCTGGGTCAGCGCCTGCCGGTGGTTGCCCACCCCGGAGCCTGGATGGATCCCCGCATCTGAGATCTGTATCGTGCGGTTCAGCCGCCTTGTGCTTCTGGCTGCCAGGGCATCCACCACAATGACCACATCTGGCTTCGTCTCGCCCACAACCCCCTGGAGGATTTCCAGCGTCTCCATGCCCGTCTGGGCCATCACCCCAGGCACGATCGCGCTCACGGCGTTCACCTTCTCCTTCTCCATCGCGATCTTCCCGTACTCCCTCAGAATATGCCTGGTTATCAGGAGATTGCCCACCACATCCGGTCCCAGCGCGTCCGGGGTCACTTCCCGGTTGCCCAGTCCTACCACCAGCACCGATTTCTCCTTCTGTCTATCTCCTATCAGCTGTACAATCTGCCTGGCCAGCTCCTCGGAAACCTCCCGATGATACCCTTCGTCAGGCACCGACATGTTCGGCGCTTCCAGCGTCAAATACGTGCCCCTCGGCTTGCCCATCACCTTGGAACCATTCTCCGTCTCAATGACCACCTTTGTGATTTTGATGTCTGTCTCCTGCCGGTAATACTCCGTGATTTTTACCCCGGATATCTCAACCTGATCATCTTCAAAACGCTCCGTCGCTTCCAGCGCCAGATCTGTCCGCCCCTGAAATCTTTCCATAGACATATTCCTCCTGTCTGTCTTACCGTATTCGCCTGATTGAGTCTCGCTGGCCGGCGCTCCTCAGTCTCTGCTATTTTTCGTAACAGCTGTTACTATTTTTCTCAAAAATCCCCGGAATATGTATTGACAAGCAAACCCCTTTGGGCTAAACTATATGAGTATGTTTTCATTAGACAATCCGTGTCTCGTTTAATGGAACTGTATAGAATGATAAAGAGTATAGGAGGTGTCAGAATTGGCTAATATAAAGTCCGCGAAGAAGAGAATCTTAGTGAACCAGACGAAAGCTGCCAGAAATAAAGCGATCCGTTCCAAGGTGAGAACCTATATCAAGAAAGTGGATGCTGCTGTTGCCGCTAAGGATAAGGAGGCCGCCAATGCAGCGCTGCTCGCTTGCATTTCCGAGATCGACAAGGCTTGCACGAAGGGCGTTTATCATAAAAATACAGCTTCCAGGAAGGTATCCCGCCTTACCAAGGCCGTCAATGCCATCGCGTAAGGGAACGAGCTTCTATTATAAATTGCGACATTCAGCCGCCAGGGAGCGGCTCCTATAACAATCCCCGCATCCGGTTCCGTCATGCCGGATGCGGGGATTGTGTTTGTATTTCTATTGGGGAAGAAACGTCATAATCATTTTGCCCTGTAATAGCAAATGTTCTTCCCGGCACCCTCCCGTTTCAGTTCGCCGGATGCCACCAATTTCCGCAGCGCCCCTTCAATGGAACTGATGCTGAGCGAAGGGCAGAGCTCCCGGATATCCTGCTTCGTGAACCGGCCGACTTTCTCCGCGGCGGCCCGGCGCACGGTCTCCAGGGCAGGGAGCTTTGTCTCCACCAAGGCAAAGCGATCCTCAAAGTCTTTGCGGGCGGAAAGAACGATGCCCAGCAGATATTTGATGAACGGCACCACATTTTCCGTGCCTTCATGCCATCCAATCTGCGCCTGACCCAGGACATCATAATAGAGGTCCTTATTTTTTGCGATTTTGGCCTCCAGCGAGATATACTTGCCCACATAGAACCCGCTGCGATAGAGCAGCAGCGTAGTCAGAAGGCGGCTCATTCTTCCATTGCCGTCGTTGAACGGGTGAATGCAGAGGAAGTCGTGGATAAAAACAGGAATGACGATCAGCGGCTCCACCCCCATATTGCCGATTACCCGGTTATACTCCTCGCAGATCCTGTCCAAGGCCTCCGGTGTCTCATAGGGGGACAGGGGCGTAAACAGGATCTCCGCATGACCATCGGAATAAGCAACGCTGATGTAGTTCTGCACGCTTTTCGTCCTGCCGGCCATGGGATTGTTCCTATGGCTGTAGAGAATCTTGTGGAGCTGAAGGATATCGTTCTGGGTGATAGGGATGACGTTTAGCATAAAATAAGGGAAAATTCAATTCTCAAATCAAACTTTCCCTTAAAATCTTATCAAATGTAAGGAATCTTATGCGCCCGTAAGGGAAATCACGTCTGCTTCTCCCCTCTGCATATAGGCATGACTACCCGCTGTATTTCACGAGAAGGAGCTCCAGCGCAAGCCGGTCTTCCATTTTCCCCGTCTTCACGTCTTCCTCCGCCTGGACGCAGTCACCCAGCGCCTGGAGGATCTGGTCTATGGAAAACTTCTCTGCCTCCGCCCGGTATCTGCGGATGGTGAAGCTGCGAAGCCCCGCCCGGGAGGCAATGGCGTTGTTGTCCATCCCCTGGGCAGCCAGGGACTTCACCTGGAGCAGCGTATTGAACTGCCGCCCGATCAGATAGAGGATCCGCAGCGGCGGCTCCTTCAGGGCCAGCAGGTCATAGTACAGCCCTAACGCTTCTTTCTGCCTTTTCTCCGCCATCCTGTGGATCATCTCGAAGACGCGGTTTTCCGTCTGTTCCGTACAGATCGCCTCTACATCTTCCCGGGTCACGATCTCCCGCTCTCCCACATAGCAGATCAGCTTCTCCAGCTCCTGCTCCATATTTTCCATGGAGAAGCCTGCCTTGTCCAGGAAAAGCCGCATAACCGGCTCGGATATCTTCTTGTTCTCCCGCTTCAGGATGCCCAGCGCCCAGCGCGTGAGCATCCGCTCATCCGGAAGGCCAAATTCCACCGCCCGCCCGTGATCCTTGACCGCCTTATACAGTTTCCCCCTTTTGTCCACTTCCTTCTCAACAAATATAAAAACGGTGGTGGATGGGATATCCGGCACGTAATCCGCCAGCTGCCCGCTGGCGTTCTTGAAAAACCCCGTCTCCTCCGCCACAATCACCCGATAATCCGCGAAAAACGGCAGCGTCTCGGCCAAGTCGATGAGCGCCGGTATCTGCGCCTCCTTTCCCTGGAAGCGGGCGCAGTTCATCGCATCGCCGCCGGGAACAAGCGCTCTTACCAGCTTATCCCGGTATTGGCGCTTCAGATATTCTTCCTCTCCGAACAGCAGATAAATCGTCCGGAATGTCCCATTCTTAATATCTTCCTGAATTGTCTGCATGCTTCCTCTCCCGTCGTTTCTCCGAGGCTGGCATTGTCACTTCCGCAGAAATTGCCGTCTATGCGGAAACATTGATTCGGGCGGCACTGCCCTAGTTAAAGTATACCAGCTCTTCCTCCGGCTTCTTGCCCTTCTCAATTTTCACCGCCGTCAGCACCGGCCCCGGTCCCTGATATTCCGCGCGCACTTCGGTCTTCACCGAAGCCGTCAGCTTGATAAATTCCCTCAGCTTCAGCTTGTCGGCGAACTGGGACTTGCACAGGAACCCGATGAAAGTCACATCGTCAGCGCAGCAGGTCATCGCGAACCTGCCCGGGACAAAATATCCCTTCGGCAGCTTATCTCCCCGGTAGACCATAGCAGTGAACCGGATCTTTTTGCCATTGTATTTGTCAGGATGATCCATCGCATCCAGATACCACAGCCCGTAGTCGTCGTCTTCCAGGTCAATCAGGTCAGCGTTCACGTCGAAGGGAAGGTCGTCCTCTTCTTCGTCCTCATCGCTGCCGTCTATGGACTCATAGATAATCTGTACCCTTCGGTTAGCCGCTTTAACAGACCGCCGCAGGCTTCCCTTCTTCGTGTTCTTGTCGCAGCGGTTGAAAATCACCACATCTGACGCCTTGACAAGCTCCATCATAATCGAGCGCATGTTGTTCAGATACATCTCATATGTGCTCGCATCAATCATCGTAAAAATCTGGACAACCGGCCAGTTCTTCGGGAGCACGTCCAGAAGATCCTGCACCTTCCACATACCGTTGTATTCAAAAATCGTAATCTTCTGGCGATGCTTCCTCTGGAGCTGCTTCAGGAAATCGCAGGTCAGCTCTTGGGGGCTC